>JANWVJ010000083.1 GCA_025056895.1 Thermoflexales bacterium
ATCGATCACTCTTCGCCTGAAGGAACCTGGCTGCGGGTAACACTGCGCGAAGGACGCAAACGGCAAATCAAACGTGTCGCTAAGGCGCTGGGACATCCGGTGCTGCGCTTGATGCGCGTGCGCATCGGGCCGATCACACTGGGCGATTTGCAGCCAGGCCGGTGGCGGCGCCTCACACGCGAGGAAGTGAGACAATTGCGCCTACAAGCCGGCTTGAACCCATGACGCATCAGCCTGGATAGAACACACACCATGACGGCGTTGAATGCATCTTCGATGACTGCACAGCACAGCATTGCTATCGCTATCGACGGGCCGGCTGCCTCCGGCAAAAGCACGTTAGGCGCAGCGCTAGCGCAAAAGCTGGGCTATCTCTACCTCGACACCGGCGTGATGTACCGGGCGGCTACTCTGGCTGCCCTGCGGCAAGGCATCTCCCTGAACGATGAAACAGCGATTGGCGCATTAGTGCAACGCATTTGCATCGATGTACAGCCGCCGCACGTCTCAGATGGGCGACAATACACTGTCCTGCTTGACGGCCAAGATGTGACTTGGGACTTGCGCTTGCCGGAAGTCGAGGCAGGCGTCTCGATTGTGTCGGCCTATCCGAGTGTGCGCGCCGAGATGGTTCGACAACAACGCCAAATCGCACACCAGATGAATGTCGTCATGGTGGGGCGTGACATCGGCACAGTAGTGCTGCCGGACGCGACGGTGAAGATTTATCTAGATGCCTCGGTTGAAGAGCGAGCGGGCCGGCGCTGGCGGGAAATTCTATCGCGCGGAGAATCGGCAAACTACGAGGACATCCTGGCCGGCCTACGGGCGCGCGACCAACTGGATACCTCTCGCCCGCAATCGCCTTTGCGACCTGCCGAAGACGCCATCATCATCGACTCAACTCATCACACAGCCGAAGAGATCATCAGCCTTTGTTATAACTTGGTCGTCACTCAACTGAAGCAGAAAGCCGCGAAGCTATCCGGCCCGCACGGTAGCTGACACAGGAAACCGACGCAGGAAAGTGAAGGGAGACCTATGCAGATCAAAAAGGCAGTCATTACCGCAGCAAGCCGGCGACAGCGTCACTTACCTCTACAAACACTGGTAGATCGCGACGGACAAACCAAGTCTGCGCTACGCATCATCTTGGAAGAAGCACTCAGCGCCGGAGTTGAGGAAGTATGCGTGGTCATCGCGCCGGGAGATCGAGACACCTATGCAGCAGCCGCCGGCGATTTGGCAAATCGATTGCAATTTGTCGAGCAAACCCAGCCGCTGGGGTATGGCCATGCCGTGCTATGTGCGCGTCCCTTCACGCAGCACGAACCATTTCTGCACTTAGTGGGCGACCACTTGTTTTTGAGCCGAGCAGACAAAACATGCGCACAACAGTTGATCGAGGTAGCAGTCGCCGAGGCATGTTCGGTGTCAGCAGTGCAGGCGACGCGCGAGACCATGTTGCCCTATTTCGGCGCAATCGGCGGCCGACTGGAGAATGGACGTGCCCGCCTCTATCACGTGCAAGAGGTGCTTGAAAAGCCCACTCCTACCGAGGCCGAACAACGACTGATCGTGCCAGGCTTGCGCGCCGGCCATTACTTGTGTTTCTTTGGCATGCACGTCCTAACGCCTGGAGTGATGAAAATCCTAGATGAACTGGCGCAGAGAGAGACTATGGCCGGCAACTTGCAACTCTCCGACGCGCTCAACCGACTGGCCAGGAGCGAACGATACCTGGCGTTGGAAATCATCGGCCAACGCCACGACATCGGCGTGCAATATGGCTTGCTCATGGCGCAACTGGCCTTGGCCCTCAACGGCCGAGATCGCGCCGACGTTCTGGCTCAGATGGTGGAACTGTTGACGTTCTCTCAGAGAGGGTGAGAGTGGGAGAGCACGAGAGCGGGAGCATTTGCCATGTCACGGCTGATCCAGATCATTACCTCGACCCACCCTACTGTGCGCAATCAATCTCTGGACACCGTCTGCCAGGGGGCATCTCTGTCTGAGTTAATCGACGAGTGCGCGGCGCTGGACGCATTCCGTCGGCGCAGCGACAACTTGTATGAACGCGTGCGGGCTTTGTTCTTTCTGTATGCCATCTACCGCTTCCACTTGCCAAACAAAGCCGGCGTCTCGACCCAAGGCTTGATTCCCTTTGCCGGCTACCGGCACTTGCTCGAACGACGCTTCGAAGAAGCCATCGACCTCTTCCTGCGCAACCAGAGAGAGAACGGCCCGAGCGACGCGATGTCTAGCGCGTTGGCCGCCGCCTACCATAGTCTCGGCTTTCAAACACTGGCCGACCAGGTTCGGCGCAGCGTGCGCTCGGTGCACGGCAACCAGTGGATGTTTCGCATCGGCCATCCCGTCGATCAGCCCCTACGCATCCGGCCTGAATTGCTAAGCGGGTCGCCTCCCTACCCGATCTTACGTGAGCGCACACCCGTGCGCATGGACTTATCGCACAGCGCCTGGAGTGACATCTTCTTCCTCGGCATGGACTTTCCAGAAGGTGCGCGGGTGTTGAATGTATCAATCGACCTCGGCGTGCGCGGGCGCGATGCTGTACCTCGGCCACCGATCGAGACCTATTTGCGCGTGATCGACGAACCGGTGCTGCGTTTGACCAGCGTTGACTTGGGAGCGTCGGCGACGATCACCAAATTGGCGGATGTATTCGACTTTGCAAAAGACTATTTAGGATTGTTAAAAGCAGCCGTGATCGCCGCCGGCATCGTACCGCCCGGCATTGAAGGCTCTGGCCAGAGTTTGTCCGACTTGCTGGCCCGCATGGCCGGCCCCGGCTTAGGCTTGGAAATTGTTAGCAACGTCAACGGCATCCCGAAAGGCTCGCGGTTGGCCGTATCGACCAATCTGTTGGCGTCATTGATCTCGGTGTGCATGCGGGCAACCGGCCAAGCAAAATCACTCACCGGGCCGTTGCAGGAAGAGGAGCGCCGGATTGTAGCCGCCCGCGCCATCCTCGGCGAATGGTTGGGCGGTTCAGGCGGCGGCTGGCAAGATTCGGGCGGCATCTGGCCGGGCATGAAGTTGATCTGCGGGGTGCCGGCCGAAGAGGGTGATCCAGAATACGGCGTCAGTCGCGGGCGACTGCTGCCAACCCACCGCATCCTGGATGTGAACGACGCGCCCCCCGCCGCGCGCCGCAACCTGCAAGACAGCCTGGTGCTGGTTCACGGCGGCATGGCGCAAAACGTCGGGCCGATCCTGGAAATGGTGACAGAAAAGTATTTGCTGCGCAGCGAACCAGAATGGACAGGCCGCCAAGAAGCCATTCGATTGCTCGATGAGATTCTAGCTGCCTTGCGCAGCGGGGATGTGCAGCAAATCGGCGCGCTGACCACACGCAATTTCTTCGGGCCAATCCAAACGATCATTCCATGGACAACCAACCTATTCACCGAAACGGTGATTGCGCGCGCGCGCGTAGCATTCCGGGAAGACTTTTGGGGCTTTTGGATGCTGGGCGGGATGTCCGGCGGCGGCATGGGTTTCATCTTCGCCCCAGAGCGCAAATCTGCTGCCCAAGATCACCTGGCCGAGATCATGCAAACAACCAAACGCGAACTGGAAAGCGCGCTACCGTTTGCCATGGAGCCGGTGGTGTACGACTTTGCCATCAATGAACAAGGCAGCCATGCAGATTTGCTAGGCGACAATGACACAGGGCAGTCACCTGCTCGCTTGATGCCGCCCGGCTACTACGCGTTGTTGGCGCCGGATTGGCTGAAGAACGATGTGCGCACCTTACCGGCCGGCCGGCGCGTCGAGTTGAGCACATTTGCCGCAGCCTGCCGAACCCAACCCGAGCTGGGCAACATGGTGCACGTGCTGTTCGACCGGTTGATGCCGCACGCCACAGACACCGACGACGCCCATCGCGCGCACAATCACGCCCGCTTAAGCGCCTTGCTGGAAGCAAACGGGTTCGATCGTGCGCAGCATGAACAAATTCGCGCCGATATGCGCAGCGGCCGGCTTGGTTTAGCGCAAAATCGGCTGCCGCCGAATACAGACATCCGTGACGTGCAGCCAGAAGATGTGATCGACACAACCGTTGGCTTGCCGCGCGAAGATTATGAGGCCGGCCTGGAAGCGCTGGCAAACGGCGAGCTGGCCGTCGTCACCTTGGCTGCCGGTATCGGCACGCGCTGGACCCAAGGCGCTGGGGTAGTCAAGGCGCTGCATCCGTTTTGCCGACTGGCAGGCAAACATCGTTCGTTCATCGAGACCCACCTGGCCAAGAGTCGGCGTATCAGCCGGCTGTGCGGCGCAGCCATCCCTCACGTCATCACCACCAGCTACCTGACCCATGACCGCATCCGAGACTATTTGCTGCGCGTCGACAATTATGGCTACACAGCAGACACCCTACCAAGCCCGTCTCGCGCGCCGCTGCGCCTATCGCCCGGACGAGCCATCGGCTTGCGCATGATCCCCATGACCCGCGACCTACGCTTCATGTGGGAAGAAATGCCACAACAACTGCTGGATGAACAAGCGCAGAAAGTGCGCGATAGTCTGCATCATGCATTGATTGAATGGGCCAAGCGCAGCG
This sequence comes from Thermoflexales bacterium, assembly GCA_025056895.1. Classification (GTDB taxonomy): domain Bacteria; phylum Chloroflexota; class Anaerolineae; order J036; family Brachytrichaceae; genus Roseilinea. The sequence goes on from JANWVJ010000083.1 coordinate 4,589, forward strand.
GCGAAGGCAATGACTATACAGACAATGTGCCGCTGCAATGCCTGCACCCGGTCGGTCACTGGTTTGAAGTGCCGAATCTGCTGCGTAACGGGGTACTGGCCGGCCTACTCGACGACTACCCCAACCTGCGCTATTTGCTCGTCCACAATATCGATACCGTTGGCACAGATGTCGATCCAGCCCTGTTTGGCTTGCACATGCGCTTAGGCGGATGCCTGACCTTCGAGGTCATTCCCCGGCGCATCGAGGATCGCGGCGGCGGGCTAGCGCGTGTGGACGGCAGAGTACGCTTGGTGGAAGGGTTGGCTATGCCGCGCGAAGAGGCCGAATTTGCCCTCACCTACTACAACACAAACACGTCATGGATCGACATCGACCGGTTATTGCGTGCTTTCGGATTAAACCGCAACGACTTAGGCAACGAGCACAAAGTGGCAACTGCTGTGCGCACGTTTGGCGCGCGCATGCCAACCTACATCACTCTTAAGGATGTTAAAAAGCGTTGGGGGCATGGGCAAGAGGATGTGCTGCCCGTCGCCCAGTTTGAAAAGCTGTGGCCAGACATGACCGGCGCCCCTGAAATTGCTTGTCGCTTCGTCGTTGTACCGCGCCGGCGCGGCCAGCAACTCAAAGACCAAGCGCAACTAGACGGCTGGCTGCGCGATGGTTCTGCGGCGTATGTGGAACAGTTGTGCGCGTGGCAGTGAGACAGCAGAACAACCTACCTAAACCAACACCCGATCAACTTTATTCACAATCAAGAGGAAGGAAAAGGAATATGAGCAACGCCCCAAACACAAACGACTCCACCTTTGAACGGGAGCAACAATGGATCGCCGACCACTACGCTGAACTGGTCGAGCGATACGCTGAAGAGTGGATCGCGGTTAAGGATCAGCAGGTCATTGCGCACAGCAACGACTTGACACAACTGCTCAACCAAGTGCCCGATCTGGAGCACACCTGCATCGAGTTCATCGAACAACAGGCGCCGCTGCCGGAAAATTTGACATCAAGCGCCGGCTTACCGATTTCCTCAGATGTCTGATCCGATCTCCGCAGCACGCTCGGCCAAAGGTGAAAGAACATGGATTCCATTCAACGCCTGACCATTTTGCCAAATGAACCGATTGCCACGGTTAGCCCGTACCTATACGGCCAGTTTGCGGAGCACCTCGGAGAACTGGTATACCCCGGCATTTGGGTAGGGCCGGACTCGGCAATCCCGAATACCAACGGCATCCGAAACGACGTGATTGCGGCGCTCAAGCCGTTGCATCTGCCCGTGGTGCGATGGCCGGGCGGCTGCTTTGCGGATGGCTATCACTGGCGCGACGGCGTTGGCCCGCGCGCGCAACGGCCGCTGCGCCTGAACTATTGGTGGGGCATGGCGCCGGAGCCGAATTATTTCGGCACACACGAATTCATCGAGTTCTGTCGAGCAATCGGCACAGAACCGTACTTCACCGGCAATGTCGGCTCTGGAACACCCCAAGAGCTAAGTGAATGGGTGGAATATTGCAACTTCGCGGGTCGTTCTAGCCTGGCCGACCTGCGGCGCGCCAACGGCGCAGAACAGCCTTTTGGCGTCCGCTTTTGGGCAGTTGGCAATGAAAGCTGGGGATGCGGCGGATCGATGGACCCAGAATATTACGCTGCCCTATTCAGCCGGTTTCGCACATTCATGTTTGACTACTCAGACATCAAAGTGCACGCGATTGCTTGTGGGGCGTCGGATTCGAGCTGGGAGTGGACGCACCGATTTATGGACGCGCTCAAGAATCGCTTTTGGAACCGGCAGCGCCTAGCGCAGTCGCTGGCGGCGCATTACTACTGTGGATCAGCCGGGACAGCGACACAATACACCGAGGCACAATGGCTGGAACTGCTGGCAAAAGCCGCTGCTATTGAAGGAATCGTCACCGGCCACCGCCAGATCATGGACCAGCACGACCCGGAGCGCACAATCAGCCTCATCATCGACGAGTGGGGCGCTTGGCATCCCGTTGAAACGGATAAGCCGACCTCCGGCTTGTACCAACAAAATACCATCCGCGATGCGTGCGTGGCAGCGTTGTCTTTCGATGTATTTAACAACCACGCCGACAAAATCTTCATGGCCAACATGGCCCAGCTTATCAATGTGTTGCAGGCGCTCTTGTTGGTGCAAGAAGAGCGTTGTATCAAGACACCCACCTATCACGTCTGGGATCTGTATCAACCCCACAAAGGCGCTACAGCCGTGCGTTGTATCGCGCAATCGGAAACTATTTCAGACGGTGGCGCAGCAAAAGAGTTTTGCCGGCGCATGTATCTGGATAAGAGCACCTTCGCCTTGCGGGTGGTTCAAGGCTCGGCCACTGTGAAAGACGACACGGTGTGCGTGACGGCCTGCAACACACACCCCACCCAACCGGTCGAGTTGGAAATCGAGATCGTCGGCGCAACGCTGCCAGAAGCGGAAGTCGTGCGTCTGGCTGCCCACGACATTCACGCCCACAACACATTCGATCAGCCTGATCGTGTGAGGCTATCTGCGCCGGAGCGTGCGACAGGCAGAGGAAATGTGCTGCGCGTGTTGATGCCGGCTGCGTCTATTGTGCGCGTACACGGGCGGCTGGGTTAGGCAGCCCTACATCAGCTCTGGAAAATCCCGGCCGAGCGCAGTCCATATGGAAGAGGAAATGGGCTGGGTGAAGGCGCGCACATCATCTTCCACTTCTTCAGGACAGGCCGCGCCCACCAGGGTGCTGGTTACCCAAGGGCGTCGGACACAATACTGAAGATTGAGCGCCAGGAGATTGACGCCGCGCTCAAGAGCCCATTGCCAAAGATGATGTGCGCGCTCAACCAGCGCGGGCTGAAAATGTCGGTTGCTGCGGCGCGCGACTGCGCGTGGATCATCGCCGCCCAGCAATCCGTACATGATTGCCATGCCGTTCAGAATCCCTACGTCGCGCGCTTGTGCCAGCGGTAATAGGTCAACGGCTGCTTCTTGGCTCAACAGGTTGTAATCTCCGTAAGTCAACGAGACATCGAACTCGCCCGTTTCAATGCAACGACGATGAAACGCCAGGTTACGCACACCAAGGCCGATGGCACGAATCACACCTTGCTCACGCAAGCGTATGAGCGCACTCAGGGCGCCGCCGGGCTGCAAAACCGGCTCCAGGTCGCGTGGATCATGGACATGCAGGATATCGATGGTGTCCAGGCCGAGCGCTTTCAGGCTCAGTTCAACGCTGCGATAGGTGGCGTCGGCTGAATAATCGCCGACGCTTCCAGGCCGCGTGCCGGTTTTGGTCGAGATCACCAGGCTGTCGCGGGCATATCCGCGCCGAAACCACTCACACAAAGCAAGGCCGATGATGCGTTCGCTGGCTTCACTGCCGTACATGGGGGAGGTGTCAATCAGATTGATTCCTAGTTCCAATGCCCGCAGAACGGTAGCAATGCCCGTTTCTTCATCGATGTGGCCGCCGGCCTTATAGCCCAACCAGCCGCCGCCAAGGCCAATCGGCGTGACTCGCAAGCCGCATCGTCCCAAGATACGATCAGGTTTAAGAGAGGATGGCGTCATATATCACGGCAAAGACGTATGAACTCGATTCGGATCAAACAGGCGGTGAATGATATCGAGGTTGAGTGAGCCTGCATAAGCCTTGCATCGCTTTATTCGTCGGCGCAGCCCTCCTAGAAATGAGCCGGGCGCAGGACACCAAAGGGATGGATATAATCCTCGCGATCATCCAAAGCACCTTTCAGGTTTCATTCGCGAAGGAGGAAACTGTATCATGAAACAAGCTCGATTCACAGGCCAAGTTGCTGTCGTTGTCGCGCTCGGCACGGCACTGGCTATCAGTTTATCGGCATGTGCGCCAGCGCGTACACCATCAGCCCCCAGTGCTAATCGGGTTGTGTACTTGATCAACGGTGCGCTGGGCGATAATGCCTTTTACGACTCCGGCCAGCAAGGGATCGACGCGATCAAACAGAAGTACAGCGTGGAAACGCGCACAATCGAAACCCAGTTTGACGCCGGCAAATACCAACCCAGTCTAGATGCTGCCGTGCAGTTCGCCGACGTGATCTTTGTCATCTCCTATGGCTTCGAAGATCAGCTCAAGCAAACTGCCGACAAATACCCCAACAAAATCTTCGTCAACATTGACTTCACATTGAAGAACGACAAGAACACCATCACCTCAATCGACTTTGTGGAAGAGGAAGGGGCTTATCTGGCCGGCGTGGCAGCCGCGCTGGCAACTACCGATACACGCCTGCCGGGCATTAATCCTGAAAAGATCATCGGGGCAGTCGGCGGCGACATCGATCCGGTGATCGCCAGTTTTATCTTCGCTTACAAAAACGGCGCACAGTCCATTCACCCCGATATTCAGGTGTTGGAAAAGTCACTGGGCGGCGTGTGGGACGATCCGGCCAAAGGCAAGGAAGCAGCGCTGCAACTGTTCGACCAGAAAGCAGATGTTGTTTTCCAAATCGCGGCTGCCTCCGGCCTAGGGGTGTTGCAGGCAGCTAAGGAGCGCGGCCTCTATGCCATCGGCGTAGACACCAACCAGAACGACTTGGAACCCGGCCACGTCANTGCCAGCGATATCAAGAACGTGGGCAAGGCCATTCAAGACGTGTACGAGAGCATTCGCAACGGCACATACAAGCCCGGCGCGGTGCTGGAATACGGAATCAAGGAAGGCGGCGTGGACATCGCGCTAGAGGCCAAACAGCCGGTGTTGCCGCAGGATGTGCGGGATAAGATCATGCAAATCCGTCAACAAATCATCGACGGCACACTCAAGATCGAACGCTATCAACCATAACCTTAAAATCACTCTTCACCTGGGCAGATGGGGAACAATCCAACCCATCTGCCTTCATTTTTACCTCGCGTGCCTGAGTTCATCACGCTGCATCAGATCACAAAGACATTCCCCCCGAATGTGGTTGCACTGGATGGCGTGTCGGTCTCATTCGAGGCGGGAGAAATACACGCTGTCGTTGGGGAAAACGGCGCAGGCAAAAGCACGTTAATGAAAGTGCTCTACGGCTTGTATCGCCCTGACCGGGGTCAGATTCTTCTAGGCAATCAATCTGTCCGCTTCCACAGCGCGAACGACGCCATCGCCGCCGGCGTCGGCATGGTGCATCAGGAAATCTTGCTCATCCCGGAGTACACGGTATGGCAGAACGTGGTGCTGGGCGCAGAGCCGCGCACGCGCTGGGGCACACTGGATGTTGCGCGGGCGCGAGGAGCTGTACAAGCGAAGATCGACGCTTTCGGATTCAACATCGATCCAGATGCGCCGGTCGGCGAGCTGTCGGTCGCGGCGCGGCAAAAGGTCGAAATCTTGAAGCTGCTTTACCGCGATGTCTCTGTGCTGATCCTGGATGAGCCGACTGCTGTGCTGACGCCGTTGGAAGTGCCCCAGTTGTTCGCCGAGCTGCGCCGCTTGCGAGCAGCCGGCAAAACCATCCTCTTTATCTCGCATCATTTGGATGAAGTGCTGGAACTGAGTGACCGTATCACTGTGCTGCGGCGGGGCAAAAAGGTGGACACCGTACCTGCTGCCTCGACTTCCAAGTCAGAGCTGGCGCGAATGATGGTGGGCCGCGAGTTGATGTTCACAGCGCGGCGCGCTGCACAGCCGAAAGGCGAGATCATCTTGCGTGTAGAAGGGGTGTACTATCGCGACAAGCAAGGGGTGTCGCGCTTGCGCGATGTGTCGCTAACCGTCCGCGCCGGTGAGATTGTCGGCATCGCAGGCGTCGAAGGCAACGGACAGTACGAGTTGGTGAATGTACTGGTCGGCCTAGAGCACGCCGAGGCCGGCTCGATCTTCATCAACGGACACGACCTGACACACGCATCGATCTTGGAGCGCCGTCGGCACATCGCCTTTGTCGCACAAGATCGCAGCAAACTGGCAGCCAGTGTAAGCGCCTCGGTTGCCGAGAATGCCATCATGACCCACCATCGCCTGAACGAGATGTTTGCGCGCCGACGCTGGCGCCTGGACATGCGGCAAGCCGGCGCGTTCACCGAGCAGATGCGCAAACAGTTCACCGTCGCCATGAGCCGACCCGATCAACCTTTTCGCGCCTTGTCGGGCGGCAATCAACAGAAAGTGATTCTGGGACGTGAGCTACTTCTAGAGCGCCCCTTCCTCCTGCTCGATCAACCCACACGCGGACTGGATGTCGGTTCAACGGAGTACGTGCGCGAACAGATTGCCCAACAGCGCGATGCCGGGCGCGCCATTTTGCTCATATCGTCTGATCTTGAAGAATTGTTTAGCTTGACCGACCGGATTGCGGTCATGTATCGCGGCGCAATTGTGGCCGATGTGCCTACTGCACAGACCGACCTAGAACAGGTGGGCGCCTGGATGCTGCAAGGGCGTAATCAACGGACCGCGCAATCGGCTTGAACATGAACGGACAAAAACTCCTTGCCGCGCTGGCCGGCATTGCTCTGGCACTGAGCATCGGCGCGCTGGTGTTGCTGATAGAAGGACGCTCGCCGCTGGATGTGTATGCTGCGCTGGTAGCGTTGTCCATCGGTGATGTGGACAAAGCAGCCATTACGATCAAGAATGCTGTGCCGCTCATCCTCACCGGCTTGTCCGCCTCATTGGCATTTGCTTCAGGGCCGATCAACCTAGGGCAACCGGGGCAGTTCCTGATGGGTGCGCTGGCAGTGACACTGGTCGGCATCACGGTTGATTTGCCTGCGCCGCTGATGATCCCATTGCTGATGATCGCCGCAGCAGCCGGCGGCGCACTCTGGGCCGGCGCGGCAGCCGTATTGCGTCACGTTTTCAATATGAGCGAATTCATCGTCACCCTGATGCTGAATAGCATTGCCGATCTGTTCACCGCCTGGCTGATCACCATCGGCGGGCCATTGGCCGAAGCAGGGGCGTTATCGCCGCGCTCGCCGGCCATTACATCAAGCGGCCGGCTCGGTGAGATCGGCGTTTTCAATCTCAGCATTCTGGTTATGGCGCTGGTCGCAGTGGCGATCTGGTATGTATTTCATCGCACGCGACCCGGCTACGAATGGCGCATTGCCGGCCAGAACGCACTGTTTGCGCGCTTGGGCGGTTGCCCGGTCGATCGCAACTTTTTCATCGTCATGCTCTTATCGGGCGCGCTAGCAGGGCTGGCCGGCGGTCTGCTGGTGATGTCGGGGCCGTACCGTTTCATTCGCGGCATCGGCGCGAACTACGCTTGGGACGGCGTGATGATTGCAGTGGTGGCCAACTCGGCACTCGGCGCCACTGTGCTGTATGGGCTGTTCTTCGCTGCTCTGCAAACCGGCGCGCTGGGTATGGAGTTACTCACCGCCGTGCCGAGCGAATTCATCCAGGTGCTGCAAGCGGTGATCGTATTGGTCAGTGTCGCAAGCCGAGGCTACTTGAGCGTGCTGTTGGATCGGCTGACGCTGCGCCGGCTCAGCCGCCCATCACCGAATCGCACTTGATCTCTTCAGTCGTCAATCACTCCTCATCACTTGCTATGCGAATCGTGATTGGTTTGCTCAACGGGATGTTGGCCGGAGCAACGCCGGTGCTGCTGGCGGCGTTGGGCGGCGCATTCACGTTCTATGCCGGCGTGTTCAACATCGCCATGGAAGGCATGTTGTTAGCAGGGGCATTCTGTGCGGCGCTAGGATCGTTCTTCTCCGGAAGTTGGGTGATCGGCGTGTTGTGCGCCATTGCCGGCGCACTGTCCCTATCGGTGTTGTTCATCCTATTTGCGATTGTGTTGAAGACGGACGAGTTTGTGACCGGCATCGCGCTGAATTTGTTTGCCGCCGGCGCAACAACGTATCTGTTGCGGCAACTGTTCGGCGTGCGCGGCGCGTTCACCGATCCGGCCATTCAGCCGATGCCGCGCCTGGAGATTCCGCTTCTGGCGCAGATTCCTCTGGCCGGCGAGGTGCTGAGCGGACAGAATGTAATGGTCTATGGAGCGGCGCTGGCTGTGCTGGTGTGCGCGTGGCTGATATTCCGCACACCGTTTGGCTTGCGCCTGCGAGCGGCCGGCTACAACGCAGCCAGCCTGGAATCGAGCGGAGTCAGGCCGGCGCGCGTGCGCATTGCTGCTCTGTTGATCTGCGGGGTGTTATGCGGGCTGGGAGGAGCCTTTCTATCGCTGGGATACGTGCGTCTGTTCGCAGAGGGTATGTCGGCCGGGCGAGGTTGGATCGCCTTAGCCGCAGTCATCTTGGTAAACGGCAACCCATGGGGCGTGGCGCTCATCACGTTGGTGTTCGGCCTGGCAGATGGACTGGGCTTACTTGCGCAAGGATTGAATGTGCCGGCTCAATTCACCGGCATGGCTCCCTATCTGGCTACTCTGATCGCTTTATTTGTGTATGCACGGCGGAAAAGCAGAGCGCGATCAGGATCATCTATCCAGGCCTAATTTGTGTTGTGCTTCTAAAGCAGGTTGAGCCATCGTGCTCAACCTGCCGACGCTGCCCGTGCACGACGCGCATCGACAAAAGATTTGATGCACAGGGCTACAAACGCGCCACAGATTACAAACATCACGATATTAGTGGCCAGGGCGAAGCTCAGCTCGGCGCCGCTGCCCAGCGCCGGCACGATTCTGCTGAGCGGCGCAAGGAATCCGATCAACCCGACCACCGTCGCAATGTGCATCGGCACTTTCTCGTTCCCTCGGCTGCCCCACGCCCCCAATCCCACCAGGGCCAAACCGAACACAGCGGGGATCAAACCGGTGATGCTCGAAGCGCCGCCGCCTACATAGCCGACTACGCCCAACACAATCAACGCGATTCCAAATCCAATCG
>JANWVJ010000084.1 GCA_025056895.1 Thermoflexales bacterium
GACGGTGTGGATGTTGTGGAAGCGCCTAAGCCGGGTGAAGCCTTTGCGCCGCTGCCCACTCCTGTGCCGCTCACCGCTGCCCAAGAAGAGGGCAAGAACTTGTTCCTGAAGAACGGCTGCAACGCCTGCCACGCCATTCGCGGCGTTGCCAATGGCGCCATTGGGCCGGCCTTGAACCGCATCTATGAGGAAGCGCTCCAACGCATTCAGAGCGATGATTACAAGGCCAGCCAAGGCAAGGCAACGACACCCGAGGAGTACATCTACGAATCAATCGTTAACCCGCAGGCGTACATCGTGCCGCAATGTCCGCAAGGCCCGTGCCCGGCGAACGTGATGCCGGCCAACTACGGCGACATCATCCCGGCAGCGGACTTGAACAAGATTGTGGATTACTTGTCCACGCTGGGCCGACCGGCAGATCAGTAGGCCTTCTGGCTTCACCGCACATCACACACAGCAGCCGCAGAGATGATCTGCGGCTGCTGTGTGTTTTAGGCCTACCTGCTCAGGAGATTCCATAGCGTGCCGATGAGTTGTCATTCGGCCATATTGATGCCCACGAACGGCAGACGAGTGCTATAGAACATGACTGTTCTCGGGTTAGCTTGATGTGTGAGACTGGCTATTCCCAGTTGCCCCCTATTGTTTGCACCCCAGCACTGCACTCTGCCATCCGTGAGCAAGGCGCATGTGTGTTTGTAGCCTGCCGCAATCGCTATTGCCGGCCCACCCAGCCCAGATACATTCGTCGGAACAGAACGATTCGTGTTTGTCCCATCACCGAGCTGGCCACGATCGTTCAAGCCCCAACACTGCACACCCCCGCTGTGATTCAACGCACACGTATGCTCGCCGCCGGCTGCAACAGCCACGATGCCGCCGCCCAGGCCGGCCACATCGGTGGGAACGACAGACCCAATTAGATTGCCGGTGCCGAGCTGCCCGTAAAAGTTGCGGCCCCAGCACTTCAGCACCCAGCGTGGTCACAGCACAGGTATGCTGGCCACCAGCGGAGACGCCAATCGTCCCACTGATGAGTCCGACCACATCGGTAGGCAGGTTGCGCGCGCCAAGCGTGCCGTCTCCAACCTGACCGACAGTATTGATGCCCCAGCATCTGATCCCATCGGCGCTTGTTCGAGCGCAGCTATGACTGCCTAGAGAGACTGAAGTTGGACCGCTCAACGCAGAGACACTACCAGGCACACTGCGATCGCTATTTGTGCCGTCGCCAAGCTGGCCCCAGCCATTGCCTCCCCAACACTGCATCCCGCCCCCGACAATCGCGCACGTGTGCCCAGTCCCGGCCGCAATAGTGATCACGCCGCTTGTCAGACCGGATACATTTACCGGAGTGAAGCTATTGGTCGTGGTTCCATTTCCAAGCTGGCCCCAGACATTGCTGCCCCAGCACCGTGCCCCCCCGCCAGTGATTAGGGCACAGGTGTGATTCCAGCCGGCTGCAACTGCTGAGGCAGCGCTACCTAGACCGGACACATCAACAGGCACAGGATGGTAGCTGGACGATGTCCCGTTGCCAAGCTGACCAGACCAATTTGCGCCCCAACACTTCACTGACCCGTTTGCCATCACAGCGCACGTGTGCTCGTATCCTGCAGAAATTGCCGTGGCAGTGTGACCTGAAGAGGCAAGAGAAGTCTGCCTGGCAAATGCCTTTCGCACGTCGCCTTCAGACCTTTCAAAGACAAGCAGTAAGCCGAACAGAGCGAAGAGAATCTTTAATCTCATCATATCTATGCCGATCTCCAAATTCATCCCAGTTCAACATCATTTGCCAGACCGCATTTCGGCAACAAAAAACGAGGCGGCAACTCCGATGTTGCCGCCTTGTTGAAGCGAAAGCCGATCTTTCATCAGCCGGCTTAACGACCGGCTGGAGCGGGGAGACAGGGATTCGAACCCTGGGTGCACTTTTTAGGCGCACAACCGCTTAGCAGGCGGCTCCGTTCGTCCACTCCGGCATCTCCCCAACGGAAAGGGTGAGATTCGAACTCACGGTGAGGACAAGCCCCACAGCGGTTTTCAAGACCGCCGCCTTAAACCACTCGGCCACCTTTCCTAGCGCGGACCTGTAAACCGCGCGCAGACTATACCATGCTCGCATAAGGCGGTCAAACCGATCACGCTCCGGCTATCTACAACTTTGGGAATGTCAAGGAGTGTGCTCTGTTGGCTCGCGGTTGGCTCACCAACTCCCTTATCAGCCCAAGAGCGCCTCATCTTCATTCATACCGAATCAACTTCGGCCTTTACTGGCCTTCTTGCGCCGGCGAGGCGCTTTTTGCTTGGGCGTTTTCTTTTGAGTGGCTTTAGCTTGAGGAGCCGAGGTTTTACGTGTGCTCTTGGAAGCTGGCTTCTTGGAAACTGGCTTCTTGGAAGCCGGCTTCTTGGAAGCCGGTTTGGCGCGCGTTTTGCGGGCCGAGACGCGGGCAGAGGTCTGCGCGCCGGCTTGTTCTGTGGCTGTCTCGCCGGTCCCAGATGGAACAACAACGCCAATGTCCAACAGCGCGCGCCGCACCGTTGGCAGGATCGGCACCGCTTCTTCCACAGTCAAGCCAAACGCCTTGGGTCGCGCAGCAAGCTGGGTACGCTCGGCAAACAACTGACGCATCGCCTGCACGACCGGTCGCTCGCGCAACGAACCGTTGGTGCGGACAAACCAGCCATCTGCCTCAAAACGTGGATCGAATGGGCCGCCAAAGCCATGCGCCGAGAGACACCACGGACACATGGCTTGCAAGGGCGAATGACGCTCTAACCAACGGAACATGCTCACGACGCGTTCAGCATGTTCGGCCTCGCTATTCAGACGAATATGACCGGCCATCGAGGTCGATTCCGGCGTGAACACACCGCCCTCGGTGGACATGATCGGAATATGATCGACATCCAACGTTGGCCCAAACGCATCGCGGAAACACTTGATCACGATTTCATAACCGCGCAGCGTGACATCCCAGATTGTGCCGTCAGGCCGGAAGGGGTCAAAGTCATCGGGCTGCTCATAGGTGGCGCAGTGCACGGCGAACCACGCGCCGCGCCGGAAGATGTCGAGCGTTTCATCGCGCCGGCGCTCAGCAAGATACAACGCCAGCCGGCTGGTGAAGTACACCGACGAAAGTGTGGGATGAACACCGCCGCGCCAGTCGGTGGGGCCCATGGCATAGAAAGCCGGACGCACGCCGGCCTGCAAAGCACGTTGCGCATCGCGCACCCAGCCTTCGGCTAATAGGCGAATGACCTCCGGGTTGTTGAAATCAACGCGGCCCCACCAACTCTGCTGCCACTCGTGATCGAGATTCGGCTCGTTTCCGATCTCGGCCCACACCATGCCGGCGTCGGCATAGCGGCGCATCTTTTCAAAGTGGGCATCCGGCAGCGGATTGGGGAACTGACGATCTTTAAAGTAGCGGATAATCGGCTCGATGCCTTCGGCCTTCAAGCGTTTGCACCACTCGAAGATGTCGCGCTGATTGAGGTCGCCGTCGTCGCATTGCTTGTACCACAGTATGCCCATCTCGTGCAGCACCTTGATCCAACGGTCCCAGTCAGCGCGCGGTGGACAGCCCACGCCGGGTGGGCCGTGGATGCCGACGATCGCACCGGGCACAGGCTGTTGCGGGCGCGGCAATTGCTGCTCCTGCTCGGCTTGTTGCACGACTTCGATCACTTTCTGAACTAGCTCGGCCGAGCTAAGCTTGAGCAGCTCAGCAATGCGTTGGCGCAATTCGCGGGCAATCGGCCAGCGATCGACTGCCGGGCCTGTGTACGGCAACGCACGGAGGGCATTGTTAAACACGGCCCAGAAGCCGGCGTCTCGAAGCCAGGCATTCCAATCTGCGCGCAGGGGCGTTGCCACAATGACCGTGGCATTGATCACATCCTGCCAGGTGTACGATACCGAGACGATAGGTGTTGGAGTTGGTGTCGGAGTCGGCGGGGGCATGTCTTCCACCGGTCGCACTAACCAGGCTGCGACATACCCATCGCGCTGCACCCCATCGAGCGTGGTGCGCACCCGCAGCCAGTACTGGCCGCCGGACATCTTAATGCGCGCTACCGAGGGTTTTTCCAGCACCGTGAGGCGATGCCCCTGCGGCAACAGGCGAATGATGGTCGTGGGGTCTTGAGTGCCTGGCGCGCGACGGAAATTGACGCCGCCGCTATCGAAGGGCGCCACAATCAGCGTGGCTTCGTCTTCAGCAGATGGATTTTGAATGGCGGCAAATTTGACCGCAATGCGCGCGTTGCCGTAGGGCTGAAAAGCGGCAGTCAATTCTTCGAGCGTGTGCAACACGTTCTTGCCGCTGCCGGCGATGTAGAGCGGATCGTTCCACACACTCATCCATTGCCCATCGATCTGCACATTGCCCAGCCACCACATCCAGTGCCAAATCCCCGCATTGGCTGCCGCTAAGTCCCAGTAGGCTGCGTTTTCCACGCTTTCGCGGCGGAAGCCGGAGTAACGCACCAAGAGAATGGCCGGCGGGTCAGGCAATTGGCCGGCCGGCAAATATAGTGCGGTTGCCGCTGCTCCATACGAGGCTGCCAATGTCACCAAATCTTGCGCCGTCGTGCCGTCATCCGGCGGATCGGCCTCGGCTGCGAGTTGGTCGATGCTCACGCCCGGCGCCAGGCCGAGAAAATCGAATGCCATGCGCACGCAAGCCGGGCCACAATCATTGCGGCGCTGTTGCGCACCGGGTGCAAGTTGGGATGCGCCGGGCAAATCGACTACTTTGGGAAGGGCCGGCGGCGCAGCGTGCGCGCGCTCACCTTCTGACCGAATCGGCAGATCGATCACCCCCCCTAGGCTGCGTAACAGACCGGAAGCTAATGAGCGCGGCGCATCTGACTCGGACGCATTAGCGCTCGAACTCGTGTGACCGTCTTGTGTGGTTGACATCAGAACCCTCCTTAACCGCTTGTACTAATCCTTCGCCGCCTCACCTGCGGGCGATTATGCACGGCACAAAGGAACGCGCAAGCGGAGATGTCCAGAAAGCGTCTTGCGGTATGCTTAGTATCAGATCACCCATTTTGGAGGAACCCATGAGCACCAGACTGACCTGGTATGGACATGCCGCAATCGGTATTGAAACCAATGGATATCGCATCCTGGTCGATCCGTTCTTGTCGGGCAATCCTGTCGCCGCCACAGATGCCAAATCGATTTCAGCAGACTTTATCTTGGTGAGCCACGGACATGGCGATCACGTCGGCGACGCCGTGAGTATTGCAAAGCGCACAGGAGCAACTGTCATCAGCAACTACGAGATCAGCGTATGGCTGGAGAAACAGGGCGTCAAAACCCACCCCCAGCACATTGGCGGTGGCTATCGCCATCCTTTTGGGTATCTCAAGTTGACACTCGCCCTGCACGGCTCGGCGCTGCCCGACGGGTCATATGGCGGCAACCCGTGCGGCTTCCTGCTCAGCACGAAGGATGGACACAACATCTACCTGGCCTGCGACACCGGCCTATTCGGCGATATGCGTTTAATCGGCGAGGAAGGCGTGGATGTGGCTGTGCTGCCTATCGGTGACAATTTCACCATGGGGCCGGATGACGCCCTGCGCGCCGTGAAGCTGATCCAGCCGAAGCACGTCATTCCGATTCACTACAACACATTCGGGCTAATAGCCCAGGACGCCAACGCGTGGGCAGCGCGGGTGCAAGCCGAGACAACCACTACTCCGCATGTCCTCAAGCCGGGCGAGAGCCTTACGCTTGTCTGAGACGAACCCGCCCCCCTGAGTAATCCACTCCTTCCACGCGATAATCGGGTGACTGATGACGGAAATAGGTTTGATAGAGCGTCGCGTAGTATCCGCCTCGCTGCAATAGAGCTTGGTGGCTGCCTTCTTCGATGATGCGGCCATGATCAAGCGCGATGATGCGATCGACAGAGCGCACCGTGAACAAACGATGCGCGATCAAAATAGAAGTGCTTCGGGCTAGAATCAAGCTGAGCGCACGCTGAATTTGCGACTCGGTAAACGGATCGACGCTGGCCGTCGCCTCGTCCAGGATAAAGATGGGCGGAGCCTGCAACAGCACGCGCATCAGAGCGATCAGTTGGCGCTGGCCCATGGACAGGCGATTGCCGCGTTCGCCCACTTCGCTGTGCAAGCCGTTCGGCAGAGACTCCAGCCACTCGCCATCACCGACTCGATTGGCAATCGCCAGAATCTCGGCGTTGGTCGCATCGGGCCGCGCATAGCGAATGTTATCGGCTACTGTGCCGGCAAACAGAAACGGCGTCTGCGACACAATCCCCAGTTGCCGGCGATAGTCGTTCAGATCAAACGAACGAATATCGTGGCCGTCGATCAGGATAGAGCCTTCCTGAAACTCGTAGAAGCGCGCAATCAGCTTGGCGATGCTGCTCTTGCCGGCGCCGGTGTGACCGACGAACGCCACACTCTCGCCGGGGCGGATATGGAGCGAGAAGTCCTGCAACACTTGTTGTTGCTCGTTATAGCGAAAGCACACCCGTTCGAAGCGAATGTCGCCGCGCAGATGCGGCACCGGCTGTGTGGCAATCTGCTTGACGCTATGCTCAGCGTCGATCAGCGCAAACACGCGCTCGCTGGCCGACAAACCGCTTTGAATCTGGCTGTAGAACGAGGCAATGTTGGTCATCGGAAACCAGAAGCGCTCGACGCTGAGGATGAACAGATACCAGGCGCCGACACTGATGGCGCCCTCGCCGGCAGCGCGGCCGCCGAGATACAACAACAGGGCTGTACCTATGCCGGCCAGCGCGTTCAAGGTTGGAAACACGTTTGCCAGCACAAAGCCACGCAACAGATTGACGCGATATGACTGTTGATTGACGGTGCGGAAGGCGGCATACATGGCTGCCTCTTGACGAAAGTTCTTAGATACGCGAATGCCGGCCACTGCTTCTTGAATCGCTTGGTTCACTTCTGCAATCGCACGAAAACCGGTGCGTGTGACGCGGCGAGCCAGATTGCGAAAAGCCGCGCCAAACAGGGCCACAAACGGCGACATGATCAGCAAGGCCAGCGTCAATTGCCAGGACGCGCTGAACAAAACCACCACCAGCGCAATCAGGGTAGTGAACTGACTGATCAGGTCGGTCACCAACAGCACCACTTGCGACAGCTCTTGTGTGTCGTTGGTGATGCGACTGATGATCTTGCCAGATTGGAACTTGTCAAAGAAAGACAAGTCATGGCGAATTGAGGCGCTGAACGCTTCGTGTCGCATCTGAGAAATGACATCGCCGACCAGCCGGGCCATTACCCGCCGGCGAACCAGTCCGGCCAGAAATGTGATCACGCCGGAGAACAGCAAGTAGGCGAACAACGCCAGCGTCAGTTCGGGCGAAGGCCGGGCCAGCACGGCATCTAGCCCGCGCGAGACGATCAACGGGTCGAGCAAGCCGAAGAGCGTAATTGCGAGAATGAGGACCGCCGCCAGCACTACGTGTTTGGGGCGAGCCAGAAAATAGGCCGCCAGGCGGCGAATGAGTTGTCGGTCGCTATAGGTTCGATCATAGGCCTCAGAGGCCAGTCCCATCATCATGGCAGTTTCCGATTTTGGATTTGCACAACGGGCTTTCAATCAACAGCAATCCAGCGATTGATTCAAAGCCCACAAGAGAACACTTAAAAATCAAAGATGGCGCGATAAGCCGGCGAGAGGCGCATCAGCTCTTCGTGCCGGCCCACAGCAACGGCGCGGCCTTTCTTCATCACGATGATCATGTCGGCCCAGCGAATCTGTGACAAGCGGTGAGTGATGATAAACGTTGTGCGGCCCTCTGCTGCGCGAAATATGGCGCGTTGAATCATGTCTTCAGTCGCGCTGTCAATCGCGCTGGTCGAGTCATCCAGGACGAGAATGCGTGGATTGGTCAAAAAGGCGCGCGCCAGAGCGATCCGCTGACGCTGGCCACCGGAAAGCGTCACGCCGCGCTCGCCCACCACCGTCTGGTAACCATCCTGAAAAGCCATGATGAACTCATGTGCTTGGGCGGCTTTGGCTGCGGCTTCGATCTGCTCCTGGGTTGCGCCGGGGACGCCGAAAGCGATGTTCTCGGAAATGGTGCGCGAGAACAAAAATACGTCCTGTTCAATAATCGAGATCTGCCGGCGCAGGGCGGCCAGATTCCAGTCCCGCACATCCACGCCGTCCACCTTGACGCAGCCGCTGTTCACATCGTAGATGCGATTGATGAGCTTGATGATGCTGCTCTTGCCGGAGCCGGTCTGTCCGACAATCGCCACCGTTTGGCCGGGCAGAACGTGAAAGGAGACATCGCGCAAGGCAGCAGCGCTTTGATCGTCGCACGGATTGAGCGATTCGTTGTAATCGAAGCACACGTGATCAAACGTGACTTCGCCGCGCATCGGGGCGTCGTAACCGCCGACGTTCTCGTCGAGCTTGGACTCGGCATTGATCAGATCGAGCATACGCCGCGCGCCGGCCATACCCGACGCCACCTGGGCAAACGAAAATTGCGCCGTGAAGGTCGGGAAGCCAAACATCATCAGCATGCCGTTGTAGGCAATCACGTTGCCAACAGAGATCTGGCCAGCATTGAACAAGACGAGGGTGTGCAACAGGCCGAAAGCCATCGTCACACCCAACAAGAGCTGCGGCCAGTACAACGACTCGACATCGCCCTGACGCACAAAGGCATCGCGCCAGCGACGCAGAGCCTGATCGAAGCGCCCGATCTCGCGCGTTTCCTGAGCAGCACCCTTGACCGTCTCGATTCCCTCGATGGACTCGGCCAGCGCGCTGTTCATCAGGCCGAAGTTGTGCCGCACGGCGCGCGAGGCCGGCAAGAGCTGCGCCAGGTAGCGCCACACCGCCAGCACGTAGAGCGCGATGTAGGCCAGCGGGATCAGGACGAGTTGCGGATGAATACTCCAGGCAAAGATGGCCGGGAAGAACAAAAACGCACCGGAACCGATCACCAGGTTAACGCCGGGGTTCATCATCAAATTGATCTCGCGCACGTCGTTGGTGCAGCGCGCCATGATATCGCCGGCTTTCTGACGATCGTGAAACGACATGCTCTTGCCGATCAGGCTGGCATACAGCTCATCGCGCAGATCACGTTCCAGGCGCTGGCCGATGATCTCGGCAGAGAAATTGCGACCCAGTTGCAGGATGGCGCGCACGATTTGAGAAGCTACAATCAGGATGGCCGCTGTAGCCAGCACACCGTAATCGGGCTGGGGATGCGAGATGGCATCGAAGGCTTGTCCGATAAACAGCGGCACGAGCTGCGCGCCGCCGGCGTTGCCCAGCGCGCCGATCAGGATGCCGACCAGAAAAATCCAGTGCCGCCCCACGTGGGACAGCACCCAACGCGCCGGCGAGGCGCGATTGGCCTGCCAGGCGCGCTGAACGGTGAATTCACTCACTGCCATATCCTACGCACTCCTTCTGTCCAACACTTTCTCTGCACAAAACTTCCTTCTGCTTGTTTTCCGACGTGGGCAGGAGACGCTCTTGCCCTTTGAACTGGCTGTAGTACAGATGATGATAAAAGCCGCGCTGCGCGAGCAAAGCTTGATGGGTGCCGCGCTCGATGACTTCTCCACCATGAATAACCAGCACCTGATCGGCATCGCGAATCGTGCTTAGGCGGTGGGCAATGACAAAACTGGTGCGCCCGCGCATCAGGCGCAGCAATGCTTCTTGCACATGCTTTTCTGTGCGGGTGTCCACGCTGCTGGTTGCTTCATCCAAAATCAAGATGTCCGGCTGGGCCAAAATCGCGCGCGCAATTGCGATGAGCTGGCGCTGCCCCTGGCTGAGATTGCCGCCACGCTCGGTCAGGCGAGTGTGATAGCCATCCGGCAGACGATGAATGAAAGTCTCGGCATTCGCCAAACGGGCCGCAGCCTTGACCTCGTCATCGGTGGCATCCAGCCGGCCATAGCGAATGTTCTCCATGACGGTGTCGGCAAAGAGAAAGTTGTCCTGGAGCACAATGCCCAACCGTCGGCGCAAATCATCTTTGGGAATGCGCCGGATGTCCACACCATCAATGTAGATGGCGCCTTCATCGACATCGTAGAAGCGCGTGAGCAAGTTGATGATGGTAGTCTTACCGGCGCCGGTAGGGCCGACCAGAGCGATCATTTGCCCCGGCTCGGCGCGCAAGCTCACCCGCTTGAGCACGGGCACCCCCGGCTCATAACCAAAGCTGACGTGATCAAACATCACCTCTCCTCGGATACGGCCCAGAGGACGCGCATCGGGAGCATCGGGTAGGTCGGGCGCTTCATCCATCACTTGGAACACACGTTCGGCGCCGGCCAGCGCAGATTGAATGCTGTTGTACAACTGGCCCAACTGGTTGAGGGGCCAACTGAAGCGCTCGGTGTAGTTGATGAAGGCAGCGACCGTGCCGATAGTGGCAATTCCCTGCACAGCCAACCATCCGCCGGCGACGATGACGATGATGCGGCCAGTGTTGTTGACAAAGTTCATCATCGGGCCGCCCAGGCCGGCGAAAATCTGCGCTCGTGTGGCAGCCTGGCGCAACTTGGCGTTGATCTCGTCGAAGGTGCGAACCACTTCGGCTTCGCGGCCATATGCCTTGACCACACGCTGGCCGGCAATTGTTTCCTCGATCAAGCCATTGAGCGCGCCAAGCTGTTCTTGCTGCAAACGAAAGCCCTGGCGGGTGCGCATGGCCAGCCAACGCGCTGCCGCAGCAGTCATCGGCAAAATCACCAGGGCAACCAGAGCCAGGTTGACGTTAACCAGCAGCATCATCACCGTAACCAACACTAAACTGAGGGCGCTGCCGATCAGATTGGTGATGCTGGAAGAGAGCACCATGTTGATGGTGTCCACATCATTTGTCAACCGGCTCATCAACTCACCGTGCGGCCGCTGGTCGAAGAAGCGCAGCGAAAGCGTCTGGAGCCTGGCAAACAGATCGGCGCGCAGGTCGCGCACGACCTGCTGCGACACGCCCACTACGGTGTACTCTTGCAGCCACTGACCGACCGCGTTGAGGACCAATACGCCGGCCATCAGCGCCAACCAGCGCGCCAATCCGGGCAGATCACCGCCGGTGATATACACGTCGATCGCCTGGCCCATGAAGTACGGTCCGAGCACGCCGAGGCCGGTATTCAGAGCGACCAAGATGACCACGCCAAGCAACATGAAACTGTGCCGGCGCATATACGACCACAGTCGCACAACCGTTGCACGGGTGTCATCAGCCTGTTCTAGTGCGAATGCGCCGTGTGGACCTGGACCGAAAGGCCGGCCCAAACCAGGCCCCCCAGGCCCACGCAGCGGCGGCGCAGATGAATGGGCAAATCTGGACATCAATTCACTCTCCCATCGCCGAGCTGCGAATCGTAAATGTCTCGATAAATTGAGCTGTGGGCGAGCAATTCACTGTGTGTTCCTTCGGCCACAATCCGTCCATCATCCAGCACCACAATCTTGTCTGCGTTCAAAACGGTGCTGATGCGCTGGGCGATCACAAAACAGGTGCCGAGACGCGACTGGCGAGACTGATGGGCGCGGGTGCGCATCATCTCATCCAGAGCTGCCTGAATCTCGATCTCTGTCTCGACATCAACGGCGCTGGTGCTGTCATCCAAAATCAGCACGGCAGGCTTGACCAACAGCGCGCGCGCGATGGCGATGCGTTGTTTTTGACCGCCGGACAAATTCACGCCGCGCTGGCCGACAATCGTGTCGTAGCCGGCGGGGAAACTCATGATGAAGTCGTGCGCCTGTGCTGCTTTGGCTGCCTCGACGACTTCCTCATGCGTCGCATCGGGCCGGCCATAGCGAATGTTGTCGCGGATGGTGCCGGAAAACAGCACAGCTTCTTGCAACGCAATGCCGATGTGCCGGCGCAGAACACCTTGATCGACGTCGCGTACATCCACCCCATCGATAGTCACTCGGCCTTCTGTGACATCATAGAAGCGCGGAATCAGATGCACGAGCGTGGATTTGCCCGCGCCGGTTGCACCCAGGATGGCAACCGTTTGCCCCGGCTCGGCAACGAGATTGATGTTCTTGAGCACCGGCTCACCGCCGTGTCCGTCGTAACTAAAGGTGACGTTCTCAAAGGCCACACGGCCATGCGGTGCAAAATCGGCGATGGCCTGCGGGCGGTCGAGCACATCGGGCCGGCTGTCGAGCAATTCCTCAACACGATGGGCCGAGGCTGCGGCGCGCGAGAGTTGCAAGACCAACATGCTGACCATCAAGAGTGAGAAGAGCGTTTGTTGCAGATAGTTCACAAAGGCGACGATTTGACCAAGCTGCATATCGCGTTGCACGACTTGCGCCCCACCCAACCAAAGCGCCGCCACAATGCCGGCGTTGATCAACAACATCATCAGCGGAAAGGTGACAACAGTAATGCGCGCCACACGAATCATCTGATCGGTCAAAGCGACATTCGCTTTGCCAAAGCGTTCGATTTCCCTGGCAGCGCGCACGAAAGCTTTGACCACACGCACGCCGGCCAGGTTCTCTTGCATCACCGTGTTGAGGGTGTCCAGGCGCGACTGCGCTTCGCCATACATGGGATACGCGCGACGCACGATCAGCGCCACACTGATCACCACCAGCACCATCAAAATCAACGGGACAAACGCCAGTTGTGGAGCGGTGAGGATTGCCATGATCAGCCCGCCGATCATCAACAGCGGGGCGCGAACCAGAATGCGCAACAACATCGCCACCACTTCTTGAAGCTGCATTACATCATTCGTGAGGCGCGTGATGAGCTGGCCGACGCCGAGCTCGTCAAGATTGCCGAAAGAGAGCGCCTGCACTTTGCGAAAGAGCGTCGCACGCAAGTCTGCGCCGAAGCCTTGTGCGGCGTGAATCGCATAATAGG
This sequence comes from Thermoflexales bacterium, assembly GCA_025056895.1. Taxonomy (GTDB): domain Bacteria; phylum Chloroflexota; class Anaerolineae; order J036; family Brachytrichaceae; genus Roseilinea. Next base: position 12,903 of record JANWVJ010000084.1, read on the forward strand.
TGCAACCAATCCCGCCCAGGGCGCCGATCAGTGCCAAGACGGCCATGAGAGCGCCGGTCTGGATCACAAACGGCAAATCGCGCATGGCGATGCCTTGATCAATGATGCGCCGCACGTTCCAGGGAAGCGTGAGGTCCATCGCCACTTCCAACAACATCGCCAAAGGAGCAAGAATGGCCCAACGGCGATACGGGCGCAGAAACTGCGCGACCTTGAGGAGGTCGGGCGTTGGAGGCACGATTGTGCGCGTAGAAACCGGCTGAACGGAGGAAAGTTGCGTTGTCATGTGTCAATTCACCCGTGGCAGAAGATCCGTAGCCCAGCCGTCACGTGGGGCATGCTCAGCATAATAGTTAGCCGTCTAAGCAACACACGGCACATTCTTTGATCGAATAGGACCATACGACTTACTCCAGAGGTTCTGT
>JANWVJ010000085.1 GCA_025056895.1 Thermoflexales bacterium
GTTCGGTTTTACTAAGGCTCGCGCTTGAACCTTAGGACGGTTATAGTTACCGCCGCCGTTCACCGGGGCTTCAGTTCGCAGCTTCGCTTGCGCTAACCGCTCCCTTTAACCTTCCGGCACTGGGCAGGTGTCAGCCCCTATACGTCGTCTTACGACTTCGCAGAGACCTGTGGTTTAGTTAACCAGTCGCTAGAGCCTCTCATCTGCGACCCACAGAGACGACATCGAATGACATCATCTCCGCAGGCTACCCTTCTCCCTAAGTTACGGGTACATTTTGCCTAGTTCCTTAACGAGGGTTCTCTCGTTCGCCTGAGGATCCTCTCCTCGCCTACCAGTGTCGGTTTGCGGTACGGGCGACGCAGATTCAACGCTTAGAAGTTTTTCTTGGCAGATTGGCTCAGTGACTTAGGCTTGGGGACCCGCTAGTCCTTCAGGATCAGCGAACGGATTTGCCTGTTCGCTTCATCTCCCTAGGGATTTCGCACCAGAACAACCAACGGTCTGGCTCACCTACCATTCTGCGTCCCTCCATCGCTCCTCTGCGCCGGTATCGGAATGTTGACCGATTGTCCATCACCTACGCTTTTCAGCCTCGGCTTAGGCCCGACTAACCCGATGTGGACTGACCTTGCATCGGAAACCTTAGGCATACGGCGATCACGGTTCTCACGTGATTTACGCTACTCGTATCGGCATTCTCACTTCTGCTCGCTCCACCGCTCCTTTCGGTACGGCTTCTGTGCTTGCAGAACGCTCCCCTACTGAGCTTTCGCTCCCGTATCTTCGGCGGTACGCTTAGCCCCGTTAAATTTTCCGCGCAGAACCGTTTGACCAGTCAGCTATTACGCACTGTTTAAAGGATGGCTGCTTCTAAGCCAACCTCCTGGCTGTCTGAACAGTTCCACATCGTTTCCCACTTAGCGTACACTTGAGGGCCTTAGATGGCGGGCTGGGTTGTTGCCCTTTCGGCCACGGATCTCATCACTCGTAGCCCGACTCCCGACCTGTGGAGTACCGGCATTCGGAGTTTGATTGAGTTTGGTAGCCTTACGGCCCCTAGCTCATTCAGTGCTCTACCTCCGGCACTAAACGGTCGAGGCTAACCCTAAAGTTATTTCGGGGAGAACCAGCTATCTCCAGGTTCGATTGGCATATCACCTCTACTCACAGCTCATCTCATAGTTTTGCAGCCCTAACGAGTTCGAGCCTCCACGAGATGTTACTCTCGTTTCACTCTGGCCATGAGTAGCTCACCTGGTTTCGGGTCTAATGCCTGCCACTGAACGCCCTATTCAGACTCGGTTTCCCTCTGGCTCCGGCTGTCACTGCCTTAACCTCGCGACAGACATTAAGTCGCCGATTCATTCTCCAAGAGGCACGCCGTCAGGCATCCGCTCTAAGAGCACATAGCCCTCCGACTGCTTGTAAGCGCACGGTTTCAGGTTCTGCTACTCCCCTCATCGGGGTGCTTCTCACCTTTCCCTCACGGTACTATGCGCTATCGGTTACGAGAGAGTATTTAGCCTTATGGCGTGGTTGCCACAGATTCCCACAGACTTCCACTTATTCCGTGGTACTTGGGAGATTGTTCCAAAGAGACATAATATTTTCGCCTACAGGACTATCACCTTCTCTGGTCCGACTTTCCTGAACGGTTCGGCTAGACTAGCAGATCAGCTTGATGGGGTCCTCAACCCCCGGGCGAACCCTGGTTTGGGCTGTTCCGATTTCGCTCGCCACTACTTTCGGAATGTCTATCTTTTCCTCGCCCTACTTAGATGTTTCAGTTCGGGCGGTTCCCTCCGACACGCCTATGGATTCAGCGTGTGGTGACCGGCTCAGCACCGGTCGGGTTTCCCCATTCGGACACCCCCGAGTCAAAGCGTCTGATCACGACTCCTCGAGGCTTTTCGCAGTGATCCGCGTCCTTCTTCGGCATTTGGCGCCAAGGCATCCCCCGTGCGCCCTTAGTAGCTTCTCACATGATGCGGAGAAATTGAAGTTCCCGCAATGTGGGCAATCTTTATTCGATTGCTCATTGCATCGCTTCAGTTCTATTCAGTTTTTAAAGTGCCATCTCTCTGAAACTTTGAATTTCAGATTTCCAACCTCGGGCCAAGCACGACCCAAGATCGCAAGTCTAAAATCCAAAGACCGGTGTGGAGACTACGGGATTCGAACCCGTGACCTCTTGCTTGCAAAGCAGGCGCTCTCCCAGCTGAGCTAAGTCCCCTCTGTAAGTGGGCGATTCTGGACTCGAACCAGAGACCTTCCCCTTATCAGAGGGATGCTCTAACCAACTGAGCTAATCGCCCTCCTGGCAGTCCGCACATTAGCATCTAAAGAGTGGCAAAGAGAGGTCAAATCGCCTTTGGGCGCGACTCACACCGTAGAGTCGCTCGACAGGCGCTCAAGGCGCTTGCCGTCTAACCGTAGGGTGCACGTCTGAAAACAGACTATCCCTAGAAAGGAGGTGATCCAGCCGCACGTTCCCGTACAGCTACCTTGTTACGACTTCACTCCAGTCACTAGCCCCACCTTTGACGGCGCGCTCCTTGCGGTTACGCTACCGGCTTCAGGTGTTGCCAGCTCCCATAGTGTGACGGGCGGTGTGTACAAGACCCGGGAACGTATTCAACGCACTATGGCTGACGCGCGTTTACTAGCAACTCCGACTTCATGCAGGCGGGTTGCAGCCTGCAATCTGAACTGAGGGTGATTTTGTGGGATTGGCTCCGCCTCACGGCTTGGCTACCCATTGTAGTCACCCATTGTAGCGTGTGTGTAGCCCCAGACATAAAGGCCATGCTGACTTGACGTCATCCCCGCCTTCCTCCGGCTTGTGGCCGGCAGTCTCGCCAGACACTTGTAACTGGCAACGAGGGTTGCGCTCGTTAGGGTACTTAAACCAACATCTCACGACACGAGCTGACGACAGCCATGCAACACCTGTACAGGCTCCCTTGCGGGTCGTTCCCCTTTCGGTTCACTACCACCTGTATGTCAAGCCTGGGTAAGGTTCTTCGTGTAGCATCGAATTAAACCACACGCTCCGCTGCTTGTGCGGGTCCCCGTCAATTCCTTTGAGTTTTAAGCTTGCGCTCGTAGTTCCCAGGCGGGATGCTTAACGCGTTAGCTTTGGCACTGACAGGGTTAGATCTGCCAACACCTAGCATCCATCGTTTACGGCTAGGACTACCGGGGTTTCTAATCCCGTTCGCTCCCCTCGCTTTCGCGTCTCAGCGTCAGGAATGCCCCAGGAGACCGCCTTCGCCACGGGTGTTCCTCCTGATATCTACGCATTTCACTGCTACACCAGGAATTCCATCTCCCTCTGACATCCTCTAGCTCTGCAGTATTGAACGGCCTCCCCGAGTTAAGCCCGGGGCTTTCACGCCCAACTTACAGAACCGCCTACAAGCGCTTTACGCCCAGTAAATCCGGATAACGCTCGCCACCTACGTTTTACCGCGGCTGCTGGCACGTAGTTAGCCGTGGCTTATTCGCAGGATACCGTCCTTTCTCGTCTCCTGCAAAAGAAGTTTACGACCCGAAGGCCTTCATCCTCCACGCGGCGTTGCTGGGTCAGGCTTTCGCCCATTGCCCAATATTCCTCCCTGCTGCCACCCGTAGGCGTCTGGACCGTGTTTCAGTTCCAGTGTGGGGGGCCATCCTCTCAGACCCCCTACCCGTCGTTGCCTTGGTGGGCCGTTACCCCGCCAACCAGCTGATGGGCCGCAGGCTCCTCTCGTCACGCCTTTCGACTCTGATCAACGGAACGAACCGCCGATCCTTTTGGGTATTAGCAATCCTTTCGGATTGTTGTTCCCTGCGACGAGGCAGATCACCTACGTGTTACTCACCCTTCCGCCACTCTCCGATATTGCTACCGAATCGTACGACTTGCATGGGTTAGGCACGCCGCCAGCGTTAATCCTGAGCCGGGATCAAACTCTCCGTAAAGCTTCCCATTTTTACATGGGTTATTTCCCAAATCGGAAATGATCGAGAACCCAAATTTGATTCCCCGATCTCTTTGCCACTCTTCAGTTGTCAATGTGCGCTTAACTTGAGCCTGCCAATCTTACTGCCTCACATCGGCTTTGTCAAGACTGTTTTTGCCCGACTAAAAAGACCTGCTCTTGTTTCGGCTCTTAGCCTATGAGACAAGTGTGCAGGCCTGCTGCAAGTCCGTCTTGACTGCTCTATGAAGCTGTAAATGGAGGTGATCGATTTAGCGTGTTGTATTCTACACATCGACGCCGAATTGTCAATAGGCAAACGGGCCTCACATTCGAATTTTAAGGTTGTAAAAAGAAGCCCGCTGACCGGCCAGATAGTCACTCAATCCCCTGCCGCCTACCTCAACCCACCCTCGTTGTTTGTGGACAGCGCGCACGAACTGTTCTACGCTTGTCCTCCACTTGCCAGACGATTGAGCGTCGCACGCCACTCGAACTCTACTCTGATCGCACACAGAACAGTACAATTCTCTTTGTAAGTAGGAGGGCATATGGTGAAGATGGCAATTCGGTATGGCAGACGTGGCTTGCGACCGGTGCTGATCGTCGGGCCGGCTGCGGCGCTGGTGGCGTTTATCCTCCTCGCCTTTGCAACCTCCTCTGCCGGCGCTCCCCATCGACCGGCCGCCCAACTGGGCAATTTTCCCGACCAGTACGAAGTCAATGACACCTACACCCAGTCAAAACTACTGGCCGGTCAGGTAGTGGTCTCTCTGACCTTCTACGTCAGTGGAACCGGCAACTCGAACGATCAGGATTGGTACTCCCTGTTCATCGGCAACAATCAGATTTTGAACCTTACTGCCGCTGCGCAGCAGTCGGCGCCGCTTTTTGCGAGAGGGTTTCTAACCAATGGGCACACCTCCGCCGGCACATACACCGACAACAATAACATCTCGACGGTCACTATCACCAACACCAGCGGCAACACCCAGGAGTACCTGATTCGAGTCACCAATGGCTCATCCCAGAATCTGGTTTACCAGATCACCTATGCTTTCGCTCCGATTCCCCCTCCCCCACCGACCAACACCCCCTTGCCCGGCCTGGTGCCGGATACCTACGAGCCAAACGACACGATCGCTGAAGCGCTCTTGACCACCACCGTGCGGGGGCCTGTTGCTAGCTTCATCGCCGCCGGCAACAGCATTCAGAATCTCAGCTTCACCCCGTTTAACGATGGACGCCCCGCTGACACAGCCGACTGGTTCTCCTTCTACGGACGCGCCGGCAGCATCTATCAGATCAACACCAGCAATGTGCAACCGGGCGTAGAGACTGTGCTGGCCGTCTATCAATTCGACGGGGCGACGCTGTTGCCCGGCATTCTGGGTTCGACCAACCCGAACAACCGTTACATCGCCGGCCAACGCGGCTCACAGGTGATCGTGCAAATTCCTGCCGACGGGACCTACTGGATTCGCGTGACTAATCTGGACTCGTCGCCGCGCGTGCCCGGCCAGACATATGCCTTGTCGGCAGTGGAAATCCTGCAAGCGACGGCTACGCCAGGACCTACGGCCACCGCTTTCCCGGCCAACCCGGATGCGTTCGAGTACAACGGCTGGTTTGACACGGCCACTCTGATCGCGCCGAACACCGACTACCGCAACTTGAACTTTGTGCCGTGGAATCCACCTACGCCTAACACACAGGACAACGACTTCTTCCGCTTGCCGGTGAAGCAGGGGGTGTATTACTCCTGCTACACGTTTGAGCTGAGTCCGGGCACAGACACCAACATCATTGCCTACAACCAGGACCAAGTGGCGCTGGGCGGAAACGATGACGCCGATCCGAGCGGCAAATTGCGCGGCGACTTCTCCAGCCGTTTCACCTGGCTGTCCGGTTACACCGGCTATGCTTACATTCTGGTGGGCGAGGTCAACCCGCCCCGTGCGAACGAGGGACAAACGCGCACCTATGCCTTGCGCTGTGACATCGGCTTGCCCCCTACACCGACGCCGACCGTTGACCCACGCGGCACCCCAACCCCCCTGCCGACATTTGTGCCGCCCACGCCGGAGCCGCCGGAGCCAACGATGACGCCATTCCCCACTCCGCGCACAGCCCAGAATCTGCCCATCCGCCCAATCGATGCCAGGCAGCCAACCCCAACTGTGCAACCAACGCCTCAGCCGCGCCGAGTGGTAGTGAGTGTGCAAATTCACACCGAAGTGAACCGCAACAACGCTCCCGATCCTGGTGAAGGCATCGCCAACATATCGGTGCGCCTATCCGATGAAGCCAGCGGTCTGCCCCTGGCTCAAGCCGTTACCGACGCCGACGGACGGGCCGGCCTGGTCGTATTCAACAATGGCGCGGTTCGTCTGACCGTACCTCTGTTCGGCTACTCCACGGTGATCACGACAGACACGGCCAGCGTGCGCATCGCCGTGATTTCATCACCCGATTTACCTAAACGGCTACCTTAGATAGCAGATCAGCATCTTGGAGACCGGCGCCTAGGTCAGGCCTCAAAGCGCCATCGCTTGTGATAAAATGCGCAAACTCGCCAGGCCGGATGTCCGGCCTGGCTCACTTGTGGAGTGGCAACGTGTCGGAGTACTGGTCTATCCTGGCGTTGTTTGTGCTGTCTGTAGGGTTGGCAGGACTTATTGTGCTGATCTCCGTTCTGTTTGGCCCGCGACGCCGCTCCAATCTGCCCCGCAAACGAGCGCCTTACGAGAGCGGCATGATGGCAATCGGCCCGGCGCAGCGCCGGCTGCCGGTGCGCTTCTACTTGGTAGCGGTCTTATTCATCCTGTTCGACGTAGAGATCATCTTTTTGTTCTCACTGGCTGCTGCGTTGCGCGATCTAGGTTGGACCGGCTTCGCAGCCTTATTCGTCTTCGTAGTTGTGTTGTTAGCCGGCGATATTTGGTTGTGGAAGAAGGGCGCGTTTGAGTGGGAGACCATGGACAAGCACTGATCGTGCAACCAACCCAAGCAAGCCGCGAGGACCCGACCGGACAATCGGAGTAGGTGAAATGGGACTGGAACAGAAGCTGGGCGATATGGGGGTTGTGACGACCTCCTTGGAAAAGGCGATCGGTTGGGCGCGTTCGAACGCGATCTGGCCGATGTTGTTCGGCTTGGCGTGCTGCGCAATCGAGATGATGAGCACACAAGCCAGCCGCTATGACTTATCGCGTTTCGGGATGGAACTGATGCGGGCCAGTCCGCGCCAGTCAGACCTGATGATTGTGGCCGGCCGCGTCAGCCGCAAGATGGCACCGGTGCTGCGCACCCTGTATGACCAGATGCCGGAGCCGAAATGGGTGATTGCGATGGGCGACTGCGCCTCGTGTGGCGGCGTGTTTAACAACTACGCAATTGTGCAAGGCGTGGACGAGATCGTGCCGGTAGATGTGTACGTGGCCGGCTGCCCGCCGCGACCCGAAACTCTCATCGAGGGCATCCTGAAGCTGCAAGACAAAATTAAGCAAGAGCCGCTAAAGAAGTGGCAGTGAGTTGCGCTTGGATCTGTGAAATGGGGTGACTGACGACATGCCGGTTGTTGATTCTTCTGCTCTTGATCTGACGCGCATAACGGGCAACCTAGGCGACGCAATTGCCCAAGTTGTTACAGCGCATGGTGAAACGACGCTGATCACAACACGCGAGCGCGTGATCGACGTGCTGGCTTACCTGCGCGACGGTGAACAGTTCGAGATGCTGACCGATGAAACATGCGTGGACTATTACCCGAAAGAGCCGCGCTTCGCCATCGTCTATCAATTGAACTCGCTGTCCCGTCGGCTGCGGGTGCGCGTCAAAGTCTTCCTCACGGAATACGACAAGAGCATTCCTACCGCAACCGATATCTACCCAAGCGCCAACTGGGCAGAGCGTGAAATCTACGATCTGTTTGGCGTGATCTTCGAGGGCCATCCTGACCTGCGGCGGATCGTGCTGCCGGCGGGCTACGAAGGGCACCCTCTGTTGAAGGAAGTGCCGGTCACCGTTGAGGAAGTGGCCTTTTCGTTCAATCGCCGGCGCATCGACGCCGACAAACCCTACGCCCGCGAGTAGAACGCTGAGCAACGGGCGCCCAGGATCGAGTCTGTGTGATACGCAATCTGTGATCTGTCGTCTGACCACCGACATCTGACTACTGGCTACTTAACTATGGCCGCACAACCCACCCTTTATGAAGCGCCGGAGAGCGTATTGACCGAATCCAACGTGCAGTTGGACATCACGATTGAACAACTGAAGAAACTGGTCAGCCCGCGCGCCTTCACCGGCGAGACGATGCTGTTGAACATGGGGCCGCAACACCCTTCTACACATGGCGTGTTGCGCCTGTTGCTGGAGCTAGACGGCGAAACAATCATCAGTTGCATCCCCGACATCGGCTTTCTGCACACCGGGATCGAAAAGACCCACGAAGGCAAAACCTACAGCAAGGGCATCCCGCTGACCGACCGCACCGACTATCTGGCGCCGCTATCAAACAACATGGCCTATGTCGGCTGCGTCGAAAAGCTGTTGGATTTGGAGATTCCCCTGCGTGCGCAGTACATCCGCGTCATTCTGCTCGAGCTGACCCGCATGAACAGCCATTTGGTGTGGCTGGCGACGCATGCGCTGGACATCGGCGCGATGAGCGTGTTCCTGTACTGCATGCGCGAGCGCGAGATGATTCTGGACGTGTTTGAGCTGGTAGCCGGCGCACGCATGATGACCAGCTACTTCCGCGTGGGCGGGCTGTGGCGCGACATCCCGGCCGGCTTCGCCGAACTGGTGCAGAAAGTCCTGGATATCTTTCCGCAACGGCTGATGGAATACGAGAAGCTGCTGAAAGACAACCCGATGTGGAAAGAGCGCACCGTCGGCATCGGCGTGATCAGCAAAGAAGACGCGATTGCGTACGGCATGACCGGCCCCTCGCTGCGCGGCAGCGGCGTGAATTACGACGTGCGCAAAGCCTACCCCTACAACAGCTACGACCACTTCGAATTCAGCGTGCCGGTCGGATCGAACGGCGACGTGTACGACCGCTACCGCTGCCGCATGGAAGAGTTCCATCAAAGCTTGAAGATCATCGAACAGGCGATGAAACGCCTGCCGGCTGGGCCAGTGATGGTGGACAACCGCAAGGTCGCGCCACCGCCCAAGCACGAGATCGCTTACTCGATGGAGTCGCTCATCCACCACTTTAAACTGTGGACCGAAGGATTCTCCGTGCCGGAGGGAGAAGCCTACTTCGCGGTCGAGAGCGGCAAAGGCGAGTTCGGTTGCTACATTTCGGCCAACGGCGGGCCGAAGCCGCGCCGCGTGCACTTCCGCGCGCCATCGTTCTACAACTTGCAGGCGCTCCCGAAAATAAGCCGGGGATGTCTGATCGCCGACATGGTTGCCATCATCGGCTCAATCGACATCGTGCTCGGAGAAGTAGATCGTTAACACCCGACACGCAATCCATCCCGCTTTTCGCGCACTGAACACCGGACATGTTGAGAGAAAAACGCGCATCTGATATCGAGAAAACGCTGGCCAAGTATCCCAGCAAGCGCAGCGCCGTCATGCCGCTGTTGTATATGGCGCAAGAGGAGTACGGCTACTGCGACGACAACGCCATCCGTGAAGTGGCTGAGATTCTGGAGCTGGATCCCACTGAAGTGAAATCAATTGTCGGCTTCTACACCATGTTCTACGAGGAGCCGACCGGCCGCTACGTGATCGACGTATGCGACGATCTGCCGTGCGCGCTACGCGGGGCCGATGAATTTGTCGCTCATTGCGAACGCAAACTAGGGATCAAAGTAGGCGAGACCACGCCGGATGGCAAATTTACCTTGCGCACGGTGATGTGCATCGCCGCCTGCGACCGCGCTCCGGTTGCCCAATTGAACACCGAGTACCGTTACTCCCTAACGCCGGAAAGCTTTGACCGGATGATTGACGAATTGAAAGAGCAGGACAAGCTGTGATGGACAAGCATGTATTGTTGCGCGACCTGGATGTGCCGAACATTCGTGAGTTGGCCGTGTATGAGGCTAATGACGGCTACGCCGCCTGGCGTAAGGCGTTAACCACCATGAAGCCGGAGGAAGTCATCGCAGTCGTCAAGGACTCCGGCTTGCGTGGGCGGGGCGGAGCCGGCTTCCCGGCGGGCGTCAAATGGAGCTTCATCCCGAAAGACATTTTCCCCAAATACGTTGTCGTGAACGGCGATGAGAGCGAAGCCGGCACATTCAAAGACCACCAACTGTTGGACAACAATCCGCACCAGGTCATTGAAGGCACTGCCCTGTGTGCCTATGCCGTTCAGGCCAATACAGCTTACATTTACTTACGCGGCGAATTTCTAGAGCCGTCGCGCACGCTGCAAAAAGCGATTGACGAAGCTTACGCTGCCGGCCTGTTGGGCAAAAACATCCTCGGCACAGGCTTCAACCTGGACATCCACATCCACCTCGGCGCTGGCGCCTACATCTGCGGCGAAGAGACGGCCTTGTTATCCTCGTTGGAGGGGTATCTCGGCCAGCCGCGCCTGCGGCCGCCGTTCCCCGCCGTACAGGGGCTGTACGCCAAGCCGACCGTGATCAACAACGTCGAGACGCTAGCCAACGTGCCGCCGATTGTGCTGCACGGCGCCCAGTGGTATCGCCAATTCGGCACCGAGAAAAGCCCCGGCACCAAAATCTTCTGCGTCAGTGGGCGCGTGAACAAGCCGGGCAACTATGAGCTGCCGCTGGGCAAATACACTATCCGCGAGCTGATCGACATGGCCGGCGGCACCATCGACAACCGACCGGTTAAAGGCGTTCTGCCGGCAGGATCATCGGCGCCCATCCTGCCCGCCAGCGCACTCGACACCAAACTCGACTACGAGAGTATGCAGGCTGCCGGCTCGCTGCTCGGCTCGGCCTCGTTTGTCATCCTGGATGACACAGTGGACATCGTATGGGCCGCGCGCAAGATGGTGCGCTTCTTCAAACACGAATCGTGCGGCAAGTGCACGCCCTGCCGCGAAGGCACCCACTGGGCCCTGGCCCTATACGACAAGATCATCGAGGGACGCGGCACAGCGCGCGATGTGGAGATGTTAGGTGAAGTGGCAAACAGCATGGCCGGCAAGTGCTTCTGCCTGCTCGGCGAATTCGCCACCAGCCCGATCTTGAGCACACTCAAACATTTCCGCCCAGAGTACGAACGCTGGGTGACGCGCGCGCAAGCCTAAACTCACTTAGCTTGACATTCCCATGATGTTGACAATCAGGAGGTGATCACGCGCCCACACACGCCGGCAGACTGGCTGCCGCTCTACGACTAATGAGACATGCGGACATCAAGCGGTTTCCGCACCCGAACAGGAGGAAACATGAAAGCACGCACTCTCATTCTGTTGTCGTTGGCGGTTTTGCTTCTTCCGTCCCTTGGGCCGCCCAATGTGACTTACGCTCAGACGCCACCGGTGGTCTCGCTAGAAGAGATCACCGCCGACGACACAGGCAAAACGGTCACCATCGAAGCAACCGTTGTCGGCGCCGAGAACTTCTCATCCGGCTTCAAGCTACACGTTAACGATTCCACCGCTCAGCATATCGTGCTGGTTTGGGGCAACGACTGGGACCGTATCTACAACTCGTACCGCATTAATGTAGGTGCAGTGATTCGCGTGACCGGCAAAGTCGATGTCTATCGCGGGCAAATCGAAATCGTGCCGGCGCGCGGCAGCGATGTCCAAGTGGTTAAATGGGCCAAACGTAATTGGCGCAAGTACGCCCTGGGTAGCATGAGCGGCAACGATCACAATGCCGTAGTGTGGGTTGAAGGCTGGATTGGCGATATTACGCCGGCCGAAGACGGCGCATATTTGCTGTTATATGACGAGACCGGCGCGCAGAAAGTGCACTTATATGACGTGGTGGCCCGCCGCATTCCAAACCGGCAAAAGTTGTGGGTCGGACAGCGGGTGAGCATCGTGGGACGTGTGCGCGCTCGGCGGCGCGTGGGCATCGAGATTGTGCCGGCCCTGCCGCACGATGTGTATGTTCTGCCCGAAACGGCGCAGGCCGGCGGCGCGCCAAGCAGCTCAGGAGGCGAGTCGAAATGAACACGCTCCGATGGGCAGCCGGACTCAGCGCGCTGGCTGCTCTGACCACTACCGGTGTAATATGGGCTGCCGGTCGTCCCGTGACGCCGATCGGCCAACTCCGTGCGAAAGACGTTGGCAGCGTGGTCGCCGTAAGCGGCGTGATCCGCGATGCAAGCAACTTTTCTGCCGGCTTCAAATTCGTGATATCGGATTCAACCGGCTTAGTCAATGCAACGCTGTTCACCCGCGTGTACGACGAACTTGAGCAGGCCGAGCGTCTGAATGTGGGCGCGCCGGTGACCATCACCGGCAAGCTCAATCAGTACAAAGGCGCCTTGGAGATCGTACCCGGACGCAAGACCGACGTGCAGATCGGCCCGCTTGCAACACCGAGTGTCGCGATGAATACGGCAATCGCTCAGAACACCGGTCGAATCACGGCGCGGCCAGGTGAGCGTGTAGTCATTTCGGGAACTGTTGTCGCAGTCGAATCATTCAAATCGGGCGTTAAGTGGATGATCGACGATGGCAGCGGCCCGCGTGCGGTGACGGTGTTTCGTGTTGTGCGCGAGCGCCTGCCGACCGGCGACGACATACAGCCGGGCGCGCGCGTGCAGGTGAGCGGAAAAGTGAATGTGTATCGCAAAGTGGCCGAAGTCGTGGTCGCTTTGCCATACGACGTTATCGTATTAGAGAGCAAAAAGTAGGTTCAATGGCTGACCTGGTTCATCTGACAATTGATGATCAAGCAGTCGCCGTGCCGAAAGGCACGGTGATCGTTGATGCGGCGAAGAAGCTGAGCATCGACATTCCGGTGTTCTGTTATCACCCCAAGCTCAAGCCAGTGGGCATGTGCCGCATGTGTTTGGTGGAAGTCGGGACGCCGAAAATCGACCCGAGCACCAAACAGGTGGTGAAAGATGAAGCCGGCAATCCGGTGATTGCCTGGATGCCCAAGCTGCAAACCGCCTGCACTACCACCGTGAGCGAAGGCATGGTCGTGCGCACCAACACGCAACAAGTAGCCGACGCGCGCGAGGACATTCTGGAGTTCTTGCTGACCAGCCATCCGCTCGACTGTCCGATCTGCGACAAAGGCGGCGAATGTCCGCTGCAAAACCTGACCATGGGCTACGGGCCGGCTGTCAGCCGCTTCGACTATGAGGCCAAACAGCACAACGACAAGCACGTGCCGCTGGGCGACCTGATCTTTCTCGAT
>JANWVJ010000086.1 GCA_025056895.1 Thermoflexales bacterium
CGAGCAGATTGTCGGGCGGTGTGTCGCGTGGCACTTCGCAGCCGGCAGCCAGGATGTACGCCTCGCCAGCCTGGCGATGGCATTCGGCGATCGCTGCCCGAACCGAGTCTGGAGTGCCGTCGCGCAACACCCGCACCGGGTCGATGTTGCCGGACAGAACCTGAGTGGGAGACATCTGCGCGCGGGCCTCGCCCACCGGCGAGAAGTAATCCAGATCGATCAAGTCGGCGCCCAGGCGACCCATTCCGGACAAGATGCGGCGCGTGTTGCCGCAAATGTGCAGCCGCACTTTTGCGCCCAGCGCATGAATGCCATCCACCAACCGCTTTTCGTATTCCCACACAAACGTGTTGTACACGCGTGGTCCGACCAACGATGCGGCTGCGTCGCCGATGCCGATGATGTCTGCGCCGGCTTTGATTTGCTCGGCGGCAAAATCCAGCTCCATCGCGGTGATGAATTCGAACAGCTCGGTGACAAAGTCGGGGTCGTCTGCAAAATCGAGCATCAGGTTGTTGATGCCGCGCAGGTCGGCCGATTCGGCGCATGGCCCTTCAATCCAGCCTTCGATCAATCGCTCCTGGCCGGCGCGCTCTTTCAGCAACCGGATTCCATTAAGGCGGTTGGTCATGCGGCGGCCGGGCAGGCCCAACGTTCCGTTGGCCCGTCCTGCAATCAGCCGGCTCAAGGTGCTCTTGTCTGCCAGCAGGGCGTTGGCTTCATTGATGGCCGGCGGTTGATTCGGGTAGAACGTTACATCTGCTCCGCAATCTGCCGCCTCGACCGCCGGATCGGAAATTGCGCTGACATGATCGATGCCAAATCTTTCGGCGGTGCGTAATTGTCCTTCCACCAGCACGCGGTAATCGGTAGCGTATTCCAAATAAGGCTTGCCGATCTGATCGGCAGCCAACATCATCGTAATCGCCATGTTCGGCAGGCGATCAACAGGTCGACCTTCTAGTTTGGCGAGAATGCGTTCACGACTGTTCATTTGAGGTTCCCCTTTAAGTCAATCTAAGTCTCTGGGTAAAAACTGATCTATGTAAATTGTTGACTGTCGATTGCTGATCTAGAATCCAAAACCCGGAGGCTGGGTTGCCTTCACTGTCTCAACAAACGCCACGATGTTCTCCCATGGTACTTCCGGCTCAACCATGTGAGTGGGAGCGAGTAACAGTCCGCCGCCTTTGCCGACCACTTCGATCTTGCAGCGCACGTCGGCGCGTACTTCCGCCGGCGTTCCGAATGGCATCACCGATTGCGTGCCCAACAGACCCCAAAACGACAACACGTGGCCGTACTGTCTCTTCAGTGCATATATGTCCATGCATTCCGGCTGCACGGGATTGAGGATGTCCACGCCGATTTCGATCAGATCGGGCACAATGGCCGTCCCGTCTCCATCGGTGTGATAGAAGATGAGTGTTGTAGGGTTGACCGTGCGGATCGCATGGATGATGCGCGCCAAGCGCGGCTTGAGCCAGCGTCTCCACATCTGTGCGCTCATCAACATTCCGCGTTGAGTGGCAACGTCGTCACCCAGCAAAATCACATCGGGCTTCATCTCGGCATACCGTTGAGCCTGAATAATGCGCTTTGCGGTGATGCGATCGAGCAATGCAGCGGCGAAGTCTTGATTATCGATGAAATCCATCAGCAGGGCTTCCATGCTGCGCAAGTGCCAGGCCACCTCGAAGATGGTGCAGGCCATCCACGCCACCGCAGCCAGACCGCGCGTTTCCTGGATGAAGTGAATGTCCGCCGGCAGGTGTTCATACCGATACTCGGCCTCGATGTCGGGCAGGGGATAGTCGAGCACATCCTGCACGCGGCGCAGATGACGCATAGGATGTATGTAGCCCTCCAGGTGTGAATGGTATACATCGTCGCTGCTGGTAGGGATGTGGCCCTCACCCCATTCGTCGATGTAACCATTGGCCGGCAACTCGTCGCGCCGCACGTAGCGCGAGAAATCCGTGTGCAAGCGCGTGGGGCCGATGTTCACGCCGCGCGCATCGGCCCCGAAATAGTCCTCGGGACTATCCTGGCCGCTGCGCCGGCGAAACTGTTCGAGCTGATATGGCGAAAAGCCAAGCGCGAAGTCAAACGGGACGCGATCGGTGAGTTGCCGGCGCATTGCCTTGACGACGCGCTCTCTGCTGTTCATGACTGTTCCTCCGCGATGACAACCACAAAGAAGCAAAGACCGCGAGGATGCATTTGCCTCACTCCTGGCTTTGTGTGCCTCGGCCCCTGTGTGGTTCAAACCCTTTCCGCCGCCACAATGCTGTTGTTGTCCACGCGCGCGACAACGCGATGCCCCGGCTGTATCACCAGCATCTCATTGTCGTTCCACACGCCGTCCACCAGCCGCTGAATCAACGACAGGTCACCCTCGATCCGCTCGAATGTCCATCCCTTTTCAGCCGCCATCCTGCGCGTGTGCGCCTCGAAGCGATCGTCTGGCTCAATGCCCATGTGGATGTAGGTGTACTGTTTGTAGTTGTGCAATGTGTTGACCAACGTCTCCCACAAATACTGGGCGTTCTCCTCACCGTACTTCTCGACCAGCTCTTCGTAGCTCATATCGATGCCCATCTTGCGCTGGATCGACAACTGGCGTAGCTCGCCGGCATCCTGGCCCCGCTCGATCCAGCCAGAGGTGAGGAAATACACGCCGGCGTGAGAGTTGAAGTAGTCGATGTAGCGTTCTTTGCTGCCCATAAACAAGGTGATGCAGTCGTGGGCCCGCGGCAGCACAATCGGAATTGAACGTGCGGTGAGATTCACCAAGCCATTGTTGCACAGCGCGTATCCTAAAATAATTGCGTCGTACTTGGACTCGTCCACTTTGTTCACCGCTGCCTGGATGCGCTGTACCATGTTCGGGTTGCCGATGTCGTGCAGACCCTTGGGCAGAAATTCGAGATCGACGAAGTTGGGCGAACGCGCCACAGCCCAACACATCTCGCGGTAGAAGATTTCGCAGGCAATCAGTTTCAATCGCACAGCAGACCTCCCGTTGCAACAGCTTAACATTGTCAAACAAGCAGGTCATTCCCGCAACTCTCCCCCTCTTATGCTCTCCCGCTCTCTCATTCCCCCTCTACAATATGATCGTCATGATTGCCCAGCCTACCGCTCATAGCGTATGGCGAAACCTGTGGCGTTGCTATGGCTATTTGCGTCCTTACTGGAAGGCGACCTGTGTTGCGTATGCGGCCACGCTGGCTTTGAATGTGCTGAGCATTGTCAGCCCACAGTGGATTCGTGCGGCGATTGATGATGGTATTGGACGCAGAGATCTTCCATCTCTGAGTTGGTCGGTGGCAGCGTTGCTCATGTTAACGCTGCTCAAAGGCGGGTTCACGTTTTTGCAGGGCCGTTGGAGTGAAGTGGCCTCGCAGAACGTGGCCTATGACCTGCGCGCTGACATCCAACGCAAATTGACGATTCTATCTTTCTCCTTTCATGATCAGTCCGAGGCCGGCGATCTGTTGTCGCGCGCCGTTCAGGATGTGGATCGCATCCGTTTCCTCACCGGTCGCGCCACCTTGCGTATCGTCGAGAGCCTGGCGTTGCTGATCGGCACGGCGGCAATTCTGTTCTGGATGAATCCGCAACTGGCGCTATTAGCGATTGCGGGGGCGCCGGTGTTGATCCATCGCTCGCTGTCTTTTGGCCGGCGTATTCGTCCGCTCTCTTTGGCCATTCAGCGTCAACTAGGCGTTTTGACGACGCGGCTGGAACAGAACCTGCGCGGCGCGCGCATTGTGAAGGCATTTGCTCAAGAGCAAGCCGAGATCGAGCGTTTCGAACGCGAGAACGAACATTGGTTTGAGCTGTCGGCGCGCTCTGCCCGGCTGACGGCAGTGAATGGGCCACTGCTGAACTTGATTGCCAACATCGGTGTAGTGTTCATTCTGTGGTACGGCGGCCGGCTGGTCCTCGAGCGGCAACTCAGCATCGGTGAGTTGGTGGCTTTCATGACCTACATGGCCCAGTTGGTCGGGCCGGTGCGCGTGCTCGGCCAAATTATTCCTGCGATTGCACAAGCCGGCGCCGCTGCCGAGCGTGTCTTTGAGATCGCAGATGCGGCGCCGGATGTTCGCGATGCCCCAGATGCGATGCCCTTGCCGCCCATCAAGGGTCATGTGCGCTTCGAACAGGTATCGTTTGCCTACGGCCGTCATTCCGTGCTCCGCGACATCACCTTTGAGGCCAGGCCTGGCCAGATCATCGCCTTGCTGGGTCGCACCGGTTCCGGCAAGTCCACCGTGGTCAATCTGTTGCCGCGTTTCTTTGATCCGACGGCCGGTCGGATCACCATTGATGGATATGACATTCGGACGGTCACTCTGGCTTCTTTGCGCGCGCATATCGGCATTGTGTTGCAGGAGACCACATTGTTCGCTGCCACAATTCGCGAGAATATCGCTTTTGGCCGGCCCGATGCCGCCGACGAAGAGGTGATTGCCGCAGCCAAAGCGGCTCAGGCCCATGACTTCATCATGCAAACGCCGGATGGCTATCACACCCAGGTCGGCGAGCGTGGCGTCACCTTGTCGGGCGGTCAGAAGCAACGGATCGCAATTGCGCGCGCCTTGCTCACCGATCCGCGCATTTTGATCCTGGACGACGCTACGTCCAGCGTGGACGCCGAAACCGAACAGTTGATCCAGCGCGCGTTAGACCGTTTGATGGTCGGACGCACTACGTTTGTGATTGCGCATCGCCTCAGCACGGTGCGCAAGGCCGATCTAATCCTGGTGTTGGACAGAGGGCAGATTGTGGCGCGTGGCACACACGAAGAATTGTTGAGAACGTCCGGCTTGTATGCCGACATCTATCATCGCCAACTCAAGCCGCGCGATTACCCCTCGTCCTGAATCTAAACGCTAAGTGTCAATCGTCACTCACTCACTCAATTTCCACCATGGGTCTGGCATTTGGTAGTGCAGGAACCGGCTTTGGCCCGCGCGGGGCAATCGAGTCGTTTGGCGCGGAGCGCATGGGTGTGGCCTATAACCCGCGCGTCGTTCGGCGCTTGCTCGTTTATCTCAAGCCGTATCGCCGGCAGATGGCCTTCGCGTTTCTGGCCATGTTTGTCAACACCGGCTTGGCCCTGCTGACCCCATATCTGATTAAAGTCACCATCGATGATCACATCGCAGCCGGCAATTTCGAGGGGTTGACCTGGATTGCTCTGGCAACAGCATTGGCGTTTGTCGGTGCGTTTGTCGCTTCCGCTACCCAACAATACATTCTCTCCTGGGTGGGGCAGCGGGTGCTGGGCAATCTGCGCGCTGCCCTGTTTCGTCACTTGCAGGCGCTGCCGTTAGGGTACCACGACACCCACATCGTCGGCGTGACTGTCTCGCGCGTCATCAATGATGTGGCTGTCATCAACGAGTTGCTGTCGCAGGGCGTTGTGACATTGGTGGGCGATGTGCTGGTGTTAACCGGCATTCTCGTCGTGATGCTGTCGATGAGTTGGCATCTGGCGCTGCTCGCCTTTTTGGTCTTGCCGCTCATGTTCCTGGCTACGTGGTGGTTTTCGCGACAGGCCAGGCATGCTTTCCGCGAGACACGCTCGCGTGTCGCAGCAGTGGTCGGCGATCTGGCCGAGGACATCGCCGGCATGCGCGTGATTCAAGCATTCGCCCAGGAAAATGCTGTCCAGCAGCGCTTCGACCGGGTGAATGCCGCCAACCGCGAAGCGCACATTCACGCGATGTCATTGTCCTTCATCTTTCTGCCGGCGATTGATTTTTTGAGCGTGCTGGCCATCGGCATTGTGTTGTTCTTTGGCGGGCTGTGGGTCATTCAAGGGCAAGTGACCCTGGGGGTGATGGTGGCCTTCATGTCGTATGTCACGCGCTTCTTCCAGCCGATTCAGGAATTGAGCCGGCTGTACACCACCATGCAGGCAGCGATGGCCGGCGGCGAGAAGGTGCTGGATGTGCTGGACACCGAGTCTGCTGTGCAGGACAAGCCCGGCGCGCCTGACATGCCGCCTATTCGTGGCGAGATCGTGTTGGACCGTGTGTCGTTTCGCTATCGGCCCGATACGCCCCTGGTCTTGCACAACGTGAATTTGGTTATTCAGGCCGGCCAAACGGTTGCGCTGGTTGGTCCGACCGGCGCCGGTAAGACATCCATCGCCAATCTGATCGCCCGTTTGTACGATGTGAGCGAAGGCGCGGTGCGCATCGACGGTGTGGATGTACGCGATGTCGCGCAGCGATCATTGCGTCGCCAGTTCGGTTTGGTGCCGCAAGACCCCTTTTTGTTCTCCGGCACCATTGCCGATAACATTCGCTTTGGCCGGCCTGATGCAGATGAAGATCAGGTTCGTCGCGCAGCCCAACAGGCAAATGCCGATGCGTTCATACAGACTTTGCCCGATGGTTATCACACGCGCATTCTGGAAGGCGGCGTCAATCTCTCGCTGGGCCAGCGTCAGCTCATCTGCATTGCCCGCGCCGTGCTGGCCGACCCGCGCATCTTGATCCTAGATGAAGCCACGGCGAATGTGGACACCATGACCGAAGCATTCATTCAAGATGCACTCAAACGCTTGCTGGCAGGCCGCACGGCTATTGTCATCGCGCATCGGCTGAGCACCATCCGCAACGCAGACTTGATCTGCGTGGTAGAGGGTGGACGCATCGTGGAGCGCGGCCGGCATGACGAATTGCTGGAGGCCGGCGGGTTGTATCGCACGTTGTACGAACGGCAATTTGTGGCGGCAGGGTGAACCTATTTCAGTCGCAAGGGAAGGCCGGCCACCATGAAGTACACGTCATCCGCATAGCGCGCCAAATGTTGATTGGCCCGTCCGAGCGCATCGCGATAGGCGCGCGCGACGGCGTTTTCCGGCACAACGCTCAAGCCCACTTCATTGCTCACTATGATCCAGTCGCAGCCGGCAGCATGGTAGGCTGTCAATAGCCCATCGACGATTTCTACCGCGCGGTCTTCTACATCGGGCGGGGTGGAGGCGCTCATGAACAGCGTCCCGCTGATCAGCATGGACAGACAATCGAGCAGCACGAGACGGGGAACGGCTAGATTGGATGGGGTGCGCATGGCGCGCAAGATGTCGCCGCCTGCGTCATCGCCGGCGACAATGGTCTTCCATTCGGCAGGTCGTTGTGCGCGATGACGCGCGATGCGCGCCTGCATCTCTGCGTCGCCCGTGATCTCCGCCGTCTCGCGCAGCGTGGCGACATACAACACGGCGTCGCCGGCTCGGTCGATGGCGAGCGACTGCGCGAGCCGGCTTTTGCCGCTGCGCGCGCCGCCCAAAATGAATGTTAGGTTGGACATGTGCTCAAGCGATTGTACGTCTGGAGCAGGGCGGTTCGGCTGGCGAAAAAGTCGTCCTCCCCAAACACCTCTAGCGTCAGCACGCCTGTGAAGCCGGCCAGCGCTCTCAGCGTTGCCTCTAGTTGGGCCGGCGCAACGCAGCTCAGACTCAAGTGATCTTCGCGCTTTCCATCCGAGCCGGTGGCGCACCCATGCAAATGAACAACCCGCAGACGCTCGAATCCGCCATATTCTTTAACAGAGTTAAAAAGCCGGCCTTGTTTCCACACATGGCCGATGTCCAGCGCCCGACCGATCGGAAAAGCAGCATAGATCGGCTCCAAGTAAAGCGGGTCATAGTTCTCCAGATTTTCCAGCGCCAGATAGTCGGGCGCCGGAACCCAGCGCAGCGCTGTTTCTACTGCTTGCAGCGCCTGGTTCATCCAGTCAGCGTGCTCGATGCCTGCGCCGTCCAAATGAAACACATAGGCCAAGGGCTGCAAGGGACGCGTCAGTTCAATCACGCGTTGAGCTAAGCGCAAGGAAGGATGCGTATCGCTTGTGTCGTAGCGCAGATCAAGCGGCAGGTGAGCGGTGAAGCTCACCCTGTGCGCTGAAGCGACCTCAGCCATGGCGCGCACGGTTCGCTCATCGGGTAAGTTGGACGGGCCGTTTTCCAACTCGAACAGGACCAGCTCGATGTCATCTACATGTCCCTCGCCGGCCAGTCGCTCGACGTTGGTGAGCAAGTCTGCCGCGTACACGTACGACGTGCTGCCTAACCGAAAGGGTGTGGTGAATTGCGTTGGGCCGATATGCATGGGTGTGTTTCCGAAAGGTGGACATACTAGACCCCTCCGCTGGGCTTTGTCGGTGGCATTGGCGGCGAAGCGCAGCGCGACGCGCGCCAGCCAGAAAAGGCCCCACAACATGCCGCCCACGCCAACCAGCAGGAGGGGAGTGCGCACCCTGATGAACTGCCGAGCGCTGCGACGACTTTTTGCCAATCGCCCACACGTTCAGCGCCGGGCTAGTCATTGTTTGTTCGTCTTTACTTTCTCCTTTTATAGATCAACAGCTATCTTTTAATCGGCCAAAACCTGTTTGGGACGCGGCGAGAGCGTCTCCGGCCCGTAGCGGCGGACAATCAAGATGAAGGCCAGGATGACCGCCGCCGCTCCTGCGCCCGGTGGTGGTCAGGACCATGAACAGTCGTCCAACCAAAACGCCCATCCCCAACCGGTAGAGCAGAATGGGCGTTTTGAACAACAGTTTCAGGATCCCTTTGGGGTAGGGTAAATTCCCAACCCAAGTCTTTTCAGGCATGAGCTGCTCTCGATTGAGGTTGGGAGCGTGCCATCCAGAGCGCAGCAATCGATATCACCAACAGCGGCACGTGCATGATACCCATCATCCACGTCGCTGGGTCGGCCCAGGCCGCCAGGTTAAACAACCCGTAGATCAGGCCGTTGAAAGCAGTTATGCGGAAGGCAAAAGCGTCCACCCGGGGCCAGGCCAGAATGAGCAGGAAAACGAAGACCGGCGTCAGAAAGCAGTAAGCCAGGCCGTAATCGGGCGAGGTGAGCAGCAGTAAGGGGTTCACATCGAAGATGAAGCGCCCACCCTGATAGGCAATCGGCGACCAGAAGACCAGCAGGGCAAACGGCAACAAGAGCCAGCGTGCGCGTGGAATGGCCTGCCAGTCGAGCCGCAAACCGTCTTTCCAGGCTACCCCCAGCCAGAGCAGGCCGAGCAAAACGTCGGCCACGAGCGCACCGGTGTGCACAGCGTAACCGTAGGCCGGCGTTTCAGCGTGTGTTTGTATGGCAGCCACCAGCAAATAATTCAAGCCAAAATAAGCTGCCACAAGCCGACTGCCTACATCCGGTTTCCAGACAGCCAGGCCGACCACAAGCAGGGTGAGCGCACGGAAAATCCAGCCCCATCCTGCGTAAGGCGCAGTCGCCCGACTGAGAATCTCAAAAATGACTGCCGAGGTATTCTGGGGGTTGTATGGGCGCTCGGTGATGAGCGGCAAGAAGGCAATCACAATCAGCAGGAAGTAAATCAGAGGATAGAGCCATTTGCGTTGAGACGATGTTTGGGTGATATTCATGGCACTACCCAGTATAAGCCGCTTGTGCTAAGTATGGGTTAAACGGTTAAACGGCGGAATGTGTCCAAATCACGCCGATTGTTCAGCAGGTGAGCAGACAGACGTTGCTTTTGCGGCTATAACCAGATGTTGGGCCAGGAGCCGAAATGCAGCTCAATCCTTCCCTCTACAGTCTGCTTGCTACAGCTCTGCCTGCCCAAACGGGCTACAATGCCCTCGCTGCTATGAGAATCAAGCTCATCCTGGAGCGATTGCTGCGGGACGATCCCAGTGCGGTGTTTCGGCCTATGCAGGCGAAAGGCATTGTGCTGGTCGCCATCATGTTGATCGCGCTGACAACGTTGGCCGCCGGCCTATCCAATCTGCAACTTGCTCCTGCTGATCGTTTTCCGATCGAGTTGTTTACCTTTCCTACCCCGCCGCCCGGCCAAACGCTCGGCGGCGGCGAAGTGTTCGTCACGCTGGCGCGGATTGCTTTGGCCGTGATGCTGGTGCTGACGCCGGTCTATCTCATTTACGCACTGATCAACCCAAAACGCCGCAGGCAGTTGTTCATCAACTTGTTGGCCATCAGTTTGATCGTGCTGATGTTGAGCAACATCTCGCGCTGCGCCTCGCAGATGCAACTGAGCGAGGAAGAGGGCGCTTCTGCCGGCGCTCCACCGCTGACAGAACAACCCCTTGAGCAACTTGATCTGCCGGCGTTCGACCCAAACGCACCCGACTGGTTGGTGTTGGCGGTCAGCGTTCTTCTCGCTCTCGTGCTGGCAGGGCTGATCACTGCGATCGGGTTCGGTATCGCACGGCGGAGACGGACAACCACATTGGAGCAAGTAGCCCAACAAGCGGAACAAGCGGTTGCCGATTTGCAAGCCGGCGGGGAGTTCCGTGACATCATCATCCGCTGCTACAGAGAGATGAGCCGCACTGTGCAGGAAGCGCGCGGTGTGCGTCGCGCCGCCAGCATGACGCCGCGCGAGTTCGTGACCCTGCTGCAAACAATGGGTCTGCCGGCCGAGCCGGTGCAGCAGCTCACACTCGCTTTCGAGGCTGTGCGCTACGGTCACGCCCACCCCACGCCTGAACAGGAGCAAGCTGCCATCGAATACTTGCGCGCCATCGTCAACGCGTGTCGCGCCTCGGGAGATGCCTCATGATCGTCAGCATGAAGCGATCGCGCTGGGCGCAGGTCGCTCTGGGAGTATTGCTCGGACTAGCGACGGTAGTCGGCTTCGCCGCCCTGGTAACTTATCTGCGCGAGTGGGTGCGTGAGCTGTTTGCCGGCCCGCTCGGATACGCCATCTACTTGACCGGCCTCTTGCTGCGTAGTGTGCCGCAAGCGGTCTTCCTCGGCGTGTTAATCGTGCTAGGCATCGTGATGGCATTCAAAAGCCTGGGAGCGCAAACGGACTTTTCAGGGTTGCCCACTCGACGCCGATCAGAAGACACGCGCTACAGCCGCATGCAGCGTTGGATCAGCTATTTGAGTGAAGTAGATCGCAGTGAGTACGCGCGCGAGAAGATGATGTTCGAGATGCGCAGCCTGGTGTTGGCGGCGTTGGCTACGCTTGAGCGCACTAGCCCGCTTGAAATCGAGCTGCGGATAGCAAACGGGACGTTGCCCGCACCTCCCGAAGTCGTGGAGGTCGTGCTGGTCGGTCGCCGGCGCGCTAACAACGCGCTGCGCCGTTGGCCGACTCGCGTCGTGCACACGCTGCGCGAACGCTTATTCGGCCATCGGCATTCCGCACATGCAACGCAATCGCCGGCCTGGACCACATTGCACGCTGCGTTGTCCTGGATCGAAGCGCAGCAATTCACAGACGAGGATAAAAAGGACACACGATCATGAACTGTCAGGAAGTTGCCGCGCTGAGCCGACGGGTGCTTGATCAGGTTGCACGCGCCGTCGTCGGCAAACAAGATGTACTGGAAAAGATCATGGCTGCCTTTCTCGCCGGCGGACACGTGCTGCTCGAAGACTACCCCGGCCTGGCCAAAACGCTCATCGCCAACAGCTTCGCCACGGCGCTGGGCATCAGCTTCAAACGCATTCAGTTCACGCCTGACCTACTGCCCGGCGACATCACCGGCGGTTACTACTTCGACCGCGCCGAAAATCGCTTTGTGTTGCGCAAGGGGCCGCTGTTTGCCAACATCATTTTGGCTGATGAGATCAACCGCGCCTCACCGCGCACTCAGTCGGCGTTGCTGGAAGCGATGCAAGAATATCAAGTCACCCTCGAAGGCGAGACCATGAAGCTGCCCCAGCCGTTCATGGTGATTGCAACGCAAAACCCGATCGAATACGAAGGCACATATCCGTTGCCCGAGGCGCAACTTGACCGTTTCATGATCCGCTTATCGGTTGGGTATCCCAGCGCCGACGAAGAGCGGGAAGTGCTGCGCCGGCGGCGTGAACGCCGGCAAGACGCTTTCACGCTCGACGCAGTGACCGACGCAGCCGGCTTGCTGGCTATGCGCGAAGCTGTGGAGGCGGTACAAGTCGATCCCGATCTGGAGCGCTACATGGTAGCTTTGACGCGGGGAACACGCTCACACCGACAAGTGGCGGTTGGGGCCAGCCCACGCGGCACACTAGCGCTACTCAAACTATCTCGCGCTCAGGCTGCCCTACAAGGCCGCGATTACGTGATCCCGGACGACATTAAGCTGTTCATCAAACCGGCTCTAGCCCATCGTCTGATCCTTGAGCCGGATTTGTGGACTGTGCCGCAGGCTGCCGAGCGCGTGTTGAACGAAGTGAGCCAAATGACGCCTGTTCCGGTCATTGATTTAGAAAGCGTCGCCCGCCGATGAACACGCTACTGGGGCTGATCTTCGGCCTGTTGTTGTTCGGGTTGGCGTCACTGAACGGCGGGGTGATCGCACTGGCCATTCCGTTCGCCGTGTACGCCGGCTGGTCGATGCTGCACCGCCCGCACCGGCCACAACTCATCGCTCGGCGCACACTCGGTCTGGACCGCGTATCGCCGGGGCGAGAAGTTGAAGTCACCGTGCAGGTGACCAACACCGGCGCTCAAACCATCGAAGCGCGCGTCGATGATCCAACCGCAGCCGGCCTGGAAGTAATCCGCGGTGTGACCAGGCTGATTGCGCTGCTTAAACCGGGCGAACAGGCCGTGTTCGGGTACACTGTGCGCGGCCAACGTGGGGAGTATCGCTTCCGCGATATCGAAATCGACGTTACTGACAACACGGGCTTGTTCCATGAACGTTTTGCTGTGAGCGCGCGCGCCACGTTGGTGGTGGTGCCATCCTCACAGCGGTTGCGTCGCATAGATATCCGACCGCCGCGCACACGGGGTTTTGCCGGGCCTATCCTCGCCCGTCAAGGCGGAACCGGCATTGATTTCTTCGGCGTGCGCGAATATCAAGTGGGTGATCCGCTACGGCGCATCAATTGGCG
>JANWVJ010000087.1 GCA_025056895.1 Thermoflexales bacterium
CAAGGCTTATCGGCCCCACGATGGAAGTTGATGATGAATGCATCCGACCAGATGAACGAGTTGATCGTGGTGAAATGCCCGCCGCTGATGCCCATTACCTGGGTCTCCAGTCGATCCTCTCCACCCACCACGTCGAGAATAGCTGCCCACGCTTTCGGCGCGACCTCGCGCACCGGCATTTGATTCTTGTGATCGAGCCAGACGATATCCTTGACCCAGGTAGCCGGGTTGTGCTTATCGTATCCCAACCGTTGATAGGCCTCATCAATCCAACGTTCAGCGATACTACGGTCTAAGCAATCGCGCACCACCAGATATCCTTTGTCCAAGAAACTTTGAACCTGCTCATCTGTCAACACGCGATACTTGCCCATCTGTACAATCCTCCCAAACAATCCTCCCAAAGTCAATTCATCTGTGTCAAACAGGATTGGCGGTAGCATACACCCGGTTGGCAGTTTTATGATCTGACTTCTGGATTTGGAGGTAACTGTGACTTTTCGACCGATCAAACGACTGATTAAGGCTAAGCCCACCCTGGAGGGCGCAGGTGTCCGTCTGCGACGTGCATTCGGCTTCGGCAATACGACTGACTTCGATCCGTTCCTGCTGCTGGACGACTTTCGCAATGATATTCCAGAAGATTATCTAGCCGGCTTCCCTTGGCACCCCCATCGCGGCATCGAAACAATCACCTATGTGCTGGCCGGCACGGTGGAGCACGGTGACAGCTTGGGCAATCGCGGTGTAATCGGAGCAGGCGACGTGCAGTGGATGACCGCCGGCCGAGGCATCATTCACCAGGAAATGCCGCGCGGAGACGCTACCGGACGCATGCATGGTTTTCAGTTGTGGGCCAATTTGCCGGCTTCGCTCAAAATGACTGCGCCGCGCTATCAGGAAATTACCGCCGCCGAGATTCCAGAAGTGATTGATGACAGTGGCGTACGGGC
The DNA here is from genome assembly GCA_025056895.1 of Thermoflexales bacterium. Classification (GTDB taxonomy): domain Bacteria; phylum Chloroflexota; class Anaerolineae; order J036; family Brachytrichaceae; genus Roseilinea. Next base: position 954 of record JANWVJ010000087.1, read on the forward strand.
ACGGGTAATTTGTGGTTTGTTCTGGGGCAAACGCGGGCCGGTGGAGGGCATTGCGGCTGATCCGGTTTACCTCGATGTATCGGTTCCGCCGGGCGTGAAAGCGATTCTGCCGGTCGAGACAACGCGTCACGCATTCGCCTATGTGTTTGCCGGCAGCGGCAAGTTTTGCGACGCGTCCGAGCCGTTGGCCGTACCGACCGAAGGGATCGGTTGGGCGGAAACGGCCCCACCCGGAGAAGCCGACAACCGCTCGCTGGTGCTGTTCGACCAAGGCGATGAAGTGGTGGTTCAGGCGGGTGATGAGGGGGTTCGCTTCCTGCTGGTTTCGGGCCGGCCGCTTAAAGAACCGGTCGCATGGTATGGGCCGATCGTGATGAACACACAGGCCGAACTACGACAAGCGTTTGAAGAGCTACGCCAGGGAACCTTTCTGAAAGATTGAACGTGTTCTTTCAGGAAGAGGGCGACGGACAGAGGCTGCCGGCCGCTTGGAGAGGATCGCCGGCCCCAGGCAGCGCTTGAGCTGTTCAGAGCCGGCTCGCCACATTTTCGGCCAGCCGGCTTTGCACGACCTGCTCGATGATTTGGCGCGTGGCGTCTGACTCGGCCAGCAACTGCACAAATGTCTCCCGATCTAATGCGACCACGTCAACCGGCGTGTCTGGAGCAGCGCGAATGGTCGCACGCCACTTCCCGCCGCGCAGCGCCTCGATCTCGCCGAAATACTGGCCGGGCCCGTAACTGGCGACCATCACATCCGAAGCGCCTGGTCGACGTAGAAAGACGTTGGCTGTGCCACCGGTCACGATGAAGAAGTGATCACCGTGCGTGTCCTCCTGGAGAATGGTTGCGCCGGCCGGAAAGTGCATCGGCTTCAAGCGACGTGTAGCGTGTAGCATCTGTTGATGGGTCAACGTAGGCAACGCACGCGCCACATACTCGTTGACGATTTCGCCGTCGGCGATTAAGACCGTGCGGCCGGCGCGCTGGGCCAAGCTGCTGTCATGCGTGACCATGATCAGGGTCTTGCCTTGTGCAGTGAGTTGCTGGAATAGCGCAAACACGGCCTCGGCGGTTTTGGAGTCCAGATTGCCGGTCGGCTCGTCGGCCACGATGACCGGCGGATCATTTGCCAGAGCGCGGGCAATCGCCACCCGCTGTTGCTGGCCGCCGGATAACGCCGACGGCAGTTTGTGTGCATGTTCGGACATATCAACCAGCTCTAGCAAGCGCATGGCACGCTCACGGCGCTGCCTTGTGGAGTACATATTGCAAAAGTCCATCGGCAGCATCACGTTTTCAACCAGCGACAACATCGGCAGCAACTGGAAGAACTGAAAGACAATGCCCAAATTGCGCCCGCGCCAGACCGCCATCTGCCCTTCGCTGAGCGTATGCACCGGCGTGTCGCCAACCCAGACCTCGCCGGCAGTAGGTCGGTCAATGCCGGTTAACATGTTGATGAGAGTAGACTTTCCACTGCCTGACTTACCGATGATGGCGACGAATTCCCCCCGTTCAAAGTCCAGATCAACTCCCTTGAGCACCGCTACTTCGCCGGCGCCGGTTTTGTAAGACTTGGTTACGCCGCGTAGAGAGATAAAACCACGCCGGTGTACTGGTGCAGTCTGTACGCCCATCGAGACACTAGTTTACCGAGTCGGGAGATCATTCAAACCGCACTTCCACACTCATACCGGCGCGCAGCCCGGCCGGCCGTTGATTGAGATCGATCACAACCTCGTACACCACATCTCCACCCAACCGATCGGCCTGTAGCGCGATGCGATGCACGCGCCCTGAGACCTCCTGCTGCAACGCCTTGATGAACACCATTACCGGCTGTCCCTCTGCCAAGTTGGCTACATCCAACTCACTCAGATCAGTTGTGCGCACCTGCCAGTGATCGACATCGGCAATTACACAAGCTGGCGCAGCCGGCGAGACAATCTCCCCTGCCTCGATTGCGCAACTCAAGACCACGCCATTGATCGGTGCAACAAGTCGGTATTTCTCGGCCTGAGCTTGCAGAACACTGAGCGCCGCATGGGCAGCTTCGACTTGTGCGCGCGCGGCAGCCAGTTCCGCCGGCCGCGGCCTCGTGCGCAACTCATCGAGCTGCGCCCGCGCGCTATCCATCGCAGCTTGAGCTTGCTCGATCTCGGCTGCTTGCGCCGGATTGAGTAGGCGATCGAGGTGGGCTTTAGCCGCCGTGACCTGTTGATAGGCGGCGCTCAAAGCAGCCGGATCGGGGGGTTTGGACAAAGCGTCATACACGGCTTTTGCAGCGAGATAGTCATTGGTGGCCCTTTCGAGCGCCAAGGCAGCTGGGTCCCCGCTGATGCCGGCAGGGTTGCGCGAGAGCGCCTGATCGTAGGCACTCTGTGCCTGACGCAAAGCTGCCTCGGCGGTGCGCAGAGCGGCTTCAGCAGCGGCGTACTCTTCTGGAGGCGGGCCGGCCTTGATCTTGGCGTAGTTGGCATAGGCAGCATTAAGCGCCGAGCGAGCAGCGTCGATTTCCGCCTTACGCGCACCCTGGACGGTGCGGCTGTAGGCAGCCTGAGCGGTGATCAAGGCCGCTTCTGCTTGGCGCACCTGGGCCGCCGTTGGGCCGGCGGCGAGTAAATCGTAGTTGGCCTGAGCAGCGGCAAGCGCGGCTTCCGCTTGGCGCACTTGCGCTTGAATGACAGCGTCCTCAAGCGTGGCGAGCACCTGGCCGGCTTGGACGCGATCCCCCTCGGTGACCGCAACCGTGGCAACGCGTTCGGCGACGCCGAAGGCCAGTTGGACACGGCGCGCCGGTACTACAACCCCTGACGCTACGATCCGAGCGCGCCGGCCGGCAGGGGTGGACTGATCGGCCGACGGACTCGCCTCCCCTAGAACAACGGTGGGCAACGGCTGTGAGCTGTTTTCGAGCGCACTACAGCCGGCCAACAACAGCGCCAGGCAACTGATCCAGATACGCCGACACAACACGAAGCGCATGTCTCACCTTCCTACAAAAACCGGCTCCGTTTGGACTGGCTGAGGTGGTTGCACATCCCGCATTTCCACAATATGCCCATCCCGCAACGTCACGATGCGGCGAGCGTACTGAATCACGCGCGGGTCGTGTGTAGCAAACACAAAGGTAACGCCGGTAGCTTGATTCAAGCGGGCCATCAGATCCATCACCTGCTTGCCATTCGGCGTGTCCAGATTAGCCGTCGGTTCGTCGGCCAGAATGAGCGAGGGATTAGGCGCCAGCGCACGGGCAATGGCTACACGTTGCTGCTCGCCGCCGCTAAGCTGGTCGGGGCGGTGATGGGCGCGGTCCGATAAGCCCACCGTGTCGAGCAACTGCATCACGCGGGCGCGCCGGCTGGCAGCGCTCTGCCCGATGAGCAACAATGGCATTTCCACGTTCTCATAGGCTGTCAAGGTTGGGATCAGGGCAAAAAACTGGAAAATAAAGCCGATCGTCCCACGCCGAACATCTGCACGCTGGTCTCGATTGAGAGTGCTGACATCCTTGCCGTTGATGAATACGCGCCCGCTGGTGGGCAAGTCGAGACAACCGATTAACTGCAATAGCGTGGTCTTACCAGAGCCGGATGGCCCCACCAAAGCCGTGAATTCCCCGCTGTGGATGGACAAGTTTACACCGCGCAGCGCCCAAGTCTCTACTGCGCCAACCTTGAACACACGTGACACGTCTTCAAGCCTTGCTACTTCCATGATTGCAACCTCCAGGGCTTGTCTCTCGACAAGCTGTGCATTCGGTCAGAGGAATGAGGGGAGTGTTCTCTTCTCTGCCGTGGATTTATTCTCCGCCGCGCAACGCCTGGACAGGCTCCATGCGAGCAGCGAGCCAGGCCGGATACAGCGACGCCACAAGCGTAACAACGAAAGCGAGCACGGTCAGGGTAAGCGCATCGGCCGGCATCAGGTAGGCGTAGATGCGCTCGCTTAGAAGAATGCCGGTGACGCCGAAATCGCCGATATAGAAGCCGATCGTGGAGGCATAGAGCACCAGCAAGCCGCCTAAGATCAAGCCGATGACAATGCCGCCGCTTGCCAGCAGACCAGACTCAGCAAAGAAGATGGCCATGATTCTGCTGCGGCGCACGCCAATCGCTGATAGTACGCCGATCTCGCGCGTGCGCTCGAATACAGCCATGATCAGAGTATTGATCACCACGGTGGCAGTAATGGCCAGCACAATAAGGTAGATGACGACCATGTAACCGCCGGCCAAGGCTTCGGTTTGCACCAGGATGTCGTTCATCTGCTCAAATGTCACAACGCGATACTGGCTCCCCTGCAACGCCAGAGCAACGGCATCGGTTTGCGCCGCGTCCTTCAGCAGCACAAAGATAGCGCTGGCATGATCGCCGGCCTGGGTAATCGCTTGGGCTTTGCTCAGCGGCATCAGCACGGTTGTTTGATCAAGGCCGGGTGTGCCGGTCGAATAGATGCCGCGAATGACAAATGTCTGTTCATCCACGTCGCCATTCGAGGTGTTGACCAGCAAGTTGACAGCCTGGCCGACTTTCAATCCAAACTTATCGGCCAGGCTCTGACCGATTAAGATGCCGGCGCGGTCATCAGCCGTCAGAAAGTCGCCGCTGATCAATCCGTCGCGGTAGGGCATATTAGCTTCTGATTCGGGCACGATGCCAACCACGCGCACCCCAACCGACTGGCTGCCGATGAGCACGATCCCACTGGCAAACAGGCGTGGCGTGGAGACCGCAACCGGCTCAAGTTGAGCAATTTGTGCGGCAATCCGAGCGGGATTTTCGATCAGATCCCCCCACGCCAAGCTGGTTTTGTCTTCGTCGTAAGTGGTCCTGCGCACTTGCAAGTGGCCGCTGTACAGGCGAATAGCAGCGTTCATTGAATCGCGCATTTCACCTTTGATGACGGCAGCCATCAACAACAACAGCGCCAAACCCATGCCCAACGCCAGCGCAGAGAAGAAAGAGCGTCTGCGATTTCGGCCCAGGTTGCGCCAGGCGATTTTGAACCACTGCGTCATCTTGCACCTCACACGTAGTGCAATGCTTTGGCCGGCTCGCTGTGCGCCGCTTCGCGCGCCGGATACAGGGAAGCCAAAACGGCAATTACGATCACCGTCACACTGCGTTGGAGCAAATTGTCCAGCCCCAGTGTTGGATAAACCGTTCCGCTGATGAGAGCGGTGTACTCGGTCAGTGAGGTAAAGCTGCTGTAGTCGATGCCTACAATGCCGAGAGCGCCGTTCATCAGCACCCCTAAGACGATGCCAACTACAACCCCCACACCTGCAATCAATCCGCCTTCCAGAACAAACAGGAGAGAAATTTGGCGCGGCTTCAACCCCATTGCGCCCAAGATGCCGATCTCACGCGTGCGTTCATAGACAGCCATCAGCAACATGTTGACGATGCCGATGGCCGCGATGATGGTGATGATGACGCCGAAGACGGTCGTCACACCGCCTTTAGCGTTAATGGCCTGGGCCATTTCGGGAAAACTGCTCGCCCAAGTGTCGAACTCGTAGTTGGCCACTCCACCATCTGTCAAGGCTCGACGCAGGGCATCGATGACAGCAGTCTCATCTCCTATCTGTCGCAGGGTGACGGCAATTTCAGTGGATTGGCCGCTCAGTCCATACAGGTCTTGTGCAGCAGCCAACGACAGATACACTGTGCGTTTCTCCAAGTCCGGCAACCCAACGTCATAGATGCCGATCACGGTCATGGTGCGCCGACGCACTTGATCGTGCACCGCGCGGCCGGCCAACGTGAAGCGATCACCCACGGTGACACCCATCGCCCTCGCCAAGCCGTGGCCGATCAATACTGCATCCCGGTCGTCAGCGTTCAGAAAGCGCCCTTCAACAACACGTTGGGCGAGCAAGCTGATGCTGCGCTCACGATCCGGTTCGATACCGACAATGCCGACCGCGAATGCCCCTTCACGGCTGCTGGCCAGACCGCTCGTATGGATACGCCGCGCAGCCGCTTGCACGTCCGGGTGGGCCAAAGCGGCTTGCACAACAGCCTGATCGTTGGCTAAAGGCAACAACGGCGTTTGGCCGGCTGCTTTGTGATAGCCGGCGGCATGAATCTGGATATTTCCGCCTAATACTTGAATCGCGTTGCCGTAGATGGCCTGCTCGAAACCGGCCACCATGCCATCGTAGAACATCATCAGCGCCAATCCCAGCCCGATGGCCAGCAAAATGATGATTGTGCGCCGGCGATGACGCCACACGTTGCGCCAGGCGAGGCGCAGATAGAGTTTCATAGACACCACTCCTCGGCATCGCAAACCGGCGTCTCATGCTTGCCGGCTGCGTTTGGATTTCGGCGGCTTGTTGGAAGCGTGTGACGCACTAGCCCACTCATTCAGCGCACCCGGTTCGATGAGTTTGAGAGACCCAGCGGGCGCACCCAAGATACGCTCCAGTGCCTCCGTGTAGGCCGCAATAGCTTGCTCGGCGCGTTTTAAATCGTCAGCGCCGGCTGAGTCCTGTAAAAGCAAGGGGGCGATAAAGGCATCGCCCAGGCTTTGGAAGGTGGCCAGCACAATTTCTCCGGCTTCGTCGGGATAACGGGTTGTCAGCACGCCTTCCTGCACACCCTGCCGGATAATCTGGCCGAGCAATGGCGCAACCCGTTTAACGGCGGCACGAAGCACTTTTTGCCGCACGAGCGCATTGTGATCGTCATACCAGATGCGCATCAGCTCAAGCATCATCGGTTTGCGCGCCGATTTCCAGCGGGCGGCTGTGTCGAAGTAGCGTTGAAGCTTTGTTAATGCCGGCAAAGTTGGATCGCGGACAACGTGATCCAACACGCTGGCTATTTCGTCCATCATGCGCTCGGTGAGCGCTTCCAACAACGCCTGCTTCGAGTCGAAATAGTGATAGAACGCTCCTTTGGAAATATGCAGCGCCTCTAGAATGTCCTGAATAGACATCTGCTCGTAGCCTTTGGTGTATACGAGCTTCTGGGCCACGTCGAGAATCTCGTTACGACGTTCGGCATGCTCCTGTTGTTTGATGAGGCGCGCCATGCTTGATCCAGATTAATAAACCGACGGTCGGTTTATTACCGAGCGGCATTATATAACCTACTCGAGACAACGCAAGCTGCGAAGAAGGAGGACTTTTTGTTGAGGGAGAGTAGAAGTGCTTTTCAGAAAAGAAAGGGGGCTTAGTAGGCACCTGTCTTGATTAAGTGAATGACTATCCCTGGGCGGCTTGAATCTGCCCCTCAGAGACATGCGCCCAGAACAATTTCGTCTGAGAGGACATTCAATCGAGCAGGCAACGGATGCTGAATATGCTCGCCGCCGCTTGTAGTATGCGCCGGCCAATCCTCACCCGCTTCCCAGGCAGGCCGCGCTCCCTCTCGGGAGCAATAGCCCGCTGCTTCGACTGTCAGATAGGCCCTGCTTGATCGTGCTAGATTCTGGCGCGCAGGAATTGAACAGCCTGACGGATATCTTGTTCCGGGTTTTCTCCCACCTCGCGTTCGATGGTCAGAAAACCAGAGTAGCCGACCGCAGACAATGCGTCGAGGTAAGCCTCCCACGGCACACTGCCTTGCCCCAGCGGCACCTCGCGGAATAAGCGGGCAATATCCCCCATCGTCAGGCCGGCGATACCGCCTTCGGCAAAGGCCTCGTATACACGCTCTGGATCGCAGGGCTGCAATTGCACACCATCTTTAGCATGGGTGTGCACGATGTAGTCTTTTAAGATATGAACAGCCGCAACTGGGTCTTGGCCGGTAACCATCACGAAGTTGGCCGGATCGAGGTTTACGCCGATGCCTTTCGATCCCACATCGTCCAAGAACATTTTCAGCACGGCAGCAGTTTCGGGGCCGGTCTCGATGGCAAAGGCAACGCCGGCATGGCGCGCATATTCGCCCAGCTCGTGACATGCCGCCTGCATGATTGCATAGCGCGGGTGGGCCTGATCTGCCGGCACCACACCTATGTGAGTTGTCACGACCGGCGCGCCGAGATCGACTGCCAAATCAACGATGCGTTTAGAGCGCTCGACTTTAGCAGGGTTCTCATCTACGCGTTCAAACCCATGGCCGCCCAAGTCGCCGCATAGCGCCGCGATCTGTAGTCCCAGATCGGCGCAGAAACGCCGGAAGTCGGCGCGCGTAGATCGATCCATCACTTCGGGACAAATCTCGCCGGCCACAGCGTAGATTTGAATCCCGTCTGCGCCGACTTCTTTTGCTTTGCGAATGCCGTCGCGCGGAGCCAGACGAAACGAGTCACTCATCACACCGATCTTGAACCTGCCCATGACACACTCCTTCCTGAGTAATCGGTAGTCGATAGCAAACAGTCAGACAACGGAACGCGAAGCACAGAACACATCAGACATCCAATTACACTCAGAGCACTACAGTGAAACGAAACGTTTGAGTGCACGGGGCGACGTAGCCACATCCAGAATGCGCCTAATAGCCAGCGTCTCAGCGCGGTCGATGGTTGGATGACCGGCTTCGAAGAAGTCGAGGATCGCAGCCATTGCGTCCACAAACAGTCGCGCGTGATCGACAGGAATATAGCGCGTGCCGGCTTGGGTGGTGACCGCAGCAGCAAACGGCGTATCGGACTGTGTGTACACATTGATTACAGCCGTCCGTCCACCGCTCAAGTCGAGCAGCAATTGAGACTGTCTGCCGCTCCCGCACCGCATCAAACGCTGTGCTTTCGGCCCCATGCAACTCACAACCAGTTCCACAGGGTGGATAGCGTATTCGCCAAACGAACGCCCTCCACCCCAGGCGATCATGTGCTGTACCGCAGCGCGGCCCACTTCGCCGACATATTTCTGCACATCGGTGTAGCGCAAGGCAGACGTGGTTTGCACAGGCGTCTTGTATCGGTCAGCCAAAGCAAAGATGCGCCGAGCTGTTTTCAAGTCTGGGGCAAAAGTCTTGTCGATATAGGTCGGCTTACCATAGGGCAGCACGCGCTCGCACAATTCCAGATGCACCTCTGGGTTGGACGGCGCAAGAATCATATAAGCATCTACGGCTGCGTTCATTTCATCGAGATCAGAGAAATAGGGCACGCCGTTCTTGCCGGCCCAAGCACGGCCTTGGCGAGCTTTGATCGCCAAACAGCCGGCAATCGTGAATCCACGCTCGACCAAATCTTCGCGCACGATCTTCAAAAAGATATTGGCGTGAAAGTTATCGAGGTGATCGTCGACAAATCCGATTCGTTTGTTCATCATGGAACCTGCCTTTGCATCGGAGATGCTCATCTTTTTATTTTCCGGCGCTGTGTTGAGACGACGGGAAGCCACATGAGCCGGCCAACAGCACACAACGATGTGTGCGACCTAACGCAAGACGATCTTTTTGCCCTTGCCGACCGACTCGTAGGCAGCTTGGATGATGACACTAGCGCGATAGCCATCCTCGACGGTGACGGCGGCTTTCCTTTGCCCTGATCGCACACAGTCGATAAAGTGCCCGACCTCGCCGGCAAATCGGTCAGGATGGGCGCTGCAATCGACCACCGTCCATTCGGCTTGGCCTTCGAGTTTGTATTTCAAGTCCGGCTCGTCGGGGTTCCAATAGCTCACGACAGCAACGCCCTGTGTGCCATACCACTCGAGTTGGTTGGGGCAGCCCTTCAGCGAATAGCTTGAGGTGATTTCGCCTAACACTTTGCCGCGCCGCTCCAGCACGATCATCGCAATATCTTCGACCGGCAATTTCTGCATGACGTTGCCGGCAACTGCCCACACCGCTGCCGGCTCGCCCACCAAAAAGCGGAACAGATCAACCGAGTGCGAGCCGTTGTCAATGAGCACTCCTCCGCCGGATAAGGCCGGATCGGCGCGGTGGTTACCCTTGAGCGGCAAGTAGCCACCAAACATGTTGCGAAACAACAAGGGCTTGCCCAAGGAACCACTTTCGATGAGCTTTTTTAATTCGATAATGGCCGGATGAAAGCGATGACAGAAAGCGGTCATGAACACCGTGCGGCTGCGGCGGGCCAGTTCGGCCAGCCGGCCGGCAGCACGCACATTCGCCTCCAGCGGCTTTTCGCACAAGACCGGTATGCGCGCCTGAAGAAACGGTTTGCAATGCTGGAAGTGCAGCGCCGGCGGGGTGCAAATGCTCACGGCGTCCAAGTGATCGACGGCGGCCATCTCCTGGGGCGAGTTGGCGATGCGGGCATCTGTTTCACGCGCCAGGGCCTCCGCCGCCGAGGCTGCCACATCATGCACACTGACGATATCTACTTCGGGAATGGTGCGATATGCGTTGACATGAGCGCGGGCAATGCCGCCACATCCAACAATGCCTACGCGCAACCTATCGGCCATGTCTGCCTTCCTCCTCCTTCAACAGTTTGGTGGTAACGGGCCGGGTGGTGATCACTGTTCTACAAGTGTGCAGCATTTTGGGCATGCCGGCAAGCCCATCGATAGACGGGGTGCATTCCAAACAGAGTGCGCCGGGCGAAGGCAGTCCCTTGGCATTACACTCAAAGCATGGCCAGAATTGTGTTCATGGGTACACCTGAATTTGCGGTGCCGAGCTTGCGCGCGCTGTTGTCTCATCATGATGTTGTGGCAGTGGTCACCCAGCCCGACGCGCCAGCAGGACGAGGGCGCGCCCCAACACCTCCGCCTGTCAAAGTGCTGGCCATCGAGCATGGCGTGCCGGTTTTGCAACCTGAATCGCTCAAATCGGTTGAAGTAGTGGATCAACTGCGCGCCTACGCGCCCGAGGTCATCATCGTGGCTGCATTCGGACAAATTCTGCGCCGGCCGGTGCTGGATTTGCCGCCGCATGGATGTGTGAATGTGCATGCTTCCCTGCTGCCGCGTTGGCGGGGCGCCTCGCCGATCAGCGCGGCAATTGCCGCCGGCGATACCATGACCGGCGTGACCATCATGCAAATGGACACCGGCCTGGACAGCGGCCCAATCGTGTCGCAACGCAGCGAACCCATTCGTCCCGACGACACCGCCGGCACGCTATCAGCCCGATTGGCCGAACTGGGAGCAGAATTGCTGATCGAGACCTTGCCGGCTTACTTAGCCGGATCGATCCGCCCCCAACCTCAGGATGAGGCGCAGGCAACTAAGTGCGGTTTGTTAAAAAAAGAAGATGGGCGAATCGACTGGCAGCGCAGCGCCCTTGAAATTGAGCGCCACATTCGCGCTGTGTCGCCTTGGCCGTCGGCGTTCACGCACTGGGAAGGCCGGCTTGTGCGAGTGCTGCGCGCCGCCGTGCGAGAGGTGAGCGCACCCCAACTTGAATTGCCGGCCGGCACGGTGTTCACGACGGGCAGAGCGGTGTGCGTGCGTTGCGGCGAGGGTGCTCTGGAATTGATCGAGGTGCAACCAGAGGGTAAACGATCGATGTCCGGCGCGGACTTCGCACGCGGTCAGCGACGGTTGATCGGCGGACGACTGGGAAGTTGAGCTTTCGATATCGCCTGGCCCGTTGACGGCAGCGGGTCATCCTTTTATGCTTGCCGGCATGGAACCGCAAGCCGTTTCGGAACCGGATATTGGGCCGGCAGCACAAACCAAGGTCGGGATTTCTGCGCCTGGCGCTTCGGTTGACCTGAGTGACGCCGATATCGCCATCCTGGAGAATATCCAGCAACGGGTGCTGTGGCTAGCTACCAA
>JANWVJ010000088.1 GCA_025056895.1 Thermoflexales bacterium
ACGTGTTTGTGGGGGTCACACCGCAAGGGTGGTTACGCCGCTGGAATGAAGCGGGTGAAGTGTACGCCGGCGACTGGGAACACGCAGAATTAATCTTGCCGCGCGCAAATGCTACCGTGCTGAGTATCGATGATATAGCCGGCGATTGGCAGCGCGCGCAGGCCTGGGCTGCGCGCACCTCCGTTCTGGTCGTCACACAAGCCGCCGCCGGCTGCACGGTGTTCTTCGAGGGGCAAGCGGTTCACGTGCCAGCTCCTGAAGTCACACAAATCGAGCCTACCGGTGCAGGAGACATTTTTGCTGCCGCGCTGTTTATTGCTCTGGAACGGGGTTGCACCCCTGTGCGCGCCTGTGAAATCGCGAACTGCGTCGCCGCCCACTCGGTCACTTTCCCGCACGGACAGGGTTTTCCGACGCGCCAAGATGCACAACGATGCGCCGGCGCGCTGGTTTAAAATCAGCCCAACTTATCACTCGGAGCAGACCCGCGCATGACCTATATCTACGCGATCGCCAATCAGAAAGGTGGCGTGGGCAAGACTACCACAGCCGTCAACCTGGCCGCTTATCTTGCCGCAGCCGGCAAGCGCGTCCTTTTGGTGGACATGGATCCGCAGGCCAACGCCAGCAGCAGCCTGGGCATCAACAAGGACAAAGTGGAAGCGTCGAGCTACGACGTGTTACTGGGCAACATCAGCCCCGCGCGGGCAACCTTAAAAAACAGTAAGCTCAATCTTGCTATCATTCCCAGTTCGCCTAACCTAGCGGCGGCAGAAGTCGAACTGGTTGGCGAGCTGGCGCGTGAGTATCGCTTGCGCCAGGCGCTGGCAAGCGAAACGGACAAGTACGATTACATCGTGATGGACTGCCCACCTTCACTGGGGTTGCTCACAGTGAACGCGCTCACGGCTGCCGGCGGAGTGCTGATCCCTGTGCAGTGCGAGTATCTGGCGTTGGAGGGGTTGTCCCAGCTCACGCGCATCGTGCAACTGGTTCGGCAACGTCTGAACCCACAGTTAGAAATTCGTGGCCTGATTTTGACCATGTACGATGCGCGTACGGCACTGGCGCAGCAAGTTGTGGCCGAGGTGCAAAAGTTTTTCGGCGCGCGTGTGTTCAATACGCGCATCCCGCGCAACGTGCGGCTGAGCGAAGCGCCCAGTTATGGACAGCCGATCTTGACCTATGCACCGGGGTCGCCAGGGGCGAAGGCATACGCCGATCTCACTCAGGAATTGATAGCGCAAAACGAGCGTGCGCTCGTTGAGCGCGCTCAACAGGAACGCGTTCAAAACGAACGACCACACAATCAACGCGAGGGAGTAACACATGCCTAAACCAATCGGACTGGGGCGCGGATTGGATTCCCTCATTCCCGGCGCTACCGAGGCAAAGGTATCGGCAGAGGATGGCAACGCGCGCGGCGAGATGCGTGGCATCGTCGAGATTGCCGTCGGCGAGATTCGCGCCAATCCACGCCAGCCACGCCTCTCGCGCGGTATAGAGGCGTTAAAGCTCGACGAGCTGGCTGCCAGCATCCGCGAGCATGGTGTGATTCAACCGTTGATTGTCACCCGCACACAAGGCCCCGGGGCGCCGTTCACATTGATCGCCGGCGAGCGGCGTTGGCGCGCGGCGCAACTGGCCGGCCTGACGCATGTGCCGGCCATCATCAAAGAGGCCGCGCCACAAGACATGCTCGAGCTGGCGCTGATCGAAAACATCCAACGCAGCGACCTCAGCCCGCTCGAAGAAGCGGCGGCCTATCAGCAACTCATCAATGAGTTTGGCCTGACACAGGAGCAAGTGGCCGAGCGCGTCGGTAAGAGCCGCGTCGCGATCACGAACACCGTTCGGCTCTTGAAGTTGCCGGGGCAGGCCCAAGCTGCGCTGATGCAGGGCGTGATCAGTGAAGGCCATGCGCGCGCCTTGCTTAGTTTATCTTCCAGCATTGATCAACTGGCCGCCCTCGATCAAATTGTCGCGCGCGGATTGAATGTGCGGCAGACAGAAGAGCTGGTGCGGCGCATGACTCAGCCGATTTCTGCCGCAACCCATTCAAACGGCCACACCGCACAACGATGGGAAGGGGCAAAAGAATATGAATCGAAACTCCGCGCTGCGCTGGGCACACGGGTCTCGTTACAACGCAGCCGCAAAGGCGGTCGCATTGTCATCGAGTTCTATTCCGACGAGGAGTTTGCCTCCATCTATGAGCGCATCGTGGGCGCTGAATCATGACCGATCTGACTCCCATCATCCGCGAAAAGTTAGAACAGGCCGTCGGACTGTTGCGTGAGCATCAGATTGACTGCTGGCTCACCTTTGTTCGAGAAACCTCCCAGACCTACGATCCGGCGCTCAACCTGCTTCTTGGAACAGGATTGACGTGGGAATCGGCGCTTGTGGTATCGCGCAGTGGACGCAAGGCAGCACTGGTCGGGCGTTTTGACGCCGACGCCGTGCGCCGCTTGGAAGCTTACGACGACGTGATCGCGTATGACCAGAGTATCGGTGATGTGCTGCGCGCAGAACTCGACCGGCTCAACCCACACACCATCGCCCTCAACTACTCGCTCTCCGATCCGGCGGCAGACGGCCTGACTTTCGGGATGTATGCTCGGCTAACCCGTTTGCTGGCCGGCACACCTTACATTGCCCGCTTCACCAGCGCAGAGCATATCGTGCGCCGGCTGCGTGAGCGCAAGTCGCCTGAAGAAACGAGCCGCATCCGCCGGGCGATCGATATCACCCAGCACGTGTACGCAGCGTTATTGGCTCGGCCGCTGACCGGTCTGAGCGAGCGTCAAGTCCATGCGTTGGCCGGCGAGATCGCCGCACACTATGGTGGGGAGTTTGCCTGGGAACGCGCTAGCAACCCGATCGTAAACGCTGGGCCGGATTCGCCCATCGGCCATGGTCGGCCGAGCGATCTCGTGATCCAGCCGGGAATGCTCGTTCACGTGGACATGGGTCTGCGCTGGGAGGGCTATTGTGCCGACTTGCAGCGCATGGTGTACGTGCGACGCGCTGGTGAAGCGGACGCGCCGGAAGCTGTGCAGCGCGCCTGGGAAGCCTGTCGGGCAGCCCTGGAAGCCGGCCGCGCTGCGCTCAAGCCGGGCGCGCTCGGTTGGCAGGTGGATGCCGCTGCGCGCGCCGAGTTGACCCGCCACGGATATGCCGAGTACATGCACGCCTTCGGCCATCACCTCGGCCAGCGGGCGCACGATGGCGGCGGCGTGCTCGGGCCGCAGTGGGAACGCTACGGCACTCTGCCTGATATGCCAGTTGAGCCTGGAAGCGTGCTGGCCATCGAACTGGGGGTAATGGTTCCCTCTTACGGCTACATCGGCATTGAGGAAAATGTGCTGGTCACCGATAACGGAGCGGAGTACCTGAGCACGCCGCAGACAGAACTGTGGCAACAGTAGCTCTCGCACCACGCCTTGCGCCGCTTTCAGCACTCAACTCTAACCACTGAACACTCAGCACCATGAACCTGATTCTGTACAACGCCAACATCTACACGGTGAATCCGGCCCAACCCCGTGCGACCGCGCTGGCGGTTGCCAACGACCGCATCTTGGCTGTAGGCCACGACGCTGAAATCCGCGCTGTGCAGTTGCCGAATGCCCAGCACGTCGATCTGGAGGGCGCATTTGTCATGCCCGGCATGATCGATGCCCATCTTCACCTCCAGTGGAGCGGGCTGGAGATGCGGCGGGTGAACGTCTTTGAAGCACCGAGCGTCGATGTGGTCGTCGCGCGGGTACGCGAACGGGCGCGCAGCACACCGGCCGGCCGATGGATCACGGGCAGCGGTTGGACACAGGATGTATGGCGCCCCTCACGGTTTCCTACCGCCGTTGAACTGGATGCCGCCACATCAGATCATCTGGTGGCGCTCTCGGCCAAAAGCGGCCATGCGATGTGGGTCAACAGCGCTGCATTGCAGCAATGCGGCATCAGCGCGCAGACGCCTGATCCGCCCGGCGGACAGATTGTGCGCGATGAGGCCGGCAACCCAACCGGCGTCTTGCTCGAAAACGCGATGAGCTTGATCACGCAGCACATCCCTCCACCCACTGCCGAAGAGGAAGAAGCGGCTACGGTGCAAGCGATGCGGGCCATGAATCGCTTCGGCCTGACCGGCGCGCATTGCATGGATGGCGGCGCATACAGCCTGCGCTCACTCAACACCTATCAGCGCTTGCGCGAACGGGGCCACTTGTCGGTGCGTATCGTGAAGCAAATCGGCGTTGAGGTGCTGGAAACCGTCGTTGAGCTTGGGCTGCGCAGCGGTTTTGGGGATGCTTGGCTGCGCATCGGCGGCATCAAAATCTTCGCTGACGGCGCGTTGGGGCCTCACACGGCTGCGATGATCGAACCCTACGAGAACGAGCCGGATAACTACGGCATTAGCACATTTGACCCTGAGGCGCTCGCTGAAACGGTGACGCGCTGCAATCAACACGGCCTGGCGGCAGTCATCCACGCCATCGGAGACCGCGCGAATCACGAAGCGCTGAATGCGTTTGAAGTTGCCGCTACACAGGTGTCCGGCGTCTCTCTGCGCAATCGCATCGAGCACGCGCAGATTGTTCACCCAGGTGATCTGGGGCGTTTCGCGCGGCTGAATGTGATTGCCTCGATGCAGCCGATTCACGCCATCGGCGATATGCGCATGGCCGAGACCTGTTGGGGTGAACGATGTCGTACCGCTTATGCTTGGCGCTCCTTGGCCGGCGCCGGCGCGCGGTTGGCGTTCGGCTCAGACAGCCCGGTGGAGAGCTTCAATCCCTTCCTCGGCTTGCACGCGGCCATAACGCGCCGCCGGCCGGATGGCTATCCGGGCACAGAAGGCTGGTATCCCGAACAGCGTCTGACGATCGAGGCAGCAATTGAAGCCTACACGATCGGCGCCGCTTACGCCGGCGGGATGGAACAGGAAATCGGGTCGCTGGAAGCAGGCAAACTGGCCGACCTGATCGTGTTATCGCGCGACATCACACGCGCCACGCCGGATGAACTGCTCGACACACACGTGGAGCGTGTCTTGCTCAACGGCCGGTGGCTTGATTTGAGCTGAGCGCATCACGTGATGGTTTCACCAGCCGAGGGCGTAGCCGATGTGCCCGCGCGGAGACACGCCGCCGGCCAGCACGCCGGATTGAGAATCGCGACAAATCCCCATACATTTGCCGTGGCTCCAGCCGTTGTTCACGACGACCTCGTGCCCACGCGCTTCTAGACCGCGCAACACAGCAGAGTCGATGCGATCTTCGGCTTCCAAACGGGCAGGATACGCATCGCGCGGATAGAAAGAGGAGGGGAAATGCGTCGAATGAACGGTAGGCGCGTCCAGTGCAGCTTGGATGTTCATACCGAAGTCCACCACATTCAGGAAGAATTGCAACGTCCATTGATCCTGGCTGTCGCCGCCGGGCGTGCCGAACACCATCCATGGTGCGCCGTTGCGCAGCACCAGTGAGGGGGTCAGCGTCGCGCGCGGGCGCTTGCGCGGCTGTAGGGCATTCGGTCGATGGGGGTTCAGATAGAACATTTGCCCGCGCGTGCCCATCGGGAAGCCTAGCCCCTGCACCACCGGCGAAGAGCCAATCCAGCCGCCGCTTGGGGTGGCAGCGACCATGTTGCCTTCCTCATCCACCGCGTCCAGGTGAGTGGTATCGCCCAGATGGGTATGGCGAATGCGATAGGGGCGCGCAGCGGCTTCGCCCAGGAGTTGGAGCGCGCGGCGGTTGTCGGCCGCTACATCGAATGTGGCGGCATAGGTCGGCATACCGCGTCCTACATCGCCGGGTCGCATTTCGCGCGAGGCTTCGCGCCCGATCAACGCGCGGCGCCGGGCGGCGTACTCGTCAGACAACAGCACGTCGTACGGCACATCCTCAAAATCAGGGTCGCCGTAATAGGCCTCGCGGTCGGCGAAAGCCAGCTTGGCGCACTCGATCAGCGTGTGCAGGTAGTCCACCGAGTTGTGGCCCATCGCCGGCAAATCGAACCCTTGCAGCAAAGCCAGTTGTTGCAGAAAGACCGGCCCCTGCGTCCAGGCCGGACACTTGAAGACATCCAAGCCGTGATAGCGGTAATGCACCGGCTTTTCAAGTGTAGCGTGCCAGTCGGCAAAATCAGCATATTCGAGCAGGCCGGTGTGTGCTGTGCCGGTAGCGTCTAACACCGGATGGTCGCGCATAAACGACACAACTCGCTGAGCGATCTCGCCGCGATAGAAGACATCGCGCGCGGCCTCGATGCCGGCGATGCGCCCTTTGGCCTGCGCCGCGCGTTCAGCCTCGCACATCTGTTTCAACACACCGGCCCAGTCCGGATTGCGCAATATGTCGCCCACCTCTGGCGCACGCCCGCCGGGCAAGTACACCGCGCCGGTGGTGGGATACAACTCGGTAAACTTGGTCGCGTTAGCATGTAAAGTGTCGCGCAGACCGGGGTACACCGGGAAGCCGTTTTCAGCCAGCTCGATTGCCGGCTGCAAAATTTGGGTGAAACTCAGCTTGCCAAAGCGCGCCACGGCCAACGCCCAGGTATCTACCACGGCCGGCACGCAGGCCGGCAGATAACCGTCCCCGGGAATCAGATCGATGCTGTGGGCGCGACACCACTCAACGGTCAAGGCGCGCGGCGACCAGCCCATCCCGCTGACGGCATACACCGTGCGCTCTTTAGCCGAGTAGATCAGCGCCGGAACTTCTCCACCCAACCCACACGATTGAGGCTCCAGCAGATTGAGACAAAAACACATCGCGGCAGCGGCATCGATCGCGTTGCCGCCTTGCTCCAGAATCCGAAAGCCTACGACCGTAGCCAGGTAATGACCGGAGGTAACGACAGCGCGCCTGCCCAAGATGACCGGGCGGGTAGTGAACGGCGTGTGCGGCATGGCATGGATCATAGCGCAGCGGCAGGGAACAGGCCAGCGCTGCTTCTAGGATTCCGAATCTGCTCCGGTTCGACTTGCGGCCGGCAACACCTCGCGAAACTGCGAGCCGGGCACGCTGGGGCCAACAATGCCGCGCTCTTCCATCAGCTCGATCAAGCGTGCAGCGCGTGTGTAACCGATGCGGAGTCGGCGTTGCAGTAATGAGATGGAAGCCTTACCTTGCAAACGCACGGTGGCCACCGCATCTTCAAACAGCTTGTCCTCTTTGTTGCCGCCGGTCTCTTCCATTGCGTTGGACAGCGCACGCGCCTCATCCCACGTGAGCGGTGGAGTGCTGTCAGGCAACGGCATTTGTATCGGGCGCGCCGCGCCGTCTAACGTGCCGGTCAATGGAACAGACGGCGCACTGAGGGAGGCCGTGACTGAGTCGGTGTTTTGGACGGCGCCGGCCTGGGCACGCCAATGTCGCACCACGCCGTTGATCTCTTTGTCCGATACCCAACAGCCCTGAGCGCGGGTGGGCAAAGGGCTGTCGGGCGTGACGATCAGCATGTCTCCACGTCCGAGCAACTTCTCTGCGCCGGGCGCGTCGAGGATCACGCGCGAGTCGGTGCTGGTGGCAACGGTGAAGGCGATACGAGCGGGGAAGTTGGCTTTAATCAAGCCGGTGACCACATCAACGCTGGGGCGCTGGGTCGCGATGATCAAATGGATGCCGGTGGCGCGCGCCATTTGAGCCAGCCGGCAGAGTGTCTTTTCTGTTTCATCTGGGGCCAGCATCATCAGGTCGGCCAACTCGTCAATGATGACCACAATGTAGGGGATGCGCTTCAGGTCATCCGGCTGAGCCGAGAGGGAATCTGGCGGCTGAGCCTCGACCTCGGCGACTTTGGCGTTGAAATCCAGGATGTTGCGCACGCCGTGTTTGGAGAACAGGCGGTAACGCTTTTCCATTTCGCGCGTCACCCACGCCAACACGCCGGTCACCTTTTCAATATCCACCACCACCGGCGACAATAAGTGCGGGATGCCGTTATAGCCGGTCAATTCAACGCGCTTGGGATCGACCATCAACAAGCGCAGGTCCTGGGGTGAGTTGTGGCACAGCAAAGCAGTAATAATGGCATTGACACACACGCTCTTTCCGGAGCCGGTTGTGCCCGCGATCAACAAGTGGGGCATGCTGGTCAGGTCGGCCACGACCGCGCGCCCGCTGACATCCTGGCCCAAAGCCAAGCGCAAACGGCTCTTGCGTCCCAGCTTGACAAATTCCTCGGACTCCATCACATCACGTAGCGCAACGATCGAGGGTTCCAAGTTGGGCACCTCGATTCCCACGATTGCCCGCCCCGGCACAGGCGCTTCAATACGAATGCGCGGCGCGGAAAGCGCCAGCGCCAGATCATCTGCTAGGGCAGCGATTTTGCTGACCTTTACTTTGATCTGCTTACCGCTTTTGGTGTCGATGAAGCCCGGCTCGACGCCGAACTGGGTGATGGTCGGCCCTTGATTGACCTCAACTACTCGACCCGGCACGCCAAACGAAAGCAATGTCTCTTCAATCACCTGAGCGCGCCGGCGAATGTCGGCCTCCTTCAGCGAGGCATCGCTACCTGGCTCCAGTACGCGCTCGACCGGAGGCAACTTCCAGTCTTGGCGGTTGTCGATGGGCGAGGAGATGGATGAGGGGGTGACAGCCGGCTGGGCAGCCGCTTCGAGTGGGCCGCTCGTGCCAGAGCCGCCGATGATCCGTGGCGGGGGAAGCCGGCGTGAGCGCTCTGCTGTCGGTCGATTGCGTAGCATCTCTCCGCCGCTTTGCTGAGAAAGAGCCTGAGCAGCGGCCTGGGGTGCAGATACGCCGGCAGTAGGCACGCCGACAATCGAGCGAGCTGGCGGCGAGGCCGGCGGCAGATCGTCGTCTAATGGCGCATCGACACGAGGCGGCTTGCGCGCAGCCCGTTTGCGCAAACCGTTGATGATGAGATCGCCCATTGTGCTGCGATGAGGGTGGTCGTCGGCAGACGCGCCAATCTGCCCAATTGCTCGTGGACGCGCCTCGCGATCCCAGGAGGGCACGATCACGCCATCCGCGTTGCCCTCGCTAGCAACAGATGGCCCTTCGACATGTCGGCGGATGAAGAGAACGATCTGCCCAACCGACAATTGCGCCGTTAACATGACCGCGATCCCCCAGCCGATCAACACGATGAGGATTGCGCCGGCGTTGCCCACCGCGCCGCTCAACCCATCGACCAGCGCTGCCCCAAGCCGGCCACCGCCGGCGCCGGCTTCAACCAGCGCCTGCGTGTCGGCGTAGGTTGCCCTGGCGATGATGTGCATTGTCATCAACACAGACAGAAAGCCGACCAGTACACCGAGCAAGCGCGAGGGAGCCAAGCGCGGAAAGCGATCTCCAAAACGCCGCAACACCAGGTAGAAACCAAACAGCCCCATGACGATCGCGGCAAACAACGCGCCCCAACCGAAGATGGTGCGAAAGAGGTGCAACAGGCCGGCGGTGGCGTCACTCTGTCCGCCCGGCGATAGCGCGCTCAGAATGGCAAACAAGGCTAAACCGATCAAGGCATAGCCCAACACATCCAGCCACTGATCGGGGGTCAGCAGCGGTTTGTGCGGCGTCGGGTTGGCCTTGTTCCCCTTCTTAGAGGGGTTTTTGGCCGCAGGTTTGCGCACGTCGTATCGCATAGGACAAGTGTTCTAAAGACGCGCCTATTGTAACCCATGCAGACGGCGCCTAGGTTGACTTCGCCGGTTAATTTGTGTCGTCGCCCAGCACCAGCCTGCGCAACTCCTGCTCCGCTTGGCCGATCCTCGATCGGTATACATGCAGTTGGGCCTCAAACGAGGAGCGGGGAAACGCAGCCTTGTATCCGGCAATCATCTCTTCCAGCCAGCGACGCATTACAAGCGGGTCGGTTTCTCGATAACAGCCGGTGAAGCAAATCTCTTGCAATGGCAGGCGCGGCGGCATTGGTGGTCGTGGTCCTTTGGCGTAACCGAACACAATTGTCATGAGCGGCACCACGCCATCTGGCAAACCGAGTTTGTCTTTGAGGTAGGCCGCGTCGAGCAACCCGCTGCGGCCGGTCTCGGACAACATCACCGATGACACACCCAGCGCCTCAGCAGCCAGGGTCATGTTCATCGCCGCCAGCGCGGCGTTCATCACGCCGATGGTGTATTCAATCAGAGGGCTGCGCGGAAAAGCCTCGAACACCGTTCGCGCGCGATGGGTGTCTGCTAGTACGATCACGGCACGCTGGGCCTGAAACGGGATAGGGCGGCCAAAAGTCGCGCGCCATGACTCGGCGGTGAAGAGGGCGAATGACCAGGTTTGCAAGTTGACCGTTGAGGGGGCAACGCGTGCTGCTTCGAGAATCGCAGCAAACACCTCGTCGGGGAGGGGGCGATCGTCATAGCGCCGCACACTACGCCGGCGCAGAATGCGCTGCAAGAGCGGATTGTCGGCTACCGCCGGCGGCACGTGAGGCCTGCCGCGCACGATACGCACCAATGCGCTCAGAAAACCGAACTGCCCTGGCGCTTTAACCATACACGGAACGGAGTAAAACCGCCGCCGGGGGAGCATGAAACATCCCTCTGCATCCCGGCGGCGATAAGGGATACATCCTCAATTCTGCGAAGGGCCGCTGGAAGGGACAATCGCTTCCTGAGCCAGCCTGGACTTGTCCAGCACGTTGACCATCCCGCCGAACAAGCGATACTCGTCCATGCGACACGAGTTGACCAGTTTGCCATCCCACACGGTCATATCTGGGCAACTGTCGCACATGTCGGCGCGGCCATCCGGCAAGATGTCCGGGGCTTGGATGATGCCGATGCTCTGCACATAGACGGGATCAAGGAGTTGGGCAGGGTGTGAGAAGACATGGCGCAGCCAGCTCCGGCCGGCCTTGCGTAAGGACGGATCAACGATCCCACCCAGGAAGACTTTAGCGCCTACTTTTGCATTGCTCAGATAGGCGAGATAGGTGCCCGTGAATAGGTGATGGCCGACCTGGGCCAGTTCCATCGTACGCTTGCCGGCTGAGCCAAATACTTTCTTCTTGGTGCCAAACCAGGCGGCAGCCAGCCATTTGAACGAATCGTGCTTGAGCGTGCCGCCCAGATAGCACGAAGCGTCGTACTCTGGGAAGTTGTCCCGAATGATCTGATATACCTCCGGCGCAGTGACAAACCGCTCGTCGAAACGGTCGCGCACGTAGCTCAGCTTGGTGAGATCAACGATTTTGTTGTCTGCGCTGACGGCAACGCTGGTTTCGGCCACGCCGGCGCGGTACGTGATAAACACCAAACCATGCACCTTGTCGATATTCTCGCGGCCCCAGCGCACGACATCGGGGATTTCATGGTAGGTGGAGGGATAAACGGTAGAGTTGAAAATCACGTACAGCCCACGCGCAGCAGCAATCATGTCGGCATAGAGCTGCCGCAGCTCATTGAGTTCTTTCTCGGTTTTGCCCTTCCAGTGCGGACGATTTTGATGACTGTCGATGTGGATGGTAAAACCGGACAGTCTGGCTTTCTTCAGCTCTTTAAGCAGCTCAGGCGTCAGCGCCAAGGCATTCGTCAAGATGATAGGCTTCATTTTAAGCTCGGCGACGTAAGCCACAACATCCAGGATGTGGGGATAAATCAGCGGCTCACCGCCGGCGATGGACACATTGTCCGGATTGCGCCATCGTTTGAAGAAACGAATCTCTTCCTTGACTTGTTCAAGGGGCTTGTGGCCGGTGATCTTCTGGCGATAGCAGCCCTCGCAATACAGGTTGCAGACGTCGGTTAGTTCAAGCCAGGCGATAGCATTGTCGTTCATCGACCAGGGCAGACGATACAAGTTGCGTTTATCGAGTGTCATGTAACCTCCAGTGTCAATGTCATAGGCGTCATGCTGTGCGCCGGATGGGCGACCAACAGCAGGTGTTTCGGGGGTGGGCCAGACTGGGCATCTGATTAACCGCCGATAGAGTTGAAAACTTTTCCGCATGGCGCAACGTCTGTAGGACGCTGCTTCAGGATGGGCCAACCTTTAGGAATTACGGGCCGACAAAGCATTATATTCCGGCCTATTGGCGAACACACTCAGCATAACAAAGTGGCGTTAAGGGATGGTTATAATCCTGCCGTGACTTTTGCCACGGCTGCACGCTCCGGGACAACCGTCGCGCGCTCGGACAGTGCAAATGATTGCAAATGATTAATGAGCGAGCAGGCGCGGCTTAAAGCGATTCATGAACGCAAATCACCTGATTTCTATGCGCCATCGCCGGCACAGCAAGGCCGGCAACAGCGTGGCCCGCAAACTGATTCAACTGGCCCTGATCGTCGGGATTATCTTGGCCGTGATCGGCGTCAGCGTGCCGGCGGCGGCCTTTGTCGCTGCGACAGCCGTGTACAACGCCTTCACCGCCGATTTGCCGGATCCCTCGCAGATTGTCAAGGTACAAAGCGACTTCCAGACAACCAAACTGTATGATCGCACCGGCAAGCTGCTGTACGAGATCATCGACCCGACCGGCGGCGATCGCCAATGGGCGCGCTTCAATGACATTTCACCGTTTCTACGCTGTGCCACCGTGGCCAACGAAGATCGACGCTTCTATGAGACGGAGGGTATTGATATTCGGGGTCTGG
>JANWVJ010000089.1 GCA_025056895.1 Thermoflexales bacterium
TGCAAGGGCGCTGAACTCTTAAAAAGTTGCGCCCCGGCTGTCCGATACCGGGGCGCCTCAGGAGGAGGAGGAGGAGAGTATGCGTCTTCGCAGAGTGATATTATGCGATCAATGGGTATAGTCCATCCGCCAAAAGTCTGAGCAGCTCTACTTCTTTGGTTTGATAGTAATATCGACATGCAACAATTGAGCAATTGGAGAGCGATCGGTGAATCTCTTTGATTTGACCGGCCGAGTTGCGGTTGTGATAGGTGGAAGCGGCACATTAGGCGCCGCGATGGCGCACGGCTTGCTTGATGCCGGCGCATGTGTCTGCATCCTCGGGCGTGATCTGCGTAAGGCGTCGCGGGTTGCAGGGAGTCTGTCGCCCGATCCTGCGCGAGTGATGGCTGTCTCTGCAGATGTGACTGTTCCTGTTTTAGTTGAGCAGGCAGCCGATGCAGTCATTCGGCGCTGGGGTCGGGTCGATATTTTGGTGAATGCTGCCGGCGGCAATCGTCCAGACGCTACCACTGATGCTGCACGCTCTTTCTTCGATCTGCCTTTCGACTCAATCCGTGCGGCAATTGATCTCAACCTGATGGGCACTTTGCTCCCGTGTCAGGTGTTTGGGCGTCTGATGGCCCAAGCAAAGTATGGCAGCATAATCACCATTTCCTCGATGGCTGTCCCCCGCGCATTGACGCGAGTCGTTGGCTATTCTGCCGGCAAAGCAGGGATGGAGAACTTCACCCGTTGGCTGGCCGTTTACATGGCCCGTGAGGTCTCGCCGGCGCTGCGTGTGAATGCTATCGCGCCCGGTTTCTTTTTGGCCGATCAGAACCGTGCTATGTTGGTCGATCCGGCAACCGGTTCCTTGACCTCGCGCGGCCAGGCAATCATTGAACACACGCCGATGCGCCGTTTTGGCGAGCCGGCTGATTTGATCGGCGCGTTGCTTTGGTTGGCGTCTGATGCTTCGGCTTTTGTGACCGGCATCGTGGTGCCGGTTGACGGTGGCTTCAGCGCATTCAGCGGTGTGTAGTGACGCTACATCCACGGGAGCTGTTTCAGGTCAACATTGCCGCCTGATAGGATCACACCAACCCGTCGCCGGCTTGTATGCAGCCGTCCGGAAAGGAGCGCAGCTACCGGCACTGCAGATGATGCCTCTATGATGATTTTCATTCGTTCCCACACGAATCGCATTGCTTGCACAATCTCTTCTTCGCTGACGGTGATGATCTCTGACACAAGGTGCTGAATAATCGGGAATGTCTTGTAGCCAAGTGATGTTCTCAAGCCGTCGGCGACTGTGTTGGTCGGGCCGGCCTCGATGCGATGGCCTGCCTGGAGTGAGCGATATGCGTCGTCTGCTGCTTGTGGCTCGACGCCGATCACTTGAATGTGGGGCAGCATTGCTGTGGCAACGATTGCCGTCCCACTCAACAGCCCCCCACCTCCTACTGGTGTGAGGACTGTATCTAGGTCGGGGTTGTTCTCTAATAGCTCTAGGGCTGCTGTGCCTTGGCCGGCGATGACTCGATAATCATCGTAGGGATGGATTTCTGTTGCCCCTGTGCAGGCAATTACCTCACGTAGGCCGGCCTCCCGCGCAGCCAAAGTCGGCTCGCAGAAGGTAATCTGTGCCCCATAGCCGGCTACAGCCGCTTGTTTAACTTGCGGGGCGGTGTTTGGCATCACTACGTATGCCGGTATGTTCCGCCATCGTGCAGCCTGGGCCAATGCAGCAGCGTGGTTGCCAGAGGAATGGGTAGCCACTCCTCGGCTCGCCTCTGTTTGGCTTAGCGATAGTACAGCGTTTGTCGCGCCTCGGATCTTGAATGAGCTTGTTTTCTGGAAGTTCTCACACTTGAAGAATAGTTTTCGTCCGGTCATCTTGTTCAGTGTTTGTGATGTCATGACCGGTGTTCGATGGATGTATCCTTTGATCTGTTCTTTTGCTTTCTTTACGTCTTCTATCTGTGGCTTCTCTTTCATCTAGAAAATGCCTATGCGAAATAGCCAAGAGATATGGCTGACTATACTCAGGGCAAAGCGATTCAACCATGACGACACCAGCACATGAAATCAGACTCGGCCAGCGCCACACGGATGACGCTGAACCCATTCGAGGCCCCGGCCAATGGCAACTGCTCTTCAACATCCCTCGCATCCAACGGAATCCTCTGGCATATCTAGCGTTCTGTGCCCGTAGATATGGCGATCTGGTGGCTTTCAAGGCCGGCGATCAGCCGGCTTATTTCGTCAACTCGCCTTCGGCAGTCAAGCACATCTTGCAAGATAACCATCGCAATTACACCAAAGACACGATTCAATACCGTCAACTCGCCTCGATCACCGGGCGCGGATTATTGACCAGCGACGGCGATGAATGGCTTTCTCACCGCCGACTGATGCAGCCGGCCTTTCACCCACGACGCATGGAGGCCATGAGCGATGGAATTACGCGAGCTACTGCCGATTTGATCGACGAATGGCGAACCCGTTTGGGCAATGCCACGCAGGTCGTTTTGGACATCGACGCAGAGATGTTGCGCCTGGCTTTGCGAATCGCCGGCCTGACGCTGTTCTCGATCGACCTGGGCCGTGAGGCGCCCCGTCTCACCCAAGCCGTTCTTGTTGCTCTTGACCACATCGTTCATCGCGCCAGCAACTTCCTTGCTCTGCCCGATCATATCCCTACACCGCGCAACCGTCGCTTTCATAGGGCGCTGGCTACGCTGGACGAAACGGTTGACGAACTGATTGCTGCGCGGCGTGCTGGAACACACCAGCCTAACGATCTACTGGCCGCTTTGCTGAACGCTCGCGATGCTGAGACCAGCCAGGAACTATCCAAACAAGCCATTCGTGACGAGGTGCTGACGCTGCTCATTGCCGGCCATGAGACAAGCGCCAGCGCGCTGACCTGGACGTGGCATCTCCTTTCTCGTCATCCCCACATACAAAAAGCCTTAAAACAAGAAATCATCCGTGTTATCGGCGCACGCCCCGTGCACTTCACAGACCTCCCCCACCTGACATTCTGCCGGCACGTGATCGATGAAGCGTTACGGCTATACCCACCGGCGTGGTTGATCACCCGTCGCACTGTTGACTCGGATCGTCTCGACGGACACGCCATACCGGCCGGCGCGATTGTGATCATCAGCCCGTACATCTTGCATCGTCATCCGACTTTTTGGCACGATGCAGACAGATTCGCACCGCAGCGCTTCGAAGAAGAATGGCCTCGCCATGCCTACATCCCGTTCGGCAATGGGCCACGCGTGTGCATCGGGCAACATTTCGCTCTGATCGAGACGCTGTTCATCGTGGCCTCAATCGCTCAACACTTCTGCTTTGAACCGGCAGAACATCGAACAGTTTCGGCAACGCCTCTGGTGACGCTGCGACCGCGTGTCGGGCGGCGCTTTGGTTTGCGCGTGCAGATGAAGCTCTGTCCGGCATAAGCGCTTCGCCCACACAAAAGCGTGTCGGAGATGCTAGACTAGCTGCCGTCTCAAGTCCAGGAACACCAACCATGACATCCCACACCTTACGGGCCGGCGTGTTAGGCTGCGGTGATATTGCCCGACGCGGCCATATCCCCGGCTATCGAGCTGCCGGAGTTGAAGTTGCTGCCGTATGCGATGCAAATATCGATCGAGCACGCGCAGTCGCCGCCGATCTGAACGTGCCCGATGTCTACGCAGACTACCACGAACTCATCGCCCGCCCAGATATCGACCTGATCTCGGTTTGCTTACCGAATGCGCTGCACGCCGAAGCCAGCATTGCTGCCCTGCAAGCCGGCAAGCATGTGCTGTGCGAAAAGCCGATTGCCACGTCTAGCGCCGACGCAGAGCGCATGATCGAAACAGCTCGACAAGCCGGCACACTGCTCAGCGTGAATCAACACATGCGCTTCGATCCAACTGCGCAGGCCATGCGCCAGGCAGTCTGCAACGGCGAGCTGGGTGATCTCTACCTGATCGACATGCGCATGGTGCGGTCGCAAGGCATTCCCGGCTATGGCAGTTGGTTCACCAACAAGGAACTGGCCGGCGCCGGCGCGCTGTTCGACATCGGCGTACACATGCTCGATCTGGCTATGTACCTAGCCGGCTTTCCACAAGTTGCCGCCGTGCGCGGGTTCACCAGCATGGCGCTGGGCAAACAGAAGATCGGGCTTGGAAGCTGGGGCGCAGATCGTGGAACAGAGGGCCGCTACGATGTGGAAGACACTGCGATTGCCCATATCACTCTGACCGGCGGAGGTGTGATCCGCTTGATCGTGACCTGGGCCGCTTTCGGTTTAAGCGAAGAACGGATTACGCTGTTCGGCGACAAGGGCGGGGCAGACCGCTCTGCCGATCGATACGGAAAGGAAACGCCGCTGCGGTTCTACAAAGCCATCAACGGCAAAATTGAAGGTTTCACGCCAGACCTGTCTTGCTTCCCTGCCGGCGGCACAGCCGGCTCGATCGCGTCGTTTGTATCCGCCGTGCGTGGCAAACGCCCCCTGCTTGTCCATCCAGAAGAGACTTTGACAGTGCTCAAGATGTTGGAGATGATCCAGCGTTCTGCCGCTACCGGACAAGAGGTGACCCTCTAAACATGAAGCCTATTCTCAATCTAGACGACTTACCGGTTGATGTGCGCAGAGCATTAGGCGAAGTGCGCGCCATCCGGCTTTTACCCCAAGGGATGACTTCAGCGGTGGCGCTGGTTGAAACCGATGGAGGGCCGCGTGTGCTCAAACGGGCGCGCGGCGTGCTGTACGCCGACTGGCTGCACAACGAATACCGCGCATTGATAGCGTTGGCCGAAACGGACTTACCCATCCCTACCCCACGCGCATTCGTGCGCGTCGAAAACAAAATCGTCCCCGAAAGCTGGTTGGCGATGGATTACCTGGCCGGCCGGCCGCTATGCGATGCATTGGCTGACGTCGCCTCTTCCTCACAGCGCGCTGCTCTGCTGTGCGCATTCGGAGAGACTCTAGCCAGAATCCACGCTACCCCTGCGCCTGCTTCGATACCGCGCCCTACTCCATCCTGGATCGAGTTCATGTTGGAAGAAGCAGGCGAGAATCTAGAACATTTCGACGTCGACGGCACGCCGGAGCTATTGGCGCGTGTGCGGGGACAATTTCAGGCCGGCCAAATTGCTCCACTGCCGCCGACGTTGATACACGGCGATTACACGCTCGACAATGTGCTGGTCGAAGGTGAGCGCGTGACGGGCGTGATCGACTGGTCGGGCTGCGCCATCGGAGATCGACGGCATGACGTGGCTCTAGCCACCCGCCCAGAAGATGGCGTGTTTGAGGGCACACAACGATTGACCGATCTGGAAGCGTTCTTCAACGGCTATGGGGCCGAGTACGACCTAAACGAACTTCAATTCTTCGTTGATCTATACGAGTTTTTCTAAGCCCCCATTTGAGTAACTCAGGAGAGCGGGCCATGAGCGGAAATTCGACTGTTGCATCGCACCTGCCACGTGGATTTCAAGCTGCTGGCGTCGCCGCCGGCATCAAAAAGACCGGTGCGCCGGATCTGGCGCTCATCGTAAGCGAACGGGATTGTGTGGCAGCAGCGACGTTCACAACCAACGTCGTGCAAGCCGCGCCCGTTGTGCGAGGCAAATCCCAATTAGCCAGTCCGCGCGCAACCATACGCGCCGTGGTGATCAATTCCGGCTGTGCAAATGCGTGCACCGGAACAGCCGGCTTGGCCGACGCCGAGGAGACGGCACGCCTGGTTGCTGAGGCGCTTGTGCGTCAACATCCCTCAGACAACGCCTGGCGCATCACAGCGGAGCAGGTGTTCACCATGTCCACCGGCGTGATCGGGGTTCCCCTCCCGATGGATAAGTTACGCGCCGGCATACCTGCGGCAGCACAACAACTCAGCCCTCAAGGGCTGAACGAGGTTGCGCGCGCCATCATGACCACCGACACACGGCCTAAAATCGCTTCGATTGATCGCGGGGCATGGCGCATAGCCGGCATAGCCAAAGGAGCCGGCATGATCCATCCCAACATGGCTACGCTATTGAGCTGCATCCTCACCGACGCAGCAGTAGAGCCGGCGCTGCTCAGAGAATTTCTGCACCAAGCAGTTGCCGTCTCGTTCAACCGCATTGTGATCGACGGCGACACCAGCACCAACGACACCGTGCTGCTTCTGGCAAACGGCGCCGGCGGCATTGCAATTGAGACGCCCGGCCAACGCAACACATTCCAGCAAGCGTTGAACGATGTCTGTGTCAATCTGGCACAGCAAGTTGTACGCGACGGCGAAGGCGTGACCAAGTTCATCACTCTGCGCATCACGGGCGCGCACGACGAGCACATGGCCGATCAAGTCGGACGCAGCATCGCCCGCTCACCGCTGGTTAAGACGGCGTTCTACGGAGAAGACGCCAACTGGGGCCGCGTGATCGCTGCGGCCGGATACAGCGGCGCGGCAGTCGATCCGAACAAGATGACGCTGTGGTTCGGGCCGGTCAAGACCTTCGAGGCAGGAGAGCCAACCGACTACGATGAAGCGGACGCCTCGGCAGCGATGAAGTCAGATGAGATCGAGGTGCGATTAGATTTAGGGTTGGGCGAAGCTGAAACCGTATTGTGGACGTGCGACTTGTCGCATGAGTACGTTACCATCAACGGGAAGTACCGCACTTGAAACAGAAGCAGCCCGATCTTGTTGATCGGGCTGCTCATCGGGCGCCCTTTGGGAAGGGCCGAACAAACAGGCACTAATCTTCGCCCTGAGCTTTGGTATAGCCGGGCTGGCCGTCGAACTCCGGCAGCTTTTCGACATGCATCCAGCGATGTTGCGCAGATATACGCTGCAATAGCGCGAACAAATCCGCGTCGCTCAGATCGCCAGTCGAATGCTCATCGCGCAGCACAAATCGACAGCGCCAATGATCAACACAGTCGGTAATCGCCCCCACCGAAGGGTACACTTTCGTGCCGCGATTCGAAACCATTTTCAAGCGCAGCGGCAGTCCTTCCAGGAGCGATTCCAAACTGCGACCGAGCGCTTCGGGATCACCCGGCCACTCGACAAAGATATCTGCGCCCACCACACGGCGCGACTTGGGCACCACTGCAACCGGGCTGGGCGACACCTCCGGCAGCCGAATCGGCTTGTAATCACGCACCTTCCAGTTTGCCGATTTCTTGCCGAGATTGGCGATGATGGCATCAGTGTAGGCAGTGGTCGAAACAGCATTTGCATCGCCGACGACATCGCGCGTTAACACGCCGGCCTCTAGCGTGACCAACACGGCATGTTCAATCGCCGAGGCCGCCTCGAACTCGCCAAGATGACGCAACATCATGATAGCGGACATGATCACGGCAGTCGGGTTGATCACATTCTTGCCGGCATATTTGGGGGCCGAACCGTGCACCGCTTCGAAGATAGCAACTTGGTTGCCGATGTTGGCCGATCCGGCAAATCCCAGCCCTCCGATGAGCGCAGAGGTCAGATCGCTAATGATGTCGCCGTTCATATTCGTGGTAACGATGACATCAAATTGAGCCGGGTTCTTGACAAGCTGATGAGCGCAGTTGTCGATGATGATGTGCCAAGCTTGAATATCCGGGTATTCAGGAGCAATGGCTTCAAACGTGCGCTTCAGGGTGCCCTCGGTCAGTTTCATGATGTTGGACTTGGTGGCGCAAGCTACGCTCTTGCGGCCTTCGGCGCGCGCCAGTTCGAACGCCAGTCGCACAATCTTCTCGCTGCCCTTAGCCGAAATCAGCTTGAGACACTGCGCCACACCCGGCGTTTGCATGTGCTCAATGCCGGCATACAAGTCTTCCACATTCTCGCGTACCACGACCAGATCAATGCCGCTGCCGCTGTAGCGGGTTTTGACGCCGGGCAACTCGCGCACAGGCCGAATGTTGCCGTATGTTTCAAACAGCTTACGCAAGGTCACATTGGCGCTTTTCTCGCCATAGCCCACCGGCGTCTCAAGCGGGCCTTTTAAGACAACGCGCGTCTTGCTGATCGACTCAATGGTGTCCTGAGGCACACCGGAAGCGATACCTTGCTTGAACACACTGGCGCCGGCGTGGCGCACTTCCCATTCAATCGGCGCGCCGGTGGCTTCGATGATGCGCACTGCCGATTCAACGCACTCTGGGCCGATGCCATCACCGGGGATCACAGTGACGAGCTTCTTTCCTGCGGGGGTGAGATGAAAATTCATTGTCTTCTGCCTTCTCTTACCTGTAGATTGAGCGCCGCTCCCTTTCAGTCGCAAAGCAGAGCGGATTGTACCGGATGATTTGACCCAAACGACACTGCGCTGTGATCGGACTGGACGCCCGCTTGCGCGGGGCGTGACGTGCTTGGAGTCAACGCTTCGTCAACACTGGCAGGAGTGACACACTGTGCTGCCCAGGCTCCCCAGAGACGTTGGATGCACATTCGTGCAGCTAGTTCCTACAACAGCAGCAACCTCAAAGCCTTCATCCATGCGACGCTACAACAGAAGGCGTTGCATCGTTGGTATGGGGAGGCGAAAGGTTGATCCAACGCATCGCAACCCACCACAAGACAGCGGTGACCAAACCGGCAACCAGAAACGGCGCGCTTGCCCCAAACCAGTTGAACAACGCGCCGCCCAGTACCGGCGCCAGCGCATTGGCAGCGCTGACGAACGAGGCCGAGAGACCGAGCATACCACCCACCTCAGAGGGATCAACTCGGCGTGTGATCGAGCTGTTGATGGCCGGCGACAACACCGCGCCGCCGATTGAAGCGACAACCATCGCTGTCAGCCCCCACGCGATACCGAGCCAACCGGTATTGCCTTCTTCGGGCAGCGTCACCGGAACCTGTTGAGTTGGCGGCGTCTCACCCGGCAGCGTGCGACCACTGCGACCGGTTAGCTCGAACACAACTTGCTCACGGGAATACCAGGGCGCAGCCTGGTTAGGTGTGAGGGCCATCAGAATCATGCCGGCAGCCAACGACGCCAACCCCATCACAATCAGCCAGCGATCGCCGTACCTGCGACTCAAGCGACCGATCAAGCCGCCTTGGATGACTACCACCACAGCGCCGATGATGACAAACAAGACCGCATTGCCGCGCGCATCCAACCCCAGCCGGCTTAGCGTGAACAAAGAGAGCAACTGCTCAAACCCGCCAAACACCATTTGCTGAGCAAACATGAGCGCCAATAGAAAACCGATCGCTGGGCGGCGCAGGGCCGCCAACATCGCAGCAAGTGACAAGGCCGGCTTCCGTTCGGCGTGCCCGCGTCTCTCCGGCGACAGCGACTCTTCAAACCAAAACCAGGTCAGACCGAACGCGATCGCAGCAAACGCCGCCGCAACAAAGGCCACTGCCTGATAGCTGTTGCCGGTGACGGCCAACGTGGCAAAAGCCACCACCGGTCCTATCGTGAACCCGATGCCGAACGCGGCGCCGATTAACCCCAGACCTTGTGTGCGCGTCTTCTCCGTAGTGCTGTCGGTAATCGCCGCTTGCGCAGTAGAGATATTGGCGCCGCTCAACCCGTCAATAATTCGCGCCAGAAACAACATCCAAATCGAGCCGGCAAAGCCCATCAACAAAAAGCCGATGACCGTGCCAAGCTGGCTGACTAACAACACCGGCTTGCGACCAAAACGATCGGACAATCGGCCTAGCACGGGCGCACCGATGAACTGCATGATCGGATATGTTGCGCCGAGCAGACCGATCACAAAAGGATCGGCCCCGTAAGAGGCTGCGTATAACGGCAACAGTGGGATGATGATGGTCAGGCCGAGCAAGCCGGTCAGCACGATGACGAAAATCGGCAAGACGCGCTTGAAGTCCAGCTTATCGGACGGTGCAGAGATCGAGTGAGGCGATTCGACAGCCATGTTCATTTAACAAACTTAAAGGTTCAAGAGATTAGGGAAGCCCAAACGCTGGCGGGAAAGGGCGCGCCCAACCACCAGGCAACAACGCGACGCCGACTATCACGATGGCCAGGCCGGCAGCAAACGACAAGAAGGTGTTGCGGAAGCGCAACAGATCCGCAGCCTTGCGCCAGCGCATCGACATGTGTACAACCCCCAGGGCCACAAGCATCAGAAAAGCGTGTTCGAGTCGATAGCGCGACCAGTTGCCATCGGCGATGCCGGACCACAGCAGATAGGTAATACCGATCAATGTTTGTACGTCAAAAGCGATGGTAAACCAGCGACTGAGCTTGTCGTCCAGTTGCGTAAAATCGCGGCGCTGCAACCAGCCGGTCAACAGGCGCGCCAGAACGGCTACACCCAGAACCACAACAGCCCAGCGCACAACAGAATGGATCAATAGCATTGAGTTACCTCCGTTTAAGTTGAATTGAACGCCTGTGCATTGAAGCCGATTTCGGCTCGGAAAGACATTTAAACAACAAGCCGCTTCACGGAGAGGATGCTCGCCGGCCTGACGAGCGCGTTTTGCGGGACTTTGCTTCGACGCGGGCAATCACCTCATCCAGCCAGTCCAGCTCGGCGGCGAGATGCCGCCGCTGATGCTCAATAATCAGTTGGGCTGTGCCGGCATGTTCGGGCGCAGACTGAAGCGCAGTTAACGCATCAAGCATGGCAGCGCGACGTTGGCGCAGGAGGTGAACAGCTTCTGTCGGTTTCAGATCATCTAGGAAGGCAAGCCCGACATCACCAGGAAAGCGCATCGACGCGTAGGTGGCCAGATTGGCGCGGATCAGCCGTTGAAAGGCTTGTTCCCCGGCCGGCGTGATGCGATAGACCCGACGCGGCGGGCGATTGCCCTCTTGAACTTGCTCGTAGCTCACCCACCCTTCAGCGGCCATCTTGTCCAACAGAAAATAGGCGGTAGCCTTCTTTAGATCGGCGCAAACGGCCAGATTGGTGTCGATAAATTCGTGCAATCGATAGCCGTGCATGTCTTGCCGACGCAAAATACCTAACAACAACAAGGCTCGCTCGTCTTCCATCGGTTCAACCCTGATTAGTCAATCTTGACTAATCAGGGCTGATTATAATGCAGGTGAACTGTCTGTCAAGGGGGATTTCGCTGGGTGGGCAAACTCAAGCCGGAAGGTAGTCATTCCTCAATTCCAGCTTGCAAGAGGGCCGGCGCAGTAGCCCCACGCTGCCAACTGCCAAAATGGGCTAGACTGGTTTGCATGACACAGATGGCTTCACCCACCGTTGGTTTATCGGCATTAGGAGGGTACGGACAAGAATATCTGGGCGCCTTACTCGATCTACATGACCAGAGGCGGCTCAGATTGATCGGAGGCATAGACCCACACCCGGAACGCTGTAGCCGCCTGAATGAGCTGCGCGCGCGTTGTGTGCCCATCTACCCGAACTTGACAGAGTTATATCGTGAACACCGGCCTGATTTGCTGATTGTGTCGGCGCCGATTCACGAACATGCATCTCAGACATGCTTTGGCCTTGGACACGGCAGCCATGTCCTGTGTGAAAAGCCGGCGGCTGCCACTGTACAAGAGGTCGATCAGATGATTGCCGCGCGAGACAACGCCGGCAAGGTCGTTGCGATTGGCTCCCAGTGGAGCTTCGATCCATCCATACTCAGGCTCAAGCAGGACATCATGGCCGGCCGCTTTGGCCGGCCCAGGCGATTGACGAGCGTAGTGCTATGGCCACGCACCCATTCTTATTACACACGCAACACATGGGCCGGCCGGCAACGAACGGACAACGGCGCATGGGTGCTAGACAGCCCGGTAAACAATGCCACGGCTCACTATTTGCACAACATGCTCTTTCTGCTGGGTAATCGCCTTGACCGCAGCGTTGCTCCGCTGAGCGTGCAGGCCGAGTTATATCGCGCGAATACAATCGAGAATTACGACACCGCTGCAATGCGCATCTGGGTTGAAGGCAACATCGAAATCCTCTTCTACAGTTCACACGCGGTTAAGGAGCACATTGGGCCGACTTTGCGTGCGGAGTTTGAACACGCGGTCATCCGCATGGATGGCCTCCATGAGCGACTTGTCGCCTACCTAGAGAGCGGAGCTGAAATCGATTATGGCATCCCTCACAACGGGGTGAAGGGCAAATTGCACGCTATGCTCGAGGCGATCCTCTATGGCGCTCCGGTAAGCTGTGGCATTGAGGCGGCTCGCGCGCACACGATCTGCGTGAATGGCGCCCAAGAATGCGTGGATGACATCACGATCTTTGACTCTTCGTGCATCGAAGAAATAGATACGCCAGAAGGCCGGCTCACTTACGTGCAAGGTTTGGCTGCTGCGCTGCAAACGTGCGCTCAGGCCGGCAAGTTGCCGGCGGAGATCGGCTTCGACTGGGCTTGCGCCGGGTGCGTCGTCAACCTGCGCGGCTATTCCGCTTTTCAGAAAGCCACGCCGGATAAATTAAGACTTGATAACAAGCCGTTTACGTGGCATAAGCATCCCTCTCATCTTTTTCTAACGTTCACACGCTAACAATCTGCCGTGTTTTGGCCGTTCTTTGACTGCTCATCATGCAGCCTGGAATCAATTTGAGAGGATGACATGATCC
>JANWVJ010000008.1 GCA_025056895.1 Thermoflexales bacterium
AACCCAAACCGGGCAGGTCAAGGTGCACCGCCTCGGCTATGGCGCAGGCTACTATGATCGGCTCCTGCCCCGGCTGAGGGGTGACACACTCAAGATCGGCCTGGCGTTTGCAGCCCAGCGCCTAACCGATATGCCGGTCTCTGCGAATGATGTATCGCTCGACGACGTAATGACCGAAGGGGGATTGATTGTCGGCGTGCAGTAAATCCGTTGTGAGCTGCGCCTCATCGGCTGCAGACTGGCCGGCAAAAATCAAACGTTGAGTCGCGGCAAAGTCGGCGCATGTTTGCTTTTGGTGTGCGCATCAAAAGGAAGAGATCCCCTCACACGGCCACCGGCACGGCCAGCCCCCTGGTTCGCAATTCGGATTGGCTTGCTTGAGCGTAATGACGATGCAGATGGGCAAGGCCGATCTCTGCGCGCCGCACCCGCTCCCGACTGAGTGCAATGGCTGTATGTTCGAGATGGGTCCCGCTGGGATATACATCCGGCGCATTGCGCAAACCGAACTTGAGATAGACCGGCGCACACACGCGCACAATCTCACCGATCTCGTGGTAGCGTACAAACCCACCGAAATTGTCCGGCGCTTCCACGTACACATCAAGCGGCAGATCAACTGCTGCGCGTATGGCGGCCAGCTTGGGCAAGTCCAGGTCTGTCGGGACGTTGTACGTGCCGGCGCCAAGTTGCTCATATAAACGGATGCTGGCCGGGTTAGCTGCACCCATCTGCACCGATACTTTGACCAAAAGGCTGGCCGGCAGCTCCCCGGCTTTCTTCATTTCGTTCACTACCCACAACAGCCCCTCATCGGCAACCAACACGCTGCGAATACCCAATCCAACGGCGCGCCGGATATCCTCCACTGCGTACACCAGTTGATCCATGCCGCGATGTCGCGCGCCCAGGTTTTTGCCTGCCGGTGACAGGATTTGTGCACCGATCTCCCAGCCGGCGCGCGGACCGACAAACAAACTGACCTCAACGCCCGCTTCCCGGCCCAGTTGGGCCATTTCACGGATTTCATCGTCGGTGAGCAGCATAATGCCGCTGCCTTGGCTGATGCGATGCACGCGCACCTGCCGAGCCTCGGCTTCGGCCAGCACTGCGGCCAGCGCGCGTGGGCCTTCTACACTGGGGATTTCCACGCGATAGTGTGCGCCGTCTGCAAATCGCTTGGATGAGGTCGGCAGCGTGTACAGATCGCTGGCCGGCAATCCCATGCGGGTGAGAAAGTCGCGTGTGGCTTGCATAGCGCATTCGATGGGCGCATCACGCAACTGGGTTTTCGAGGATAAGCGTCTCGCCGTTAGCAGTGACCGTGCGGACACGCACCAGATCACCAGATTGTAAGGTGAACGATTCAGGGGGCACAACGCCGGTTCCGGTCATCAGGAACACGCCAGTGGGGAAATCGATCTCTTTAAACAGGTAATGCACCAGTTCCTCCAGGCTGCGTTTCATGTTTCTCAGACTGGTCTCGCCTTGAAAGGCCGGCTTGCCATCGCGCACGATCTCCAGGTAAATCGGCAGCTCGCGCATCTCGTGTGGCTCGGCGATGACGATGCCCGGCCCCAGCGCACAGGCGCCGTTGTACATCTTTGCCTGCGGCAGATATAGCGGATTCTCGCCTTCGATGCTGCGCGATGACATGTCGTTGCCGAGGGTGAAGCCGATGATCTCTTGTTGGCAGTTGATGACCAGCGTCAGTTCTGGCTCGGGCACGTTCCACGCGCTGTCGGCGCGCACGCGCACCGGCTTTCCATGCCCAACCACACGCCAGCCAATCGACTTGAAGAAAATCTCCGGCCGCTTGGCTTCGTACACCATTTGGTACACGTCGCCGACCTGCGACTCCGCCTTGCGCGCATCTCGGCTGCGCAAATAGGTCACGCCACAGGCCCATACCTCCTGCTCACTTTCAATTGGGGCGACCAGAGGATGGTCGGCTCTCTCGGCGCCGGCTAGGGCGTGCAGTAAGGGGTGGATGCCGGCGCGTTGAACGGTGAGCAGCAGTCCTAAATTGAACCCTGGGGGGAGATAGTAGCCCTGGGCTGCCCAGCGTCTCCCGGTGGGTGTGGCGTGTTGGGTCAATACAATCATTATCTGGCCTCGTCGAGCGCGACTGGGTGTGTTTGTTGTATGCGCAGCGTCTACAACCGATCATACACTGCCTCATCAGGGCGTCTGTACGCCAGGCGTCTGTGCTCGTGCCGTCTGCCCTTGCCCTAGAGACGACCGAGGCGACACAGGTAATGAACTAGGATGTGTGGTGTAGATCGGCAGCCATCTGCTCTAACAATGCGAAGTTGCGTTTGATGCGCTCTGGATCGCGCTTCAGGCTCTCGCGCTCGAAGCGCGGCAGAATGTTTTGAAAGGCGGCTTTCAACTCTTCGAGAGAGATTTGGCCGCCTTGCAACATGGCGAGCACATCCTGAAAATCGCCCTCACGTCCGCGTTCGATTTTGCTCAGCGCCGTGCTGTACAAGTCAAAATGAAAAACATCGACCAGTCCAAAACGGCCGACATGTTTAGCGCGCTCTTTCCAGCCGGCCGGCAGGGGGATAAAGTCGCCGGGTGATGCCAGCTCGACGTTGAGCTGCAACTCTTCTTTCAGTTTGCGCAATACACGCACGAACTCGGCGTCATGCTCGTCGGCGACTTCGTAGCTAATATCGATGTCCAGGGACTGCTCACGCAACCCTTCATACACGAGCGTCGTGCCGCCAACGAGGTATAGCCGCGCAGGATGATGAAATTCCATGCCCAGCTTGACCAGAAAGTAGTGCACGCGCAGGCGATCAATCGGTGGACGCATAGGGCGAATCGTAAAATGCCTTGCGTAAAACGTAAAGCGCGGTCCTTGGCAAGCCGCAGTCACTCAGCGCCGTTGACGGGAATCAGCACTTCCGGGCCGCAGGGTTGATTCAACAGCAGCTCGACGACCTGTT
The DNA here is from genome assembly GCA_025056895.1 of Thermoflexales bacterium. Taxonomy (GTDB): domain Bacteria; phylum Chloroflexota; class Anaerolineae; order J036; family Brachytrichaceae; genus Roseilinea. The sequence continues at coordinate 2,955 of JANWVJ010000008.1, forward strand.
CGTAAGAAGACCAGTCGTTGAACGGGCTGTCTTCACACAGATGGTGCAGGCCGAGCTTGCCGTGCATTGCATCCGGTGGGGGCAGCGCAGCGCCGGTAGGACTCTCCTCGGCGGACAGGTAGCGCGGGGCAATGGCCGGCTGATCACCGAAGTGGGCGCGCAAGCGCGTGCGCCACATGCGCTGTAAGTACATCGCTGCCAGGTATTGTCGGCGCAACACGCGTCGCGCCGCTGTCGGCAAGGCCGGCTCGACTTGGGCAGCGCACTCGGCCAGTTCTGGATGAGCTAAGAACAATGCCGCCAGGGCGAAGCGCAGACGAGCGTTGCCGGATTGGGCCAAGCCGGCGATCAACGCTTCGTCGCTCAGTTCGCGTTCATCGCCCTGTGGGGTTGGCGCCAAATAGCACACCCCGCGCGCATGCAGACCTGCCACGAGGTCTTCGCGTTCTGGAATAGGAGGCGACAGCGAATCATGCGAGGTCATTGGTGATGTGGCTGCGCGGCGTCAGCAATCTTTCTTGGAGCGTGTGTGGGCGCAGCACTTTGCGCACGAAACGGCGGGCCGTGTCGTCTTGCACGTCGATGGCGCGCCGTTGTGTCAGATCATAGCCGTGCCGGGCGAAGAAATCGTCAATCTGGCGGCGGTCGCCGCGTTGAATGAGCTGCGTGGCGTCCACCACCAGTTCGGTGATGCGTGTGCGCAACGTGGCAAAGTCGAAGCGTAATCGCAGGTCCTGGCCGATGAGGAGCGCTCCGCCGGCGCACATGTAGTGCAACATCACCAGCGCCGACGCCGAATCGGCACGCCCCTCCACATCGCGGTTGATGTAGCGCAACACCTCCGCCCAAAATACACGCATGTGATCGCGCCAGGTCTCCTCGCCGGGGAACAGGGCGGGCGAGTGCAAGGAGGCAAACAACCAGGTCGCGTCGGCGCGTAGCTCTTCCACGATCGGATATACGCCCTCGCAGCCTGGATAGCCGCTCAGGCGCAGCGGAACCGGGCCTGCAAAATGGCCCAGCTCGTGCCCGCGAATCACACAAATCAAATGATGATCGAGTGTTTCGTCGCCCATCTGGTACAGACGCGCTACATCGCCCAACGCAAAGCAACGCTGGGCCAGCGGCATGGCCTTGACCCGGAAGCGTTGCGTGTACAGATTGGCGTAGATGGCTGTCCACTTGTGGCCTTTGGGCGGCGACCCCTCATCTTCCGGCCAAAAGTTAGCGATGTGTTCGGCGCGCCCGGCTTCGCCAGCAAATCGAATCGCGTTATACACATGATAGGCTTTGGGCGGAATCGCTTTTTTGCCTTCCGAGTGGGCCGGGCGAATCGATTCTGGCAACAAAGCGTTTAGCTCATCAACCCCCAACATGGCATCGATGAGCGCTTCGCCGCGCGGGTGCTGGGTGCGAATCCAGCCGCTGTAACGGCGTGCCTGGGCGCGAGGGACGCGCCCTTGCAATCCCTCGTCGTTTACCAGATAGCCTACGTCGAATGTGTAACCTTCGTCCACCGGATAACGGATGCGCACCTGGGCTACTTCACGCGCCAGGTCGTCACGCCGGATCGGGTCATCGCTCAGAATCCATTCTCGGCGCAAGCGGGCAATCTCGCGCAAGCCGACGGTAGGTGCGTGAGCCTCGATCTGGGCCAGCAAGCCGGCAATCTGCTGACGCAGAAGGCGATCGCGCTCTGCGTCGGCCGGCAGACCAAGCGGCTCGGTCTGGTTGTCGCGCAGCTCGTCAACCAAATCCATCACCGCAGTGAGCGTTTCGTCTAGATCAAACACGGCTTGTTTGGGTCCGCACACTCATTCTGATTTAAAGTGGCAGACCATCGTCGTTGCCAGAGGGTTAAATCGGTTGCTCGTGGGCTCGTTCAAACGCTTCGATGTGCGCGCGCAAGTTCAACACGTAGCCGATCTCATCCACGCCGTTCAGCAAGCAGGTCTTGGAAAAGTGATCGATCGGGAATGTGGCCCGCCGGCCGTCCGGCAAGGTCACCGTTTGCTCGGCCAAATCAATCGTGAGTATGGCGTTGGGGTCTTCCTCCACTATCCCGAACAAATGCCGGTGCGTATCCTTGTCCAGGATGACCGGCAACAAGCCGTTCTTGAGCGCGTTGTTGCGGAAAATGTCTGCGAATGAGGTGCTGATGACTGCTCGGAAGCCATAGCCCACCAGCGCCCAGGGGGCGTGCTCGCGAGACGACCCACAGCCGAAGTTGTCGCCGGCCAACAGAATCTGTCGCCCCTGCATCTCGGGCCGGTTCAGGATGAAATCCGGCTTTGGTGAGCCGTCGGCGTCGTAGCGCCAATCGGCGAACAGATGATCGCCCAGCCCTTTCTTGTCTGTCACTTTCAGAAAGCGCGCCGGGATGATTTGGTCGGTATCCACGTTCTCGATTGGTAACGGGACGATCTTGCTGGTGAGCGTAGTAAATCGGTTCATGCTGGTTCAACAGATATGCATAACATGTGCTTTCTTACAGCCCGCGAGATGCGGCACACAATCAACTGGATCGGCGGCATGATGCGCTTCATGGCATGAGTGTGCGGGGGTCTGTCACGCACCCAGCCACTGCGCTGGCAGCGGCAGTGAGCGGGCTGGCCAGGAAGGTGCGTCCCCCTTTACCTTGCCGTCCCTCAAAGTTGCGATTGCTCGTGCTGACCGCGTATTGCCCTGGTGCGAGCTGGTCGCCGTTCATCGCGATGCACATGCTGCATCCGGCCTCGCGCCATTCTGCGCCGGCTTCTTTGAAGATACGGTCTAGCCCTTCGGCCTCGGCCTGGCGTTTCACCTGAGCCGAACCGGGCACGATCAGCACCCGAACACGGGGGTTGATTTTGCGGCCCTTTAACACGCCGGCGGCTTGGCGCAAATCGGTAATGCGCGAGTTCGTGCAACTCCCGATGAACACGACGTCGATTGGCTGACCGAGCACAGGCTGGTTGGGCTTGAGCTGCATGTAGGTCAGGGCTTTGCTCAGAGCGTTACGCGCGCTGGGATCAGGGGCTTCGTCAGGGTCCGGCACGCGGCCGGTGATGGGGATGCCCATGCCGGGATTGGTGCCGAACGTGATCATCGGCTCGAGTGCGCCGGCGTCGAGCGAGATCGTGGCGTCGTACACCGCATCCGGGTCACTCGGCAACATGCGCCAGCGTGCCAGTGCTTTGTCCCACGCTGCGCCTTTGGGCGCATATTCGCGTCCGGCGATGTATTGGAATGTGGTGTCGTCGGGGGCAATCAAGCCGGCCCGTGCGCCGCCCTCGATGCTCATGTTGCATATGGTCATGCGCTCTTCCATGCTAAGCCGGCGGATGGCTTCACCCTTGTACTCGAACACGTGACCGGTTCCGGCGCCAACGCCGTATCGGGCGATCAGCGCCAGAATGATGTCTTTTGCCGTCACGCCAGGTCGCAACGCGCCGTCGATCTGCACCTTCATGGTCTTGGGTTTACGTTGCAGGAGGCACTGGGTAGCCAGCACCATTTCGACTTCGCTCGTGCCGATTCCGAAAGCCAGAGCGCCGAATGCGCCATGTGTGCTGGTGTGGCTGTCGCCGCACACGATCGTCATGCCGGGCTGAGTCAGGCCCAGTTCCGGGCCGATCACATGGACGATGCCCATTTTGTGGGGTGCGCTGTTTAGGCCGAACAAGGTCACACCAAACTCCGCGCAGTTCTTCTCCAGTTGGGCAATTTGCTTGGCGGCCAGCTCGTCCACAATCGGCAGATCGCGCGGCGTTGTGGGAATGCCGTGGTCCATCGTAGCAAAGGTGCGATCCGGCCGGCGCACACGCAGGCCGCGTGCGCGCAACCCCTCGAACGCCTGGGGGGAGGTGACTTCGTGTACCAGATGCAAATCGATGTAGAGCACAGCCGGACTGTCCGGCTCTTGCGCGATCACATGCGCATTCCAAATCTTTTCGAACAGTGTTTGAGGCATAGGTCTTCAATAACTTGAACGATCTGTGGTGTGATCAGTCATCCTCTGCCCAGCAGCATACCCAGCCCCAGCCGCAGCGCCAGAATCGCTGCTATGCTGACGACCAGCACGGCCACGCAAGACGCGACGCGCACGCCGATCGGCTGGGGCGAGCGTATGATGACCAAGTTGAGGAAAAGAGCGATAAACGAGACGAAGAACGAATCAAGACCGAGAAAGAACACCCCCGGGAGCAGCGGCAGGCCGGCCACCAACCACTCCCAAGATTTCATCGGCGGGGCCAGTTGAACCCAGTCTTCGTTGTACCAGACCATCGGCACGACATCGAGCAATCCAGAGCGCACTTCTAGCACACCGCCTTTGATCTGATAGAAGGTGCCGGCTGCGCCGCGTGTACCATGATGAGATGGTCTGACCACTTGCCCATCCGCGTACACTTTGACCTTGCCGCTGAAAAGCGAGCGGTCAATCACGACGTTCACCTTGAACGGAGGGGGAGTCTGGAATGAGTATTTCATACACAGGCGCGTGAATCAACATCAAGTTGCCGGCGAGTCGGCCCGTCTATGTGTGACCACTCAGCCTGAACCGCTTAAGCGAGTCGGTCAGTGATCAGCCGGTTCGATTAAGCCCTTGGGCGTCAACACTTCACCATCGCTCTTGAGCAGCCCAATTCCCTCGGCTTCTGCCAACTCCTGCGCGCCGAGGTCTGTGCGAATGCTGTACGCATAGACGAGATACGGGCCGCGACATCCCTTTTCTGCCAGCCGCCTGCGCCAGTCTGCGGAACGCATGCGCTGTGACCATGCCAGTACATCTCGCCGGCTGAGGCGCGCCTTCGCTTCTACCACGGCCCACACCGCTTGTCCGAACGGATCTTCTGCCGGCAGAACGACGTCAATCTCGCCGTCCAACGCCAACGAATAAGGCGGTCGCAAGATACGATAGCCCTTGCGTCGAAGCACGACCTCTACCACGCTGGCTGCCTCTTCTTCAACGGTGGCGCCGAATGCCCGTTGTAACTCACTCACTGCCTTGCCTAGCCGGCCCTGGGCTTCAGCCAGTTCTTCGACGCGCTGTTCGGTGCGGCGTTGGGCTTCAGCCAGTTCTTCGACGCGCTGTTCGGTGCGGCGTTGGGCTTCGGCCAGTTCTTCGACGCGCTGTTCGGTGCGGCGTTGGGCTTCGGCCAGCTTTTGCACCACTACCGGCAGTTCCAGAAGCTCGTCGGTGAGCACCACGCGACGCAACTCCGCGCGCCATTCTGGATGTTCGTACAGCGCGCCGATCCATTCACGAAACTCGGAGACGTCGAACGGCATAACTGACCTCGCGCTTGTATTCTACCTTGCGAGGTAAGCCGGCTGAGCGCACTCCAAGCAACCATGCTGCCGGGAGCACGATCCTTAGCTCTATGGGCGTGGGCGCACGCGGCGCAATCCTTTGTTCACCGCTGCTAGGAAAGCTCTGCCGCTGGCAACGAGTGTGTCGGTGTCGGCGCTGCGTCCACTGAAGACATGCTTCTTGCCATCCCCGTTCGTCATCTCGACGCGGATCGTCACGTCGGCAATGGCATCAATTCCTTCGGTCACGGCGTGCACGTGAAACTCAGTGAGCTTGGCATTGGCGCCGGTGATACGGTTGATGCAATTGCAGATCGCATCTACCGGCCCGTTGCCCAGCGCCGCATCGGCGTGTACTTCGCCTTCTTCATCGATCAGCCGCACGCTGGCAACAGGGGAACTGCCGGTTCCGCTGGTGACGCTGATGCTGTCGAGTTTGTACACCTCGTTGATGGTCTCGAACTGATCGGCTACGATCGCCTCTAAATCGGCATCGGTGACGACTTTCTTCTTGTCACACAGCACTTTGAAGCGCTCGAACGCTTTGTCCAGCTCCTCGCGCGACAGTTCATACCCCATCGACTTGAGCCGGTCGGAAAAGGCATGCCGGCCACTGTGCTTGCCCAGCACCAGGTTCGATGAAGTCCAACCCACCGTCTCCGGGCGCATGATCTCGTAGGTGAGCGGATTCTTCAACATCCCGTCTTGGTGGATGCCGGCTTCGTGTGCAAAAGCGTTTGCGCCCACAATCGCTTTGTTGGGCTGGACGGGGATCGACGTCAAGGCGCTGACCATTTTGCTGGTACGCACCAGTTGGGTGGTGTCGATGTTCGTGCGCAAGCCATAGTAAGCCTTGCGCGTATGCAATGCCATGACTACTTCCTCTAGCGAGGTGTTGCCGGCCCGTTCGCCGATGCCGTTGATGGTGACTTCGACCTGCCGCACGCCGGCTTCGATGCCGGCCAGTGTGTTGGCAACCGCCAATCCCAGATCATCATGGCAGTGCGCCGAAATGACCACTTGATCGGCCCCTGGCACATTCTTCAGAATCCCTTCAATCATGCGTCGATACTCGGTTGGGGTGCAATATCCGACCGTGTCAGGGATGTTCAAAGTGGTTGCGCCGGCCTGAATCGCCACACTTAACACCTGCCACAGGAACTCTGGATCGCTGCGGCCGGCGTCCTCGGGCGAGAACTCCACGTCCTCGCACAGACTGCGCGCATAGGAAACGGCCTCGCCTACTCGCTCGATGCACTCATTGCGCGAGATGCGCAGTTTGTGTTCCAGGTGGATGTCGCTGGTGGCAAGGAAAGTGTGGATGCGCGGCTTCTTGGCCCACTGTACGGCGCCCCAGGCGCGGTCGATATCGGTCTTATTGGCGCGCGCCAAGCCGGCGATGGTCGGTGGATTGTCCAGGGTGCCCACTTCCTGGGCAATGCGCGTCACAGCCTCGAAGTCGCCGGGCGAAGCGATAGGGAAGCCGGCCTCGATGATGTCCACGCCCAGTCGATGAAGCTGACGGGCAATTTCCAGTTTCTCGGCTAGATTCAATGTTGCGCCGGGCGACTGCTCGCCGTCCCGCAAGGTCGTATCGAAAATCAGAACGGTGTTTTTGTCATGCATGGTTGCCTCCACAAGTTGAGTCTCCGCTCCACAGGTCATTCTGTGCTCAAGCAGTGCTTCAAACTAAAAGTCCGCACCACCGGGGTGCGGACTTGTGGGTTTGTCTGGCTCACGCACCGCCTTGCCCCGGCTTGACTTCTTTCGGATTAAGCCACGGCATCATGCGACGGAGCTGCACGCCTACTTGTTCGATTGGGTGCTGCATGTCGCGCTGGCGCATGGCCGTGAAGTTTGGCCGGCCTTTGGCGTTCTCGTCAATCCACTCTTCGGCGAACGCGCCACTTTGAATCTCGGACAGAATTTTTCTCATCTCCTGTCGTGTTTGTTCGGTCACGATGCGCGGGCCGCTGACGTAGTCGCCGTACTCGGCGGTGTCGCTGACCGAATAGCGCATGTAGTTTAGGCCGCCTTGATAGAACAAATCGACGATCAGCTTCAGCTCGTGCATGCACTCGAAGTAGGCCACTTCAGGTTGGTAGCCGGCCTCTACCAGCGTCTCAAAGGCCGCCTTCACTAGATGCGACACGCCGCCGCATAGCACGACCTGCTCTCCAAACAGGTCCGTTTCGGTTTCCTCCGCGAAGGTGGTCTCGATCACGCCGGCGCGCGTGCCGCCAATGCCTTTGGCATAGGCCAGCGCGTTGGCTTTGGCGTTGCCGCTGGCGTCCTGATGCACAGCGATCAGACAAGGCGTGCCTTGCCCAGATTGAAAGGTCTCGCGCACGCGGTGGCCGGGTGCTTTGGGAGCGACCATGCTGACATCCACGCCGGCGGGTGGCACGATCTGGCCGAAGCGGATGTTAAAGCCGTGTGCAAACATCAGCGTCTTGCCAGGAGTCATATGTGGGGCGATGTGCTCGCGGTATATTCCTGCGGCGGGCACGTCGGGCACGAGCATCATCACAAAGTCCCCGATTTTGGCTGCTTCGCCGATGTCCGTCACCGCCAAGCCGGCTGCTTTGGCCTTCTCAACGCTCTTGCTGGTTGACGGCAGGCCGACCACCACGTTCACGCCACTGTCCTTCAAGTTTTGGGCATGTGCATGGCCCTGGCTACCGAAGCCGATAACCGCCACCGTCTTGTCTTTCAACAAGTCGAGATTCGCGTCCTGGTCATAGTAAATCGTTGCCATGAATGGTTGACACTCCTGAGTTCAGTCTGTTGATGATTGGCTGCATGGCGCGCACACTGCGTGCGCCATTCTAGCGCGGGCATACTGCACGCCGCATCTCAGCAAAGGACGACCCCGACACGTATCCGGTCGGGGTCGTTTCGGGATCAAGTATGCCGTCCGTGCCCGTTTTGGCCCACAACGGCGTTATCGAAGGGAACAACAGAGACCTCGGTGGCCTCGTGCTTTTGTGCCATGCGCGTTGCCCCACGTCCCATGGCGATCCGACCTGTGCGCACGACTTCCATGATGCCATACTCCGACAATACGTTCAGCATCGCGTCGATCTTGGTTTCGTCTCCTGTCACTTCCAGGATGATCGAGTCCTTCGACAGATCGACCACGTCGCTCTTGTACATGTCGGCAATTTGCTTGATCTCACCGCGCTGTTGGGCGTCATTGGTGCGCACTTTGATCAGCGCCATCTCGCGGATCACCGCCGGCACATTTGTTAAGTCTTGTACATCGATCACGTTGACCAGCTTGTACAGGTTGCTTTCTACCAGCGCCGCGCTGGTCTTGCTGGCATCGACGACGATGGTCATACGCGATACGGCCGGGTCGTCGGTTGTGCCGACGGCCAGGCTATCGATGTTGTAGTTGCGCCGGCGGAACAAACTGGCGACGCGGTTGAGCACGCCGGGTTTATTCTCCACCAACGCCACAAGAGTGTGTTTCTGCTTATTTTGGCGAGCAGCAGCCGCATGATCGATGAGCATGGTTCTCCTTAACTCTTAACTGATGAGAGTGAGCTTGATAAGTCTTATTTGACCGTCTCAAATCCTGTGCCCAATGCAGCCGGCTGTCTGCGCACCATTTCATTGAGTGCCTTGCCCGGCATCACCATCGGGAACACGTTTGTTTCATTCTCCACGACGAACTCGCACACCACCGGCCCGTCGTGGGCCCGTGCTTTGGCAATAATCTCCCGCGTCTCATCCAGCGTTGTAGCGCGCAGGCCGAGTATGCCGTATGCTTCGGCCAACTTTTGGAAGTCCGGCGTCCACATCTGGGTTGCCGAGTAGCGTCTGTCGTGCATCAGCTCTTGCCACTGGCGCACCATTCCCAGGTAGTTGTTGTTGATGATGGCCATTTTGATGTTCAGCCCTTCCTGTCGGATAGTGGCCAGCTCGGGGATGCTCATCTGGAAACCTCCATCGCCGGCAATAGCCCAAATCTCTTCGTTCGGGCGGGCGAAACGCGCGCCAATGGCAGCCGGCACAGCGAATCCCATCGTGCCCAAGCCGCCGCTGGTGAGCAACTGATTGCGCCGCGTGTGCTGGAAATACTGCGTCTCCCACATTTGGTGTTGTCCGACGTCGGTTGTGATGGTGCAGTTGCCGCCGGTTGCTTCCCAAATGGCGCGAATCACTTGCGGCGCCAACAACAAGTTGTCCGGCAACGGTTGATTCATCACGTCGTGCATCTGGGTGTCCATGCGCCACTCGTTGATCTGCGCCATCCAGTTGTCGTGTGTGCGTTTAGCGACGAGCGGGATCAGGTCGCGCAACACATCCTTCACACTGCCGACGATCCCGACATCGGCCGGCACATTTTTGTTGATCTCGGCAGCGTCGATGTCTACGTGAATCACGCGCGCGTTCTTGGCGTATTGCGACAAATTGCCGGTCACGCGATCGTCGAAGCGCATGCCGAGCGCAATCAGCAGGTCAGCGTTGGCGATCGCTTGATTGACGTATGCTTCGCCATGCATGCCCATCATGCGCAGGTTGAGAGGATGATCTTCGCTGATGACGCCGATGCCCAACAGAGTCGTGGCAACAGGGATGCCCGTCTTGTTGACGAACTCGCACAGCTCCTCGTGCGCTTTGCCGTGCTTGATGCCCTGGCCGGCCAGAATGATGGGTCGCTTAGCGTTATCGATCAACTCGGCGGCAGCGCGCAACAACGCCGGCATATCCTGGCGGCGCATCGGCTTGATGGCGCGATACCCGCGCAGCCGCACGCTGGTCACCGGCGTGTACTCGGTCGATTTCTGCTGCGCGTCTTTGCAGATATCGATCAGCACCGGTCCGGGCCGGCCACTGCGGGCAATGTAGAACGCCTCGGCTACCACCTGGGCGATCTCATTCACACTCATGACCAAGTAATTGTGCTTGGTCACCGGCAATGTCACGCCTGTGACATCGGTCTCCTGAAAGGCGTCACTGCCGACCAGATGCGAAGCAACCTGACCGGTAATCGCGACGACCGGCGAGGAATCCATCATGGCGTTGGCCAGTCCGGTGACCAGGTTGGTCGCGCCCGGGCCGCTGGTTGCCATGCACACGCCGACCTTGCCGCTGGCGCGGGCATAGCCATCGGCAGCCAGCGCCGCGTTCTCCTCGTGGCGCACCAACACGTGATGCACACGATCTCGGTAGTCATACAAGGCGTCATAGGTGGGCAGAATTGCGCCGCCTGGATAGCCGAATACGACTTCGACCCCTTGTTGAATCAATGATTCCCACAAGATTTGCGCTCCGGTCAGTTTCATGGTTTCGCTCCTTAAAGTAAATCAAAACGAGCCTTGCCTAAATTTCACTTTCGGACTGGCATGTGCTCAAACGCACGATGCAACCTAACAAAAAAGCCTTCCTGTTTAGGAAGGCTTTTTGTATGCGTTTTATGCGCGCCTGTCGCTCTCAGACCGCCGTCCTAAACAGCTTAAGCTCCCGTCCACTAAGGACCAGGAGCAAGCTAACGACGACGATCAAAACGATGGATGCACGCATGGCGCTGAGCAATGCCAACTAGATTGCGCGCGTTTATACTCGACACACCCCAGATTGTCAAGTGGTATGAGCCGGCAATTTCTGGAATGTGCTCACTGAGTACCGGTTTGCCCTTTCCCAGTCTTGGCTGATTGAGATCGTGTCTGCCCGGCAGGTAGGGCGCAAGGGTGAGCCGGTTGGAGGTCCAAGCTTATAATCGTTGCGGATTGAGATGGCGCCGGCCATCCACTCTAAGCAATGTCGGCGATCACGATTTCTCGGCAAATGGGTAGCCTGGGCCGCGATGTGGCCCGCGCAGTTGGTGAACGACTGGGCTATCGTGTTGTCTGGCGAGAGCTGATCAATCAAGCTGCCCGCCGAGCCGGACAGCCGGAGCTGGCCCTGGCTGCGATTGACGAGCTGGGACTCCTGGGACTTGCTCCGCCAACCGCAGCAATTGAATCCTACACGCGGGCTGTGGCTGCTGTGATGGAGGAACTGGTCGCCGCAGGGAATGTGGTGATCGTCGGTCGCGCCGGTCAGATCATCTTACGTGGGCGCCCTGATGTGTTGCATGTGCGCGTTGTCGCGCCCCTCCCCATCCGCATTGCGCGAATCGCCGATCAGCAAGGTGTCTCGCTCGACGCGGCGCGTGCGCAGGTCGAAGCCAGTGATCGCAGCCGGCGGGCGTATTTGAAGCGATTTCATCACTGCGATTGGGACGACCCCGATTTATATGACCTGATTATCAACACTGAGCGCATCGACGTTTCAATCGCCGCAGATATGATTTGTGCAGCAGTGCGCGCTGGAGCGCCGGCTGCTACATCAAGTTCCGCCGCTTTGGGTGAGACGGCATTGTGAGCAGCGCTAGTCCGAGTCGCCCCGCCTTTGCTCATCCGGCCGAGGAGCTATTTGCTCGCATCCTCGATTTTTACGGCATCGCCTGGCAATATGAGCCGACCACCTTTCCACTGGAATGGGACGAAGATGGGAACGTAACCGAAGCATTTACGCCCGACTTCTATTTGCCTGAACAGGATTTGTATGTTGAATTGACCACTTTGCGCCCGCAACTGGCGTCTTACAAGAGTCGCCGGCTGCGTCGTATGAAAGAACTATATCCCCACATCAACATCAAACTCTTCAAGCGGCGCGAAATGCGCAACCTCATGCTCAAGTACGGCTTGCTCCAAGAGGCCGGCCGCATCCGAGGCGCAACTGCCCAAGCGCCGCTTGATCCCCATCCTGCTGACAGCTATGACACGACCTCTGCCTGAAGGCTATGCCTGGTTGTCTGACGAAATACAAGAAGTGCTCTTTTCCGCCGAGATGTTGCAGCGGCGCGTAGCCGAGCTGGGGTCGGCCATTTCAATAGACTACGCCGGTCGCAACCCGCTGCTGGTGGGCGTCTTGAAGGGCGTTTTACCGTTTATGGCCGACTTGTTGCGCGCAATTACCATTCATGTTGAGGTGGACTTCATCGCCGTATCCAGCTACACCCCAGAAGCGCGCGAGCGCGGCATCGTGAGGTTGGTGAAAGATTTGGAAATGCCGCTGGCAGGCCGCCACGTCCTCTTTGTAGAAGACGTGATCGACACCGGCTTAACGCTGAGCTATTTGTTGCGCAACCTGCGCGCACGTCAACCGGCCAGCTTGGAAGTGTGCGCCCTATTCGACAAGCCGGCCCATCGCCTGATCGGCATTCCACTCAAGTACAAAGGCTTCGACTTGCCGGATCGTTTTGTGGTGGGTTACGGCTTGGACTACCACGAACGCTATCGCAACCTGCCTTTTGTGGCCCTACTGCGAGCGCAAGTCCTCGGCTGAGGCTACCCTTCCCACACCTCTGCGTACATCACATTCACCAACGGCTGGGCGAAGCTCAGCAATAATGAGCCGGCCCTGCGCCCTTCGGTCGAGTTCAGCGCCTGGGTCAGCTCCGTCAGGCTGTCGAAATACAGCTCATGAATCAGATAGTACGGCGGCTCGCCGTTCGGGGCGCCGGCAGCGCGGTTGACCGTCGCCCTCTTGACAAGCGGGATGGCGTTCACAGCCGGCACGTAGTGCTGCGAGAAGAAGTTCTCAAACGCCGTCACATCGGCAGGGTGGCGGAAGAAAGTGATCAATTTGACCATGCTGTTGCGTCGCCGGCGATTCTAGCCCACTTTTTAGCGCTTCTCGTTGTATGCGCCAATATCGTCATCGCTTCCCCCTTCGCCTACGGTAGAATCGGTTAGGCTGATTGAGTACTCAACGTGCTGTGTGCTGATTACCGGTGACAGGCTGAGCGATGAAATACCATGTGACGACCTTTGGGTGCCAGATGAACGAAGCCGACTCGCAGCGGCTGGCATCGGAGATGGAAAAGCTGGGCTTGCGCGCCACCGACAAGCGCGAAGAAGCCGATGTGCTGGTGGTGAACACATGTGTCGTGCGCCAAAGCGCCGAAGACCGCGCCTATAGTTACTTGCAGTCGATCCGACCGCTCAAGCGCGACAACCCAAACGTTGTCATCGGCGTCATGGGATGCATGGTGGGTGTGCGCGGAGCATTGCCGAACGGTGGGGATGGCCTGGGCAAAAAGTTGCCGTTTGTGGATGTGTTCATGCCTCCCAGCGATCCTCGTCCTATGGTGGATTTTCTGCTCCAGCGCGAGGGACGCGCTCTAATCGAGCGTGAAACGGCCGAGCGGTTCGCCTTGCAGGACGAGCAAGATGGTTCAAGGCGCGACATTGGCGCTCTGCCATTTCTTTTGCCTGCGCACGAGCGAGGCCGCCGCGTGACCGCCAACGTGCCGATTGTGTACGGCTGTTCACACGCCTGTTCGTTCTGCATCATTCCCTTCCGGCGCGGAGTGGAGCGCAGCCGGCCCATTCCTGAAATCGTCGCTGAAGTGCGTGCCTTGGTTGAGCAAGGGATCAAAGAAGTGACCTTGCTCGGTCAAATTGTGGATCGCTATGGCTATGACTTGCTAGGCGATGATTACGCCATTCGCGCCTACAATCCCGGCGCTGCCTCGGGGCGTCCTTCACAAGTGTTGCCCATTCATGCGCCGCTGGTCGATTTGCTGCGTCAGATCAATGACATCGACGGCTTGATGCGCATTCGCTTCCTGACCTCCCATCCCAACTGGATGACCGACGAACTGTTGGATGCAGTGCGCGAGTTGCCCAAAGTGATGCCTCATATCGAGGTGCCGGTGCAAGCCGGCGACGATGACGTGCTGCACCGTATGCGACGCGGCTACACCGCCGATGACTACCGCGCGCTCGTTGAGCGCATCCGCGACAAAGTGCCCGGCTGTAGCATTGCCACCGATGTCATCGTCGGTTTCTGCGGCGAGACGGAAGCGCAATTCATGCGCACATACGATTTGCTCGAAGAACTGCGCCTCGATGTGATCCACATTGCCAAATACTCGCCGCGTCCGCACACGACTGCTGCGCGCAATTTCGCGGACGATGTGCCGGAAGAAGAAAAGGAGCGCCGCTGGCAGATGCTGAATGATCAACACGAGCGCATCTCGACCCAGATCAACGCGCGCTACCAAGGTCAAATGGTCGAAGTGTTAGTTGAAGATCAGCACAAAGGACGCTGGCGCGGGCGCACACCGACCAACAAGCTGGTCTTCTTTGAAGACCCCGATCCCAATCGTGATTGGCGTGGCCGGCTGGTTAACGTGCGCATCACCTGGACCGGCCCGTGGAGCTTGCAGGGCATACCGGTGGAGTTGCCGGCCGCGCCGAGCCACGTTCTGCATAGCCAAATTGCCTTGAGCCTGTCATGACATGATATGAGTGCGCTGGCAGCGCCGGCCAATATCGACATTCGCCCCTTTGCCAGCGTTGCAGACCATATGCAGTGCGATGCATTGCAACGCCGCGTGTGGGGCGACGCCAACACGGTCTCTCCGCCGATGTCTATTGCTATTCAGCGACATGGCGGCATTGCGCTGGGCGCCTTCGAGCGGCGCTCCGGTCGCATGATTGGCTTTGTGCTGAGTTTCTTGGCTCCTAGCTCGCTGCCTGGAGCTGCGCGCGGCCTGAGCCAACATTCACACATGGCCGCCGTTGCCCCAGAGTGGCAAAATCGCGGCGTCGGCATGGCGCTCAAGCTGGCCCAGCGACATGCCGCGCTGGCCCAAGGGATCAATCTGATTACCTGGACCTATGACCCGCTGGAAGCGCGCAACGCGATGTTGAACATTCACAAGCTGGGGGCCATTTGTCGCACCTACCACCGCAACTACTACGGAGACATGCCCGACACCCTGAATGCCGGCTTGGCTACCGATCGGTTTGAGGTGGAGTGGTGGCTTGATGCCGGCGGGCGCAGCGGCGCTGATCAGGCAGTTTCCCAGGCGCCGGCTTATACCTCCTCTCTGCTTGCAGAAGACAAACAAGGCGTGCCTGCCGTCCATCACATCGAGATCGACATCCCCCTGGATTTCCAGGCGCTCAAGCGCACCGACCTGAATCACGCGCGAGCCTGGCGCATGCGCACGCGCCTGCAGTTTGAGGATGCCTTCTCGCGCGGCTTTGTCGTGGTTGATTTCATCCGCCTCGGCCCGCGCACCTTCTATGTTCTCAAACAGCAGCAAGTAGAAACGCATCACCAGACCACAGCCCAGTTGGAAAGCGCCGACGCATAGAGGGCGTTTCATATTCTGCTCAGGTGCGGCTGTTAGAATCTCCTAGCTGGTCGCCGGTTGTTTAACCGCTTAATCATCCGATGGAACTATTTAACTCGCTCCTAATCGGCATCCTGGTGTTCATCGTGCTCCTGGGACCGTTGATGTTCGTGCACGAATTAGGGCACTTTTTGTTTGCCAAGCGCGCCGGCGTGCGCGTGGAAGAATTTGGTATGGGATTCCCGCCGCGCGCCGTCACCCTGTTCAAGCGTGGTGAGACCATTTACACTTTGAACTGGCTTCCGATTGGCGCGTTTGTGCGTATGACCGGCGAAGAAGACCCCTCTGATCCGCGCAGCCTGGCTGCCCAGCCCAAACGGTGGCGATTTGCGGTGTTGTTTGCCGGCCCGGCCTTTAATTTCATCTTTGCCGTGCTGGTGTTATTTGTGGCCTATCTGCTATTTGCCACGCAGCCCACCGTAGGCCGCTATCGCATCACCGGTGTCACACCCGGCAGCCCGGCCCAAGCAATCGGGCTGTTACCCGGCGACGAAGTGCTGTCGGTCAACGGCATCGACGCTACCGAGCAGCTCGCCTCTAATCTGCCGCAAGACACATTCATCTTGAAATCCCAAGCCCAAGCTTCGATTGGAAAATCGATTCAGATTGTGGTGCTGCGGCCTTCAGGTGATGCCGGCGAGCCGCCGGCCGAAGTGACCCTGAGCGGCGTGATTCCCGCCGACGCCAATCCGAACGCACCCTTGGGCGTCAGTCTCGGCCTAAACGTCATTGCTACCGAGCGCGTCCATTACAGCGTTCCTGAGGCGTTTGCGATGGCGCTAGATGATCTGTACTTGGCCACGTCGAACCTCGTGCGCGCGCCGGTCGAACTGGTCACCGGCCGCATCGCACCCGAAATGGCCCGACCCGTCGGTGTTGTGGGTATCACCAGCATCGGAGTGTCGCTCCTTGAACAGGGCCTGTTCCCCTTTGTCCGCTTTGCCGGCATCTTGAGCATGTTGATCGGCCTGACCAACTTGCTGCCCATTCCGGCTCTGGATGGTGGACGCATTCTGTTCGTCTTGATCGAGTGGGTGCGCGGCCGGCGCATCGACCCACGCCGTGAGCAGTGGACTCATGCCGTCGGGATGATTCTGTTGCTGACCTTGTCGGCCATCATCATCGCCTTCGATATTCTGGTTCCCGTGCGTTTACCATGAGCAAGAAGAACTTGTCTCTCGATGAGACGCTACGCGCCCTGGCCGGCGAGACGCCCATTCCTTCGCGCGTGCTGAAAGTGCTCGATCGACTGACCGATGCCGAACTAGACAGGTTGCAGGCAACCTGGCCGAAACTGAACGACGATCGGCGCGCTTATATTGCGGCCAAGTTGCGCTTGATGGCGCGCGTCGATGTGCGGCTGGACTTTGGGTCGATCTTTCGTTTTCTTTTAAGTGACGTTGAGCCACGCGTGCGGTTGGCTGCCGTAAAAGGCCTGAGCGAAGACGAAAGCATCGAATTGATTGACCTGTTCGTCATTCTGTTGCGCAGCGATCCATCTGATGCGGTGCGGGCAGCAGCGGCTACAGCCCTCGGTCAGTACATGCTGTTGGGTGTGATGGATAAGCTGAGCCGACGACGCACGGAGCAGGTCTATTCCGCGCTGATGGGCGCCTTACTCCGCTCGACCGAGACTTCGCGCGCCCGTCGGGCTGCCCTGCGTGCGTTGGCGTATGTGTCGAATGACGAAGTAGACTTGCGCATCCGCGACGCGTACGCCTCGGACTATCTGCCGCTACGCATCAGCGCCGTTTTCAGCATGGGGCGCAGCAATGATCGACGATATCAACACGTCGTGCTTCATGAATTAACCAGCGTCGCGCCGGCCATGCGTCGAGAAGCTGCCCGCGCTGCCGGCGAGTTAGAGCTGCGCGAAGCGGTGCCAACTCTCATCCAGCTCATCGACGATCCAACGCCGGAAGTGCGCCGCGCCGCCGTCCGCGCGCTCGGTCAAATCGGCGGCGAAGAGTCGAAGAAAGCCCTCGACGCAGCCGCCCGTTCGAAAGACCCTGAAATTGCCGGCGCCGCAGCTAAGGCGCTGGCCGAGCACGAATTTCTATACGGCGACATCAAGTTCTCTATGGGGCCGTTCGACGAGTTGCTCGATCAGCGCAACTAGCATCGATCCTCTCATCCTACACGAGGTGAGTTGCCTCGCCGCTTGCCACGCGGGCAGAGAGACGCGCAAGCAGATCATTCATGTCTCACAGATGCCTTGCCGAGTCGGGGTGAGTTATCCTCTATGACCGTCGATGCAAGCACAACCCGTGAGCCGCTATCGTCTTCTGTCTGCCGTCGGCCTGATGGTGGCTTTGTTGGCTGCCGGCGCGCTCTATGCCGTGCACAGCGCACAGGCAACCGAGTTGCGAGGCGCGCCCGCCGGATTTCCTCTGCCGGCGCGCGGAGCCGAGTCATTGCGTCTCGGCGTCAACGCGGCCCTAGAGCAGTATGACGACCTCACGCTGGACAAACGGCTGGCCGATTTGCGTGCGCGGGGCATCGAATCGGTGCGGCAAGTTTTCCGCTGGAGCGATCTTGAGCCGCAGCGGGGCATGTTTGATTGGCGGGCCTCCGATCGCATCCTCGCCGCCCTACAACGCCACAACATGCGTGTGCTGGTTGTTTTCTATACAACGCCGGCCTGGGCGCGCCTGCCGTCCGGTTCCGATCAGTTTCTGCCCGGCGAGACCCAACCTCCGGCCGATCCAAACGACTTTGCGCGGTTTGCCGGCGCGTTTGCCGCGCGCTATGAAGAGCAGCCTTCTGATCGGTCGCCTATTCTGGCTTACCAAATCTGGGACGAACCCAACTTGCTGTCTGCATGGGGCGACAATTTGGCCAACCCTGAACTGTATCTTAAGATGCTGCGTGGGGCGCGCCGCGCTATTCATGCCGTCAATCCAAATGCGTTGATCGCATTAGCTGCGCTGGCTCCAACCGTTGAGAGAGGGTTTGTCAATCCCGCAGCCCAGCTATATCTGCGTCGGCTATACGAGCTGGGCGGGCGCGACGCATTCGATATCGTCGCTGCCAAGCCCTATGGCTTTGACTTTCCCCCTGAAGACCGCCGCGTGGACGCCGGCTTGCTGAATTTCTCGCACGTCGTGTTGCTGCGCGAGGAAATGATTGCTCATGGCGACGCCGACAAAGCCATCTGGTTTACGCAGTTTGGCTGGAATGCGCTGCCCGCCGGCTGGCAAGGCGAGCCGTCGATCTGGGGCAACACTACCGAGGCAGAACAGGCCGACTACACCCGGCGCGCTGTGCGTCGCGTCGCGCAAGAGTGGCCCTGGGTCGGCGCGATGTTCATCGAAACACTGCAACCCCTTGCGCACCCAGAAGATGCGCGATGGGGATTTGCTCTCATCGACCGGCACGGGCAGGCGCGGCCGGTGTACACCGCTTTCGTCGATGCCCTGCAAGAAGCGCAACTGGCTCCACGCCCACAGTGGTTTGTGACGCCGATAACCGTTGCCGGCGGCGTCTGCTACGTGCCAAACCCACTAGCCGTCTTTTCAGAGGGCTGGCGCTTCGGCGAGCTAGGGGCAGATATTCCTCAGCGCCCGGATGCGCGCGTGGTCTTCCGCTTTAACGGTGATGCCCTGGCGCTCATCGTGCGGCGCGACAACTACCGCGCATACACCTTTGTCCAAATCGATGGCCGGCCGGCCAACTTGTTGCCGGTTGAAGAACGAGGCGCCTATCTGATCATGACCTCGCCCGACTTGCGGCCGGCCATCGATGTCATTCCAGTTGCAGAGGGGCTAGGCCCTGGCCCGCATACCGCCGAACTGACGATTGATCGCGGCTGGAACCAATGGGCGTTAATCGGCTGGAGCAGCACGTCCGCCGACCGCGCTGGACCGTTTGTGTTGGCGCAGTCGGTTGCCGTCTTGATCGGACTGGCGGCTTTGGGGATGATTGCCTGGAGTGCACCGCGCGCGGATTGGCCGACGTGGATTCGTGCCGTGATGCGCCGCCTCGCCGCGCAAGGCCGGCCGCTTACTTGGCAGGCGATTGTGAGTGGCCTCATCGTATGGGTGACGTCATCGCTGACATGGGCGCAAGACGCAGCGCAGGCTTGGCGCACGCTCGGCGCGCCGGCCCATGTTGTCATCAGCGGTCTGGTCTCGGCAGTTGCGTTTTGGTCGCCGGTGTTTGTCATCAGCCTTGTGGCATTAGCCGTGTTGTTTGTGTTCGTGCTCGTGCGGCTGGACACAGGTTTGATGCTGTTGGCATTTTTCATCCCCTTTTACATCTTGCCTCAACGTCTGTTTGAACGTGCCTTCTCCATGGCCGAATTGCTCACCCTCATGTGCCTGGTTTCGTGGGCCGTGCGAGTGATCCCCAAGCAGATCGATCGTTGGCGTGTGGCTCGTCCTCGCCTGAACCTGCGGGCGCTCGGTGCGCTCGATTGGGGCGTTGTGGCAGTCGTCACCGTGGCCTTGGTGTCGTCTCTGCAAGCTGAATTTCGCGTAGAGGCGTTTCGCGAGTGGCGGGTTGTGATCCTTGAGCCGGCGCTGGTATACGCGATCCTGCGCACGACCCGCTTTGAAAGAGAGGTGATCTGGCGCGTGTTAGACGGCTTTGTGCTCGGTGCGCTGGCGATTGCGGGGATCGGCCTGTTCAACTACGCACAAGGCAACACATTCTCTGCCGAATTCGGTTTTCCGCGCATTCGAAGTATCTTCGGATCGCCGAATAATGATGCACTGTATCTGGAGCGCGCGTTCGCGGTGCTGATAGCCGTTGCGCTGATTGCGCCGCGCGCCGGCACAAACTTCAATGACGGTCGATCCCTGCGGCGGGTGTTATACGGTCTGGCGGTCGTACCGATCACGCTGGCGATTGTGCTCAGCGCGTCGCGTGGGGCGCTGGCATTAGGCGTGCCGGCTGCAGTGTTGACCGTGCTGTTGGTTGCCGGCGGGCGCTGGCGGCGTATCGGCTTTGCCCTGGCCGGCATCTTTCTGATCGGGCTATTGGTGTTGGTGAGCGGCGCAGCTCAGCCGCTGGTAGCGGGCACCCGCTTCGAGCATGTGCTCGATCTGACGCGCGGTACGGGCTTCTTCCGTGTGAACCTATGGCAAAGCGCGTTGCGCATGATCAGCGATCATATTGTGTTTGGCGTTGGGCCGGACAACTTTCTATATGCCTATCGCGGCTTTTACATCTTGCCGGCTGCCTGGCAAGAGCCGAACTTGTCCCATCCGCATAACATCGCCTTGGACTTTGCAGCGCGCCTGGGTCTGGCAGGACTGGCTGCCGGGCTAATAATGATCGGCGCGGCCATTGCCAGCGCCCTTCGCCTCGTTCGCGCGGCACGCCTCAGCGCGCCTGACTTGGAGCCGGTAGCCATCGGCCTGCTTGGCTTGCTGGCAGCCATGCTGGCGCATGGCTTAGTCGATCACGCATTCTTCTTGGTCGATCTGGCTTTTGTGTTCATGCTGGCCACGGGAGTGACTGCACAAGCCGAACGGCAATTGACCGCCCCATGAGCCGGCGACAGTTGCTGCCTCATTCCCCCGTGGCGATCACTGCCGGTGCGTTCTTTGGCAAGACGGGAGCACGAGCGGTGGTTCACTCCAAACCTCTGTAGGGGGTGCTCTGTTCGATGACAGCTTCGCCGGAAATTGGATCGGCGTGGATTTGATCCTCCCCTCCAACTAGGATACAATTGCCCCTCGCTCAATTGAATTGATATCAACCTGATCCAAGCGCGCCGGTAAGGCGCGTGATTGATGTCTGAAGGAGTAGTTCAATATGGGTCCACTGCCAAAGCGTAAGTTCTCCTATGGCCGCACGCACCGCCGCCGCGCCCATCATGCCCTGACGCCGGTTCAACTGGTGGCATGTGATAACTGCGGCGAGATGAAACCGCCCCACGTGGTGTGTCCATCGTGTGGCTACTATCGCGGCCGAGAAGTCGTGGCAATCGAAACCGGCAAAGACAAAAAGTAACTCTGCGAGACGCTTGTCGTGAGCACAGCTTACGTCTTCCCCGGTCAAGGATCGCAGTTCGTAGGCATGGGCAGCGATCTGGCGCGTTTACGGCCGGTTGCAAGAAGTATCTTCGAACAAGCAGATGCGACGCTGGGATTTGCGCTCTCGAAGGTGTGCTTTGAGGGGCCGGAATCTGCTCTGAACGACACACTCAATACGCAACCGGCCATTTTCACTCACAGCATGGCAGCCTTGGCGGCGGTCGAGCTATCGGGTGAAATAGAGCCTCCCGCCTTTGTCGCCGGCCATAGCCTAGGGGAATTGAGCGCGTTGTGCGCAGCCGGTGCGCTGACCCTTGAAGACGGCGTCCGTTTGACGCGCGAGCGTGGCCGGTTGATGAAGCTGGCCGGAGAACGCCAGCCCGGCAGCATGGCTGCCGTGATCGGAATAGACACCAACACCTTGCGCGAGATTTGCGCCGAGGCCAGCCGTACTCACCCCCCCGGCGTCGTAGTGGCTAATGACAATTGTCCCGGTCAGGTGGTCATCTCAGGAGACAAAGTGGCGGTCGCTGCCGCCGGCGCTGCTGCCAAAGCACAAGGCGCCAAGCGGGTTGTGCCGTTGGCTGTCAGCATCGCAGCCCACTCGCCGTTGATGTCCGGCATCAGCGATGAGTTTGCCCAGGTGGTAGCCAACACGCCATTTCGCCCAGCGCGTGTGCCGGTAGTGGCCAACATCAGCGCCCGTCCGATCACCCACCCAGATGACATTCGCGCCGAACTGTGTGCTCAGTTGACCGCGCCGGTACGCTGGACGGAGAGCGTACAGTGGATGCGTGAGCAAGGTGTGACGACCTTTGTCGAGATCGGCCCAAAGGATGTGTTGGTCAATCTCATCAAACGGATTGCTGGGGATGTCGAAACACGCGCCATCGGTTGAGTCTATTCTGAAGCTTCAGGCTTAGCGTGCAGTAACGATCGACCCTCATCCTAACCCTCTTGCAAAGGGAGAGGGAAGTGCCCACACATCGGTGATGTCGCTGCCGAAAACAGCAAAAATCCGTGTAATTTCTCCCCTCCTATCGGAAGAGGGGCCAACGGTGAGGGCAGGTAGATAATTACAGAGAAGCCGGCCCACGTGTCAATCTGAACCAGACCTTTCAAACCACAATGAATCTGACAGGCAAATCTGCAATCGTAACGGGCGCGTCGCGCGGAATTGGTCGTGCGATTGCCATCGATTTGGCTGCGCGTGGCGCTGCTGTCGTCGTCAATTACAACGCCAGCGCGGGCGCAGCCCAGGAAGTCGTTCAAACAATCGAAGCAGCCGGCGGCAAAGCGATCGCCGTGCAGGCCGATGTGAGCAAAATGGATGAAGCCATGGCTCTGGTAAAGGCTGCCACCGACGCCTGGGGCAAAGTAGACATCCTGGTAAACAACGCCGGCACGACCCGCGACACGCTGTTGATGTCGATGAAAGAGGAGGATTGGGACTTGGTCATCGACACTGATTTGAAGAGCGTGTTCAACTGTTGTAAGGCAGTCGTGCGCCAGATGATCCGCCAGCGCAGTGGGCGCATCATCAACATCACCTCGGTGGTGGGGCTGGCCGGCCAGGCCGGCCAAACGAACTATGCCGCCGCCAAGGCCGGCGTGATTGGCTTCACCAAATCACTGGCCAAAGAGTTAGGCTCGCGCAACATCACCGTCAATGCCGTTGCGCCGGGGTTTATTCCTACTGCTCTGACCGACGTACTGACGGCAGAACAAAAAGAAGCAGCCATTAAACTGACGCCACTGGGTCGTTTTGGTAAGCCGGAAGAAGTGGCGTGTGCGGTATCATTTCTTGCCAGCGATGAGGCTGCATTTATCACTGGCGCTGTGTTGTCGGTAGACGGCGGCCTGGTCATGCAATGAGCGATGAGCAACAACACAGCCTTCACTGCATAGGGCCGGTCACATTCGAATGTGGAAAGTACCCATGAACGGCAAGGTGACCATTTCTCCTGAAGTTGTGTTGCAAGTGGCGCGCATCACGACGCTGGCTACGCCCGGCGTGTTGAGGCTGGTGGAAGATGAGGCGCGCCAAAGCGGTCAGGCCGCGTCAAGCAGCGTGAGCACTGCCGGACGCGCATGGAAACACTCGCTCCGTGGCATCGTTGCCTCCATCGAAAACGGCGCCGCGCATATCCGCGTCCACATTATTGCTGCCTCGAACATTTCACTTACTCAGTTGGCCCGACAAATTCAACTTAATGTTGCCAACGCCATCGCGGAGATCGTAGGCATTGAGACGGCTTCGGTCGATGTGACGATTGAAGATGTGCAAACCGCGTCATGACGACGACATCCGGCAAATTGCGCTCCCGTCTCGCGCCCACAAAAGCCCGGCGCGAGGCTCGTGTTGTAGCGTTGCAAGTGCTGTATGAAGTGGATACCGCCCATCATCAGGCCGGCGAGGTGTTGCAACGCCATCTGCGCGAACGGGCCGCTGAGCGGGTCGGCGAGCAGGGTGATGAACGGGCTGCCGGCTCGCACCATTCGCTCGATGAAGTCGCGGTGCGGGACTATGCCATCCGCTTGGTAAGCGGGGTTGTGCAAGAACTGGCCGATTTAGACTGCTTTATCGCTGAGTGCGCACCCGATTTTCCGGTGAGCAGCCTGTCGCCGATTGACCGCAACATCTTGCGTGTGGCTGTGTATGAAATGCGGGCCGGCCTTGTGCCGGCGCGAGTAGCCGTCAACGAAGCTGTGGAAATCGCCAAGCAATATGGCAGCGATACGTCGCCGCGATTCGTGAACGGCGCGCTGGGTGCAGCGATCACCAAACTTTCTCTTGCCTCTGCCGGCGAGGATACACCATGAGCGGAACCATTCTCAACTTTGGACCGCTGGAAATTCTCATCATTGTGGTGTTGGTCTTGCTTGTATTTGGGCCAGAGCGTTTGCCCGGCCTGATGCGACAGGCCGGCCGAACTGTGCGCAAGATGCGCGATTTTTACGTGCGCTTTGCTCAAGACCTGCGCACAGAGTTAACCCCGTTTGAGGAAGAAATCCGGGTCTTGCGCGAGGTGACCGACGAGCTGCGCCGCGATTTGGCCGAAATTCGCGATGCCGCCGATTTGCGCACCGCGATTCAGCCCATCACCATCGATGCCCGAGTGCCGACGAGCAGCCCCGCACCAAGTCCATCTACCAACACCGTCACTGCGGCGGCCCCATCTTCTTTGCCTCAAGCAGAAGCGGCAGCGTTGCCGCCCACAAACGGCGCACAGACTTCTCTCTCGCCGTTCGACGGCTCTGAATTGAAGCCGGCCTACAGCGCTCCGCAAGATGTTGCCCCCTCACAAGCGATAAGCGCATCCGCACAACCTGCCTTGTCTGCTGCGTCTGTCACGACCCTTCCATCCAAGGCGCCACCCCTGACCGAAGACAATCCCTGGGTGCAGCTCGGCCGTGCGCCGCGCGCGGATGCGCTGGACGAAGATAATCCCTGGATGCAGGTGTGATGCGCATACAGCCACGTATGCGCCTAACTGCCTGGCCAACAGCCGGCCATGACTCCCCATAAAGCCGATCGGGGCGCTAATCTTTACGATCGACACGCTCGGCTGTCGATTACTGCGATAATAACGAATATGGCCGAGCAAGTGAACGCAAAACCAGCCCCTGAAGAAGAGGGGATGACTTTACTGGAACACCTGAGCGAGCTACGCGAGCGGCTGTTCAAGGCAGTGATCGCGATCGTGATCGGCGCAGTGTTCGGATTGATCTTCTCCAACCAGATTCTGCATCTGCTGATTCTGCCGTATGGCAACAAGATCGTGACGATTGCGCCGACGGAGACGCTCACAAACACCTTCGTGGTGTCTTTGACGTTTGGCGCGGCGCTGGCGATGCCCGTGGTGATCTACCAAATCTTGGCATTTGTCATGCCCGGCCTGTTGCCGAACGAGAAGAAATGGGTGTTGATCGGCGTGCCGACGGCCACCTTTCTATTTGTGCTGGGAGCGGCGTTTGCTTGGTTTATCATGCTGCCGCCGGCAATCGGCTTTCTCACCACCATCAACACCGATGTATTCGAAGTCCAACTGCGCGCTGACGATTACATTCCATTCGTCACCGGCGTCTTGTTTTGGGTTGGCGTGGCATTTGAAATGCCGATGGTCATCTTTGTGCTGGCCAAGTTCAATGTGATCACGGCGCGCGTCCTGGCCAAGCAGTGGCGTTACGCTGTGCTGTTCATCGCCGTTCTAGCAGCATTAATCACGCCAACGCCTGACCCGATCAACATGAGCATCGTCATGGCTCCTCTGTTTGTGTTGTACGGCGTCAGCATTGTCATGGCTGCCGTCGCCCGGCGCGGAGCTGTCACGCCGGCCGTCCTCGACCCCGATGAGCCGACAAAGCAAAAGACATGATTTTGCACCTGGTCTCTCAGCAAATTTGGAGCCGATTGCCGCCCGACCGGCCCTATGCGCCTGAGTCGTTGCAGAAGGAAGGATTCATCCACTGCACTGCCGGCGAGGACATGCTTGTGCGTGTCGCCAACGCCTTGTATCGCTCTCAAGCGGGTGAGTTTGTCGTGCTGGAGATCGACGAGACAAAAGTGACCTCTGAACTGCGTTGGGAGCCGCCGGCTCCGCGCAGCCAAGACCAGGCCGCACCCCCAGAGGCAGTCGCCGAGTTCGGCGTCCTGCCTGCTGACGCCGACCAGGTCCTGTTCCCGCACATCTACGGCCCGCTGAACCGCGATGCCATTGTCGGTGTGCGCCGCGCCCGACGCAGCGCCGATGGAGAGTTTATCGGCATCGAACCCGCCGGCCGGGTGGTCGATGGCATCAATCTTAAGTCGCCGGCGCAATTGGCCGATGAGTTAGTCGATGCAACCGACGCTTTCTCTCAAGCGTTGGCGCGCTTCAAAGATCAAGTCGAAGCGCGCATTGAGCAAATGAACGAGGACATCAACAATCGCCTAGGACAGCGGCCGGAGGAGCGCCCGGAGTCGAAGCCCGAATAAATCACTCTGCGTAAATCACTCTGCGATTGGAGCGCGCGATGACTAAACTAAGCCCTGAACGCGTCCGTGCACGATTAGCCGAAGCCGGCGGTTGGACGTTGAATACAGCCGGCGCCATCACTAAGACATTCGAATGGGCCGACTTTAAGCAAGCCCTATTATTCGTCAATGCGGTGGGCTGGTTGGCCGAGGCAGCCAATCACCATCCCGACATCTTGATCGCGTATCGTCGCGTGACGCTGACTCTCTCCACCCACGATGCCGGCGGGTTGACCGATAAGGATTTTGATCTGGCGGCGCAGATTGACGCGCTGGCCTAGACCAACGCAACACGGAATCGCCTATTCGGTCTACGCCGTGATGTTGAGATAGAGCTGCTCGCGCAAGCTCATCACATCGCGACGGAGCTGGTCTTCGCTTTCCAAGCGCTCTTTCACGCGCTCAATGCCGTGGATGACGGTGGTGTGATCACGGCCGCCTAGGAGTGCGCCGATCTCTGGCAGGGAAGCATCCGTCTCTTGACGCACCAGGTACATGGCCACCTGACGCGGCTGTACCAGCTCTTTGCTGCGCGAAGAAGAGACGATCTCTTGAACGGAGATGTTGTAGTATTTGGCCACCGTCTCAATGACTTGCGACGGGCTGATGTGGGCGCGCCGGCCGACCAAATCTACGAGCGTATCACGAGCAAATTGCACCGTAATCGGCCGGCCTGTCATCTCAGAGCTGGCGATCAAGCGAGTCAGGGCGCCCTCTAACTCGCGCACGTTGCTCTGAATTTGCCGAGCGACGAACTCGATCACGTCCTGCGGCAGGTTGGCCTGGCGCTGAGCAGCTTTGGCTTGCAAAATGGCAATGCGGGTTTCCAGATCGGGCGGTGCAATGTCTGCCATCAACCCCCACTCAAAGCGGCTGCGCAAGCGATCTTCGAGTGTGACCATCATTTTGGGCGGTCGGTCGCTGGTCAGCACAATTTGTTTGTCGGCGCTGTACAGTGTGTTGAAGGTGTGAAAGAACTCTTCCTGCGTGCTCTCTTTGCCGGCGATGAACTGTACGTCGTCCATCAGCAACATGTCCACGAGGCGATATTTGTTGCGGAAGGACTCGGTGCTCTGGTTGCGAATGGCCACGATCAGCTCGTTCATGAAAGCTTCGGACGTGACATAGCAACAGCTTAGGCCGCGCCGACGTGCTTCGTGGCCGATGGCGTGCAGCAGATGGGTTTTACCCAGGCCGGCGCCGCCATACAGGAAAAGCGGGTTATATCGATCGGCCGGCATTTCTGCTACCGACATGGCGGCCGCGTGCGCCATGCGGTTGCCGGAGCCAACGACAAACGTGGCAAAGGTGTAGCGTGGATTCAGACCATCACTGTACGCCCCATTCGAAGCGCCGGACTGACGAGCGGATGGCTGAATAGATGTCGAACGATCGCTTGTGCCGCCGGCAAACACAGCCGGCGGCATGGTTTCCGGTTGTACCGCCGGCGCTACAGCGCCTTGCTGTGTCACCAGCACAAACGACACATCTACCCCCCGACCCATGCGCTCGGACAGCAGGCGCTTGAACTGGCCCAACATGCGATGTTCCATCCATTCTTTGACGTAACCGTTCGGTACGCCGATCACGAACTGGCCGTCTTCGTATGTCACCAGACGGGCCGATTTGATCCAAGTCATGTAGCTGCCGCGCCCTACACTGACCTCGATCTCTCCAAGGGCGGACTGCCAGGCTTCTTCTGGTCTCATGACTCACTCCACGTGTCGATTCGAGTATCCCACAGGCGCACAGCTCCCCTCCTGCCGTCACAGTCAGGCCGTAGTGTGGTTCAAGCACGGTCGCGGACGGTTGCCGATCAGTGCTGTGGGGCTTGGATTCTACGCAGCCGGTCGGTGCAATCAAGAGCCAGACTTAAACCAACCTTAAAAATGGACCGAGTTTTAAGATTCCCGGTTTGCTGTGTGCAAAGTTGTGGATAAGTCCGGCATAACCTGTGGGCAAACGACCATTCCTTGTAAGCGACCTGTTTGGGATGCCTTCAAAACACTTTGAATGACAGATGCATTTCACAACGAGTGTAACGATGTAGATCATGCGCTGCTGCCCCAGAGTTGCTTGGGAATACCTGCTCGTGGATAGAAGACCGTGCCGAGTGACTTTTTCTTTCCGCCGGCTGGGGCTGAGAGCTGAGCTGTTCCCAAACACGTATGTTTTCGACCTAGCCACTCCTCCCTTAGCTTCTACTTGGACTTGTTAGGAGGACTACAATACAGCGGTTGTGCCATGTACTCTAAGCAAGGAAGGTTGGGGCTTATGTCTGTGTTGGACAGAACGAGAAATTTTCACGTGCGCGCCGTTCACTGTGACTATCGCGCCACAGATGAGGAAGTCTACGCTGCCCTGAAGAGAGCAACTGACCCTTTGCAACACGCCTGGGATAAGCTCCGTCATGCTCGGCGCATTGCGATCAAGTTCAACCAGGACAAGATGAACGGAGCGGTTGTGCTTTATGAAGGACAGCGCCAGCAACTGGTAACGGATAAAGTGGTGCGCGCGACGCTGCGTCTATTGCGCGAGCGCACCAGCGCCGAGATCGTCGTAGTGGATGTGAGCTTTTATCAGGTCTATTCCGGCGCTGCGCCCAATTCGACAACTCAGATCAAGCATATCTTGAACGAATTCGGCGTGGAATACGTGAACGGCAACGTCGGCGCGGTGCGTTGGTACGACACGCCGGGCGGCGGGTTAATGTTCAGGCGCTATCCCTTACATGCTGCGATCGCCGAAGCGGATGCAGTGGTGTCCGTACAGAAGTTGAAGAGCCATGCCTTTATGGGCGTAACGCTGTGCCTGAAGAATCTGTTCGGTCTGATGCCCACTCAACCGCTGGGCCGGCCGCGCTTTTACTACCATCATCTCGTGCGTATGCCGTATATGTTGGCCGATATTGGCCGCATCCTCAATCCGGCGCTGAACATCTTGGACGGCACAGTGTGCCAAGCCGGCGAGGAATGGGGACCGGGTGACCACCCGCGCATCGGCAATGTGTTGATTGCTGGCGATCACGTCATCGCCACAGATGCTTGCGGCGCGCATCTCATGGGTCATGACCCACAAGCCGACTGGCTGACCCCGCCCTTTCACCGCGACCGTAATGCGCTCAAAGTTGCTGCTGAGAGCGGTTTCGGCGCAGTCAACCTGCAGGAAATCGACTTTGTGTCAGAAGTGCAAGCGCCGGTGGCCGAGTTTCATGCCAAGATCACCGATTCGCGAGAGACGGTGATCAGTTGGCGCCGCACAACTGCCGAGCAGGGGCTGCGCTATGCCGAGATGCGTCACGAACTCGAGCGCCGCTACGCCGGTCAGTACGTCCTGCTGCAAATGGGTGAAGTCAAATGGCACGATCCAAGCGGAGTACTCACACGCAGCCGGCGCATTTTAGCCGGCGATCATCCCGAGCAGGCAATGTTTTTTAAGTATGTCGATCCCACTGAAGCCGAGGGTGAACACTTCGAAGTCTACGAACGCACGCTGAAAGAGATTCAGGCCGTCGTCTAAACAGTTGCGTCGGCGAGTCACGCATCCCTATCTGGAGTTCCCCATGACCATTCCCAACTGGCGAGGCAGTTTTGCCATTCCAATGACTCCCTTCGACAATCAGGATCGTATCGATGAAGACGTGTTGCGCGCTGAAGTGGAATTCTGCGTGCAGGCCGGCGTGGGTGGGCTGATGACGCCTCTGCTGGTCAGTGAATTCATGGCTTTGTCAGAAGATGAGCGCCGGCTGATGATGCGTGTGCCCGTCGAGCAAGCCAAAGGTCGAATCCCGGTTATCGTCAATGTGGCTGCTGAAAACACCCCGCTCGCTGTCGGCTATGCTCGCTATGCCATGGAAATCGGCGCCGACGGTGTGATCGCCATGCCCCCCTATGCCCTGCGTCCAGACTGGGACGTGATCTTCGCCTACTACCAAGCCATCTCGGATGCAGTGAGCATACCGGTGTGGATTCAGAACGCCGGCATTGTGTCGCTGACGACCGATCAGTTGGTGAAACTATGCGAAGAGATCGAGCATGTCAGTTGGATAAAGGAAGAAGTTGAACCCAGCCCACGCATGATCGGCGCGCTGGTGGCGCGCAACAGTCCATATGTGCACGGGGTGATGGGCGGCGTGGGCGGCCGCTATCTGATCACTGAATGGGCGCGCGGCGCAAAAGGCTGCATCCACGCCTGCCAGTTTTGTGATGTCGTGCAGGATATATGGAACTTTTTGGAGGTCGGCCGGCTGAACGAAGCCGGCGACCTGTTCGAGAAGGTGTTGCCGGGGTTGGTGCTGGAAGGGATGCTGGGCATGGCCTTTAGCAAGGAGATCATGGTGCGGCGCGGCATCTTCAAAAATAACCGGATGCGTATGCAGGCGCATCCGCTCACGACAGATGACCTGCGTGAGATCGATCGGGTGTGGGAACGTATCCAACCCTATCTGCATCATATGTAGCAGCCCAACAGGCCGGCCTCTCTTCATGTGTCGTTCATCGCTCACTACTCACTGCAACCGATCCGCTTGTCCGGGCGTCTATAATTACGACACGCTGCGCTGTGACGCCCTGCCAGCGACACACTCTTCGTGCAGGTGTCTGTAATCGGCTCGCACCTTTCTTCAAGGAGGTGAGGTTATGCCTCGCCCGTTGCACCGACGCACGGTAGGTGGGCTGCTCCTGCCAATGGTGCTTTTTATCGCGGTTGGATTGAGTGCTTGCGCCTTTCGCCCGCCGCTGCCTGTGCCGCCCACGCAGACCACAGAAGCCGGCGTCGCTTCCATGCGGTCTGTTGTTATCCCTGTGAGCGTGTTGTTGCAAGCTGCGCCGCTAGGCGATACCCCATCGGAGCCGATCTACACGCTGATCACTGATCTCAAAGCGTGGGATGAGCTGGCAGGTCGTATCCCGCAGTCGGCGTGGGATGTCGGCCGGCAAGCCGCCGCCGCCGGCCAAGTTGTCATTCTGGCATTCGCCGGCGAGAAAGGCAGCAGCGGCTATCGTGTCGATATCCCTCAGGTTCAGTTACAAGCCGAGCAGTTGACGGTCACTGTGTCTGTTGTTGCGCCAGATGCACAGCAGATCGTCGAGCCGGCCAGCACACTCCCATTTGTGCTGGCAACGATTCCTCGCGAGACCCTAGGCGCTGTTCGCACATGCCTCTTTGAAGATGAACAGGGCCGGGCGTTGCAACGCCTGGAAGTCATCGTCCGTTGACGCTGTTGTTTGTAGCAGTCGGTCTTTTCAGGAGGTCAGTTGAGGTCAGTTTATGAGCCGTTCTCTTTTGCGTTTTCGCACGTGGATGTCGCTTATCGTGGTATTTGCCCTGGCGCCGATCTCTAGCCCGCGTCTGAACGCCGAAAATGAGAAACCGTTGCACGTGCGTGTGCTAGAACAAGCAGCGCATACCTTCAACCGTCCCCTAGCGCGGTTGCGAGTAGCCGATCTGGCTGAAGTGACCTTGCCGCTTTCCGGGCAGCAGGTTGTATTAGCGAAAGTTGAAGACGGCCAGACCGGCGATCTCTACGGCGTCGGTATAGATGCCGATGGCAGCTCTCTCACATTTGATGCAGTGCGCCAGCTCTGGCGCGCTGAATACGCTGCCCGCTACGGCCGTTTGCATCCCCATCTACTGGATCGTCTTGGAACAATGCAAGATGAGGATCGGATCGTGGTCGGCCTTTGGCTCAAGGCCGACATCCGGCCACAGGCGCGCCCCGAGATGAATCACACGCCCAACACCGGCCATGAAACCGGCGCCGCAGAAGCCGGCGCGCCCGAATCCGCGCGCCCGACGCCGCGCGCCCACCCGCCCACCCCAACGCGGCCGGCGGCGAAGAAGGACGCTCTGCCGTCGCTCAACTCGAATTGCCTGCTGCGCCCAGCGCAGCAGCCGACCCTGCTGCTGCGACGATCGCCCTTGCCCGGCAGATGAACACCCTCGCGCTGGCCGAGCAGGCGCAGCGCGCGCAGACGCCCGTGCTGGCCGAACTCAGTGCGCGAGGTTACACCGCGTTGTATGTCAGTCCCGGCGCGCCGCTGATCTACGTGGAGCTGCCGAAGTCCGAAATCCTGGCGCTCGCGCAACGCGACGATATCGACACCATCTACGGGCCGAACGATTACCAGGACACCATGGAATCGGCCAGGACCACTCAGAAGGCCAGCGTCGTCAACACCTGGGGCTACAACGGCGCCGGCATCGAAGTCGCCATTCTGGAAGACAGCCGCGTGCAGTTCAGCAATCCCTACCTCAGCGGTGTGACGCGCGTGCCAACCGACACCAACGTGGATGATCACGCCACGGCTACTGCCGGCATGGTGGGCAGCACACACGCCACGGTGCGCGGCATCGCGCCGGGAGTCAGCCTCTACAGCGCCAATGCCACCACTTACAGCGACGCGAACTTGTCTGCTGCCATGGACTGGGCGGCCATCACGCAAAACAACGATGTCATCAACAATAGCTGGGGCGGCAATGCAGCCACCACCACGCTCAACGTGCACGACCGGCACCTGGATTACATCGTGCGCAACATGTGGAGCACGGTCACGGTGGCCGCCGGCAACGAAGCCAACGGCTGCGGGAGCGGCACGGCGCGCGTCACCAGCCCGGCGCGCGGCTACAACGTGATCAGTGTGGGCAACTACGCCGATCAGAACACGCTGACCTGGGACGATGATGCCATGAACGGTTGCTCCAGCTACGTCAACCCATTTACCAACATTGAGAAACCCGAAGTGGCCGCCGTCGGCTCCAGCATCACCAGCACCATCACCGCCACGCCGTGGATCGCCAATGTGGGCAGCGGCACCAGCTATGCCGCGCCGATGGTGGCCGGCCAGGCTGCGCTGCTGATGCAGCGCAACGCCTTTCTGCAAGTTCGTCCTGAAGCTGTCAAGGCGATTATCATGGCCACCGCGCTCAACAACATCGAAGGAAACAGCCGCCTCAGCGATCGGGATGGCGCGGGCGGGGTGGACATGCGCGCGGCGTTCCACCTGGTGGACAAGGGCTGGTGGGATTGGAACGCGTACACGGCTGCCACGTTGCCGGTCACCTACACCGTGTTTGCCTCGCAGGGCCAGCGCGTGCGCGCTGCCATCGCGTGGGACTCCAACCCATCCGCCGACTACAGCACCGATCCGCTGCAAGCTGACATTGACCTGTCTGTGAGAGATGCATCCGGGGCGGTGATTGCCACATCCAACTCGATTTACAACAGCTACGAGATCGTCGAGTTTACTGCTCCCGCCAGCGGCAACTACAGCCTGCGCATCGCCGACTTCGCCTTCAGCGGCGCGCAGGAATACATAGGTATTGCGTGGTGGTTGGGGCATCGGCTGCTCAGCGCGGACGTGCAGCAGTCTTTCACCACGCCGCCGCGCTCGCATGAATACTTCGTCTTCGACGCCGAGCCGGGCTGGAACGCAGCCGGCATCCGCATGCCGGCCGGCGCCAACTACGACATGACGTTCTACAGCAGCTCCGCCTTTGACGATCCGGCCGACTACATCCTGCGCGAAGACTCGACCACAAGTATGCCTGTGGACTTCATCGTTGTGGACGCCAATCACGCGCCGGCCGGCAACTACTACACCGAAATCTACACCGTGACCGGCAGCGGCAGTTACCCGATTGAGTTCGTCACCTCGACGCAGACGCTGGTCTCGCCCGGCCGCTACGGCCCTTATACCCTGAGCAGCAGCGAGGTGTTGCAATTGTGGCAGATCGACTTCGCGGCGAACCAGCGGCATCGCGTCCGGCTCGTGCCGACATCCGGCTCAGCCGATGTGGGCCTCAAGCTGTTCGACTCCGATCCCGCTACCTCGACTACCTGGTATCAGGGCCGCAGCCAGGCTGTTGTGACCGTCGACAGTTTCGGTGGCGGTCAGGGTGAAACGCTGGTCTATCAGAACACCGGCTCAACGGATCGGATGGCTCTGGTTGTGTACAAGAACGACGCAAACAGTTTGACGTTTTACATTGAGGTCGGTGAACGGGCCTACTTGCCGATCGCGCTCAAGCCGTAAGGGGCAGCTCTCCCGCTTGCCACACGGCGGGAGAGCTGTCTTCTAAGCGGGTAGTATCATCGCCGCGCGCCGGCTCTCTGGTGTGACCGTCAGCGCCTGCAACCGGCCTTGTGCAAACGTCCCCTCAACCACGGTGTTCATGGGCGCACGGAGGCGGAAGACGACATCCCATTCCCTGGGCCAAGCCGGCGCGAGGAAGATGTGATTTGCCTCTGTTTGCATCAGCATGAGCTGTAAGGTCATCATCCCGGCTGTGCCGTGATCCTGGTCGGGAATCCAGTCGAAGTTCGGCCCCCAGAAGGCCGGGAAACGACTGCCGGCATGTTTGACGGCAAAACGCGCAGCGACCATTTGGCGCGCTGCTTTCTCCAGACCCAGGCAAGCAGCCTGAATGCTGTCCTGACACCAACCGCGATTGTGCCGATAGTGCCGTCGGTCAAATGTGGCGCGCGCCAGGTCCAGACTGGGTTTGCCTACTCCAAACAGGCGGAACGGAAAGACGGCGTACAGCTCGACGTTCTCCATGTTCTTCGCTTCTTCGAGCACCTGCTCGGCAAACCCCAGCAGGCGCGCGCCGTTCTCATCTCGCATCGGCAGATCAGGCACGGCAGCCCGTAAGCGGTCGCACGCGCCGTCCAGAACGGCGCTGCGGTGGCGATAATCGGCCAGCCGATTGAGCGTGTAGCGCAGGCCGGCGATGTCGGGCGCGGGATTGATGACCTGCTGCCAGGTTTCCAGCGCCTGCGCCGGCGCCATGTGCAACTTTCCGCCGGCATCGCGCGGGTAATGTTGATCGTAGAATGTCAAGATGTTTTCTGCCCAGGGCAACAGCGTGCTGCGGATGAAAGCCTCGTCTTCGGTGAACGCCGCGTAGTCAAGCATCAGCGTCAGCAATTCCAACCCGCACGAGTAGTAGTGGCGGATGTAGGTGTTGTCGATCAGATGAGCCGGCTTGCCGGCGCGTTCCCAGCCGTAATTCGGGTTGGCGTAGCCGCCCCAAAAGTTCATCGTCTCTGGGAAGAATGCGCCGGCATGGCCGAAGTAGAGCCTGGTGCGCGCTTGCAACAACGGCAGCGCCTGCATGTACATCTTAAACAGAGGCTGCATCAAATCGAAGTCGCCGGCAGCCAACATCGGCCAGTAGGCCAAGCGCGTGTTTTGAAACCAGTATGGTCCGCCCCAGGCGCGAAAGTCGGCGTTGTAGCGGTACTGCTTCCCGTTCCAGTGCTCGTCGGCGTCCACCGTAAACAGCGAACCGTTGAACTTGATCGGATACGCCCCGCGCCCGGCGCAAGCGCTGATGAAACGCTGCAAGACATAGCCCCGTGTGACCGTCTCGGCATCCTGATCCCCTGAAGCAACGATCCAACTGCGCTGCCAGAAGTCACGCCACCATCCCTGATGCGCTGCGCGACGCTCACCAAGATCGATCGTGTCGGTATGCGCCGCTTGAGCGATCAGTTGACGCGCCCAGGCGTTCACATCGCTTGTGTGCGTCGTCAGGACGTGAACAGTGAGCAGATGGCGTCGGCGCGGCGCGCTTGAGCGCAGCGTGTACGCATCTGGGCTTGTAAAGCCTTCGCCGGTCAGCCACGCGCCGAACGTGCGATGCAAGAGTGGATCGCTGAACTGCGAGATCAGGCTGTCCATCCCTTGCAACATCATGGCATCACGCCACATCGAGTGAGAGTTGTGATGGCACCACATCACGCCCCCCACACTCGGTTCGCTCAGCACCCGATCGGCCGATTCAATCACCGGATAGGGCGCGTCATGGAGATCGTAGGCGCTGAATAATTCGTCACCGTAAATCTCACGTGCCGCGTTGCGCCAGAGTTCGACGCCGGCTTCGATCACGAAAGGATGCTCGGCCTCCGCTTCTACATACACGGCAGGATGATGTGCATCGACCCACACACGCAGATCAATCTCATTGAGCCGGATCGCGATCTCGCCGTTTTCCAGCACAAGCGTCTGATGAAACGATTCAATGTGTTGCGCCTCACAGCGGATGCGGACGCGACCGATCTTGAGCAGCCGCCCTACCTCGCTCCAGGCGTCGCTTTTAGCAATGTAAAAAAGCAAGTCCCCGTTGGGTTCGACCCACACGTTGAGACCGATATCGCCGTTGCCTAGCGGCATCGAACCCGACGAATCGCGGCTGGGGGTTGTCCACCTCACGGTGTATGGAGAGATATGCCACATGCCCTCAGTTTAACCATTCCTTTCTCCCCCTCTCGCACTCTCCCGCTCTCTCGTTTGTTACCATATCCCCCATGAGCAACTTAACAGGCAAAGTGGCAGTCGTTACCGGATCGACCGGTGGCATGGGCGAAGGTATTGCACGGCGCTTAGCCCAAGCGGGGGCAAGTGTGGTGGTGTCGGGGCGGCGCGTCGAACATGGCGAGCGCGTCACGCGCGAGATCGCCAGCATCGGTGCGCCATGCGTCTTTGTCCGTGCCGATGTGGGTGAGGAAGCCGACTGCGTCGCATTGATTCGGGCAACGGTCGAGCAATTTGGCCGCATTGATATTTTGGTGAACAATGCTGCTGCCACACCGGTTGAGCCGGCCGGCCAGCAGTCGGCCGAGTTGTGGGACCATGTGTTCGCAGTCAACACGCGCGGCCCCTGGATATGCACTCGCGAAGCGATTCCCTTCATGCGACGACAAGGCGGCGGAAACATCGTCAACATCGGCTCAACGATGGGATATCGCGGCTGGCTTGATCGACTGGCGTACGCCACATCCAAGGCAGCTTTGTTAGCGATGACGCGCACGCTGGCGCGCGAGCTGGCCCCCGATCGGATTCGTGTCAACTGGATCACCGTGGGATGGGTGGCCACTCCAAATGAAATCGATTTGCGCACCAAGACGCACGGCGACGGGGCTGCCTATCTGAGCGAGATGAACAGCAAAGCGATCATGGGCCGCCTGGAGACGGTGGAAGATATTGCCGAAGGCGTTGCCTATTTGGTGTCTGAGCAAGCCGCGCACGTCACCGGTTGCGAGTTAAACATCTCAGGGGGGATGTTTGTGCACACCTAAACGTGCTTCGCGTTAGAATCCGCCCTCAATGAGTCACAGGAGGATCAAGCGTGAACCGGATCAAACGCCATTTGCCGGCTGATGCCGCTGCCTTGCTGGAGCGCAGCCCGCAGGTCACCGTAGCCGGCTCGGTGAGTGAGCTGCTCGAAGCAGCATGTGGCGGCGCCGGGAGCAACTATTACGAAGTCGCCTACGACGTGCCCGGCCGGGGCAGAGTGGTCGAAGCCACGGTTGCCCGCGTGCGCAACGGCGTGGCGGTGAATTACACCGAACCCTACATGCGCCGGCGCGACCCCGACAGCATGGTGGTCGCCGATAACGGCCCGACCGATCAACAAACGTTCAAGGCCCGCTTCGGATTTGATTTCAGCCGCCTGCGGGCGGAAACGTTTGAGTGGCTGGCCTGTCAGCCGTTGACAGTATTTTGTTTTGTGGCCGGGCGGCGCGGCATGGGGCCGGATGCAGCGGTGATTGCTCCCTCGAACGCCGGCTTCTTCGCTTTAGCTTTGGCCATGCTCCAGGGCATCATCCCGCCGGAAGAGCTTCCAAATGACTTCTGCGCCAAGTCGATCATCTACGTGGCGCCACCCTTTCGCCACACCTACTTCAAGGGCAGGCAGGTGGTCGTCCACAACCGGCTACACGAGCTGCATGAGATGTTCTCCTACAATCTGTACCCTGGCCCCAGCGCCAAGAAAGGCGTCTATGGGGTGTTGATCGATGTGGGTGAGCGCGAGGGATGGGTGACCGCCCATTGCTCGACGGTACAGGTTGTTACCCCCTATGACAACGTGGTAACCATCATGCATGAAGGAGCTAGCGGCGGCGGCAAGAGTGAGATGTTAGAACAAGCGCATCGCGAGGCTGATGGGCGCTTGCTGTTGGGTGTGAACATCCTCTCTGGCGAAGAGCGCTATTTGGAGATCCCGCGCTCGTGTCAACTCCAGCCGGTGACCGACGACATGGCGTTGTGTCATCCCTCAATCCAGGCTGCTGATCACAAATTGGTTGTCACCGATGCAGAAAAGGCCTGGTTCGTGCGCGTCAATCACATCGAACGCTATGGCACCGACATCGCCTTGGAGCGTTTGACCGCCCAACCGCCACACCCCCTTTTGTTTTTGAACATCGATGCCGTGCCCGGCAGTCGTGCGCTGATCTGGGAACATATTCAGGACGAGCCTGGAAAACCGTGTCCAAACCCGCGCGTGATCATCCCCCGTTCAATCATTCCGAATGTTGTGAATGAGCCGGTTGCCGTGGACATTCGCAGTTTCGGCGTGCGCACGCCCCCCTGCACGCGCGAGCGCCCTACCTATGGCATCTTGGGGCTATTTCACATTCTGCCGCCGGCGCTGGCCTGGCTGTGGCGGCTGGTCTCGCCACGCGGCCATGCCAATCCCAGCATTGTAGAAACTGCCGGCATGACCAGCGAGGGCGTCGGTTCGTATTGGCCGTTCGCTACCGGCAAGCGTGTGCAGCAGGCCAACTTGCTGCTCGAACAGTTCCAGCAATACACACGTACCCGCCATATCCTGTGCCCTAATCAACATGTGGGTGCTTGGAGAGTGGGATTCATGCCGCAATGGATCGCGCGCGAATATCTGGCCCGCCGAGGCAGTGCTCGCTTTAAGCCCGATCAACTCAAGCCGGCGCGCTGCGCTCTGTTGGGCTACACGCCCAGCCAGTTGCAGGTGGAAGGCCGGCCGGTTGCCAACTGGTTCTTGCAAGTCGAGACGCAACCTGAAGTCGGCGAGGAAGCGTATGACCGGGGCGCTGAGATTCTGCGTCGCTTCTTCCTAGAGTGCCTCAATCACTTTGACACACTCGACTTGGCCCCGCTGGGCAAGCGGATTATTGAGTGCTGTCGAGACGGCGGCACGATTCGCGACTACGAAAGCCTGATTCCGGCCTAATCTGCTGCGCCGATCTCGTAGAGGAGCCGTGATGAGCCAACACGCAACACCCAGTCTTGCGCTGCCCGACGTGCTGAGTGATGGCCATGGTGGGCGCATCACAACGCCGGCCGAGTGGTGGGCGCATCGACCACGCCTGCTCGCGGCGATCGAGATCGAGTATGGCGCGCTGCCCCCTGCTTCGTCCACAACCGGCGTGTTGCTGCACAGCCATCCTCTCTCGCGATTGAACGAGGCCATTCACGCTCAGTA
This sequence comes from Thermoflexales bacterium, assembly GCA_025056895.1. Lineage (GTDB taxonomy): Bacteria > Chloroflexota > Anaerolineae > J036 > Brachytrichaceae > Roseilinea. The sequence continues at coordinate 42,697 of JANWVJ010000008.1, forward strand.
TCGCCTCAGCGCAGGGCCGGATGGAAGTTTGACTTTCCTGCTGGATGTGCTCAGGCCGTCTGGTGAGGGGCGCGCTTGGCCGGTCCTCTTGACCGGCGACGGCTGCTGGGGATTTGTAAGCGACGACATTGCTGCTGAAGTGCTCGCTCGCGGGTATGTGCTGGCTCAGTTCATCCGCACAGAAATCGTGCCCGATGTGTATCACACCCACGCCGAACGCACGCTGGGCTTGTATCGCGCCTATCCCAACGGCGACTATGGCGCGCTGGCTGCCTGGGCCTGGGGTTATCACCGTTGCATCGATTTTCTGAGTACGCTGCCGTATGTCGATGCGGCGCGCATCGCTGTAACCGGTCATTCTCGTGGCGGCAAAGCGGCTTTGTTGGCCGGTGCGACAGACGAACGCATCGCGCTCACCGCTCCGAACAATTCGGGCTGTGGCGGCGCCGGATGCTTTCGGATTCGCGGGCCAGGCAGCGAGACACTCAAGGACATCGTGACCTGCTTTCCGCACTGGTTCAGCCCGCGCCTTCAAGCATATATCGATCGTGAGCAGGAACTGCCGTTCGATCAACACTTCGTCAAAGCGTTGGTTGCACCGCGACCGTTGCTCAGCACAGAAGCACTCGGCGACCTGTGGGCCAATCCAAGCGGCACTTTTCAAACGCACCGTGCTGCGCGCGAAGTGTATCGTCTGCTGGGGCATGAACACCGTATCGGCATCTGGTATCGCGCCGGCGGGCATGAACACGGCCTGGCCGATTGGCGCGCGCTGCTCGATTTCGCCGACTGGCAGTTGCTGGGCAGGTCGCCGGCGCGCCGGTTCGACGTTAATCCGTTTGACGGCGCATGACAGCGACGTTTCTGGGGATGATTGTCAGCGCGGCCAGCGCACGACCAAGGCTCCCCAGGCTTCCAACGCACTAGTGTCTCCCCAAATCGTTTGCCCGCGCCCGTTGATTTGCACCGGGGCGCTTTGTAAGTCGATCACCGGCGCAGCCGGCCGCTCGCTGAAATTCAACGCCACAAACAACACCTCATCGGTTGACCAACGCCACATCGCCAGGCACGCCGGGCAGCCCTCGACCTGCGTGAGCAGCGCAAAGTCTGCGCTCCGCAAGGCAGGATGCGCGGCGCGCAACGCGGTCAGCTTGCGATAGGTGTTGAGCAATGAAGTTGGATCGTTATCTTGTTCCTCCACCGAAACGCCATCGTTTGGCCGATTGTATCGATCGGCCGGCTTGAACCAGCTCGTCATGAGCGGGCCGCTTTCACCGGCATACCAGTCCATCGGCTCGCGGCGATACTCGTCCCAGTACGGGGCGCCGTTCCCCTTCGCGCCGCGCATCCCGATTTCTTCGCCGTAGTAGATAAACGGTGTCCCCGGCGTCAGCAGCACGGCGGCGGCGGCCAACTTCATCTGCGCCAGGTTGCCGTCCACTTCTGACGCGATGCGGTTGGTGTCGTGGTTCGATGCAAAGCGTGCTATGTGTGCGCCAGGCAGATAGACCCGCTGCAACGCGCGATACGGATCGCGTAGAAAGCCGGCGTCTCGCTCGCCGTTCAGCACGCCATCCCCTGCGCGCTCTGGGTTGCCGTTGAACATGCCGTGCCAAGGAAAGTCAAACAGCGCGTCGAAACCGTTGCGAAAGTAATCGGCCAACACACGTTCGTTGCCGTCCCACACTTCGCCCAGCAACACAGCCTGAGGATGCTTCGCTTTAACCGTCTCGCGCAGCTTTTGCCAGAACGCGAACGGCACACCCTTCGCGTAATCACAACGCAGACCGTCCACGCCCAGGTCAAGCCAAAATAGAGCCGACTCGATTAAGTAGTCCACAACTTCTGGGCGGTTATGATTCCACTCCGGCATGTGCGGCAGGCCGGCAAAGCCGGCGTAGGCTGTGTTGCCCGGATTGGTGAACAGAAACCACTTGCTATAGGCCGAGTCCGGTTTGCCGTAAGCGTCGCGAAAGAAGGGATGCTGCGTTGAAGTGTGGTTGGCGACGAAATCGATGATCAGGCGCATATCGCGTTGGTGCACCGCCTCGACCAGGCGCTTGAAATCTTCCAACGTTCCGAACTGAGGATTGACCGACACGTAATCGGCCACGTCGTAGCCGTGATAACTCGGCGAGGGATAATGTGGCGTCAGCCAAATCGCTGTCACGCCCAGCGATTGGATGTAATCCAGCTTTTGAGTGATCCCGTTCAGATCCCCGATGCCGTCGCCGTCTGAGTCGGCGAAACTGCGCGGGAAGATTTGGTACACCACCGCATCGGCAAACCAGGTTGGCGCTTCAACGACCGTCAGTGCGGTTGGTGTTGCTGCCGGCGTTGGTGTGAACGTGGGGGCCGGCGTGAATGTAGGGGCCGGTGTGGCCGAGGGTTGCGGCATCGGGCTGGAACGGGATGCGAGAGTGACGGTTGGCGGGATGGGTGACTGTGCCGCCATCGGCGTAGCGGCCTCATTGGGCGAAGCAATCGGCGCCGTCGGCGAACTGCAGGCCGAACCAAGCATCGTCAGAGCGAGCACCAAGCACAAGCGGACTGTGTTCATAGTCCCTGATTCTAAAGTAGAGAGGGAGTGCCTAAGACCAAAGATATCGGTGTGATTGGCCTGACGTGAATCGCACGGCTAAAAGTGGATTTGCGGCGATAGAGCACGCAGCAAGGCCGGTGACTTTTATCGGGCAGCATTGCGCTCGTCGCTGTGGAAGGTCATCCCTTCTGCAGCCCCTGTGCAGCTTGTCCTCACACAGGCCGGGAGGGGGTCATCCGGCGTTGCGATCGGACTGGACGCCCGCTTGCGCGGGCGTGACGCACTGGGCTGCCAGCCTCCCCACAGACGTTGGATCGACGCTCGTTTAGCTATTCCCGATCGAGAGGGAGTAAACTTCTATGGCGATGCGGGTTCAATTCCTGCGCCGCTTATCCCGCTTGGTGGGTGCAGTTGTGTTGGTTGCGGTCCTATCGGTCATCCTGGATGCTGCCCAACCCGTGCTCGGCATAGCGGTGATCGTGCTGGTTTATGTGCTGGCAGTTGGGGCGATTGCGCTGTGGCTCGGATGGCCGGCTGCCTTGGCAGCTACTTTGGCCGCCGCCGCTGCCATCAACCTGCTGTTCATGCCGCCGCGCCTGGCTCTTGTGGTCGTGCGCGTGGAGGATGGGCTGCTGCTGGCTGCGTTTCTGATGGTGTGTGGGATGAGCATTCCGGCGCTAGGGCAGGCGCAATCAAGCCTGCGCGACGCACGCGCGCGGCAACGCGAACTGACTCATCTGTATGAACTGATGGCGGCGCTGGCCGGCCAGCGTCGCTTGAACGGGATTGCGCGCACACTGGCTGCCCACTTGCAGAAAGCATTACAGGCCAAATCGGTCGAGGTGGTGATTCAGCCCGATCCTAAACGCGAAATGGTTGTATCGGTTGCGCCGGAGGGAAGCGTGGCAGAGAGCCGCCCGGATTTGATCGTGCCGTTGATGACCTCGCGCGGCTTGCTCGGCGAAGTGCACATCTGGCCGGCGGATGATCTAGGTGTGCACTTTCTATCGGACCGGCTCGTGCGCGCCGCAGCGGGCCAGGCTGCACTGGCCGTCGAGCGCGTCTTGTTGGTCGAAGCCGAGACTCGGGCGCAAGTTCTGGAAGAGAGCGATCGGATGAAAGGCATCCTTCTGTCATCGGTCTCACACGAGCTGCGCACTCCGCTGGCAACCATCAAGGCTGCTGTGAGCAGCCTGCGCAGCGGTGCCGTAGGGTGGGACAGCGCCGCGCGGGATGAGTTGTTAGCAGCGGTTGAAGAAGAGACCGATCATCTCAACTATCTGGTGGGCAACTTGCTGGATATGTCGCGTATTGAAGCCGGCGCACTGCGACCACAACGTCAGTGGAGTGTGCTGGCCGACATCCTGCGCCACACCCTGCGCCGCCTACAGCGCATCTCGGCCGGCCATCGCTTCGAAATTGACGTGTCGGAGGACCTGCCCCTCGTGCCGATTGACGATGCACAAATCGGGCAAGTGTTTGCGAATCTGATCGGCAACAGCTTGAAATACACACCGGTCGGCAGCGCCATCGCCATTCGCGCGCGCGTGATAGATAACCAGAATTTGGTGGTCACCGTTGCGAATCAAGGGCCGCATGTTGCCGAGGCCGATTTGCCGCGCATTTTTGACAAGTTTCATCGCGTTACTGCTGCACATCACACGATCGGGGCCGGCCTGGGATTATCCATTTGCAAAGGCATTGTTGAGGCGCATGGTGGACGGATTTGGGCCGAGAATTTGCCGCCCTCTGATCCGTACACCTTTGCCGTTCATTTCACGCTGCCGTTGACATTTGAAGGCGCCCGTCCGCCGCGACTGCCTGAGGGAATCTCATGAGCAAGCCGATCCATGTACTGGTCATTGATGACGAGCCGCAAATCTTGCGCGCCCTGCGCACCATTCTGTCCGAGAAGCAGTTCAGGGTTTCGACGGCAGCGCGCGGCGAGGCCGGCTTGGCGCAGGCCGCAGCCGACCCGCCCGATCTGATTATTCTCGATATGGCGCTGCCGGATATGGATGGGTTGGAAGTGTGCGCTCGGTTGCGCGAGTGGTATGCCGGCCCGATCATCGTGCTTTCTGTGCGCGACACTGAACGCGACAAAGTGGCCGCACTGGACAAAGGAGCCGATGACTACCTCACCAAGCCGTTCGGGATTGAAGAGCTACTTGCGCGCATTCGAGTCGCGTTGCGCCATGCAGCCCAAGCCGGCGCCAAAAAAGAAGTGATCATACGGGCCGGCGATATTGTGATTGACCTGGCTCACCATGTCGTCACCCGCGCCGGCGTCGAAGTCAAGCTCACGGCCACCGAGTACAAACTGTTAGCCTATTTGGCTGCCAACGCTGGCCGCGTGCTCACCCATCGCGCCATCTTGACCCACGTCTGGGGGCCGGCAGAAGCAGACCAAGTCGAATACTTGCGCGTGTATATGCGCCAGTTGCGCAAGAAACTCGAACCCGATCCCAGTCAGCCCCAATTCCTGGTGAACGAACCTGGTATCGGTTACCGCTTTCTGACCGAACGCTGATTTTTACCTTTTTTTTATGGGGCGACGCTTTGTTTTCCGCCCATTTTTATTCCGATGCGCTAAGCTTAGGGCTGCTCAAACAGGAGCAATGTGGATATGTCTTCTCAATCCGGTCTTCTTTCTGCGCCGGGACGACACTTGCCCGGCGGCCCGGCTACCCACCTGCGAGAAGAGTTCGAGAGCTGGCAACGCCTGCTCGACGCACAACCCAGCCTGACACAACGCTATTTGGAAGGGCAGGCTCGTGTTCTGGCCGACGCCATCTTGCAGCGCCAGTCACAAGTGAGCTTTACGCTGCCCAGCGCAGTCGTGGTCAGCGCTGACGGTCCAAGCACCCTACCGCAACCGATTCCGCCGGAGATGCGCGAGCAGATGGTCGGCGGGTTGCTTGACCGCCTAACCCGTGCAGATATGGGAGCGACCTTGCGCCAGCGACTTGGCGAGCTGGAACAGTCGCCGAATCGCGCTGTAGCGGTCAGCGCCGGCCTACTCCGTCATGCTACGGCGCTGTACATGGTGCATACGATGTTGCCGTCCGGCCGGTCGGTGACCTACATCGCCGAAGAGGACGAGGAGATTCCTACTGTGCCGGCACCCAGCGCGCCGGCGCCAGAGTCAGCGCTCACTGCTGCTACCGACGCGATTGCCGAAGAAAATGAATCGCGTCCGGCGTCTGACATGGACGGACGCGGCGAGTTGCTCGTCCCCTATGTCGCCTATGCGCGCAAGTTCTATTTGCCGCGCTGGGTCGCCTTCGATGAGCAAGACCGCTTGTTGGTCAACAGCGTGGCCGAAGCAGAGGCGCACATTGCATCGATGCAGCGTTTCATCGGCGCGCTCCATGCAGCCGTCTCTTTAGCGCCGTACATGGTGGCCGACGACGTGTATCAGTCGAAGCGCTATGGTATGTTGGGCCAGCTCATCAACCAAGGCCGCGCGCTGGCGCGCTATCAGACGCGCGAAATCATTCGCGTCATTAAGCAGCGCGCCGCTGCCAACGATCTCAATCGTGGCCTGAGCCTCAGTCTACCGTACTTCGACGACCAAGATTTGGTAATGAAAACGCACAATTTTGAAGTAATCCCTGGCGGGCGCATCATGTTCGTGCCGGCTTTCGTTGTGCGTGCCTCGATCCTCGAACAAGCCAAGGTTGCGCAAGATACGCGCCTCAGCCCTTCTACCCGTAAGCACTTGCTGGCCGAACTGCGCATGTTGGAGCAAGCGTTCGTGACCCGTTGAGCGATCAGCCGGCTGAAGTCTTGAGCAGCTTGCTCCATACACCGACCGATTGCCAAAGAGTTCGATTCTGAGAAGCCCATGATTATTCCGATTTTGATTCTGGCTGCCATTGTGTTTGTGTCTTGGCGCCTGGCGCCGCGTGAAAGCCAAGAGAGCGCCCACGTGCATGGCGCCGGGCAGATTGGTCTGTTGGCTGCCATTGCCTTATTCGGCGTGGACTATTTCACGTCGTTCTACTACGCTACCGGCGAGATGATGAGCGCATTGCACCCTTACGGTCTGGAAGAATACGCCTTCGTGCCGGTCGTAGTCGTCATTGTCGCCAACTTTGTGTTCGGCGCCTTGTATATGTACTCGCTCGGCGTGTTCCGCGATGGGGGCGGCTCGTTTACCGCCGCTATGCGTTACCTTGGCCCCTCACTGAGCCTGATCGTCGCAGTGGTGCTTGTGCAGGACTATGTGTTCACAATCGTAGTGTCCACGTTGTCTGGCGCAGATCAATTGCTGTCCCTGTGGAACGCGCAGGGCATGAACTGGATCTACAACTTCGGCATCGGCGCGCTGCTGGTGGGCGTGACCTGGTTCATCACCATTCGCGGTCGCGGCGAGTCGGCGCAGGTGGTGTTCACGCTGCTTGGCGTGTTCTTCATGCTCACTGTACTGATGTTCCTCGGTTTGCTGATTGCTCAGGCGCGCGGCGTTCCACCGGCTCCGCCTGAGGCGCCGGCTAAAGAAGTCGGCTCGATCGCCGAGGCGCTCTACCACATGCTCACCGCCTCGATGAAAGGATTGGTCGCTTTGACCGGCTTGGAGGCTATGTCGAATGGCATTCAATTTCTCATCGACGACGACCCCGGCTTTGTGAAATGGGGACGCAAGCACCTGCCGCGCCTTCATCGCATCTGGGACTTCTATAGCGGCAAGTCTGGGATTGGACGCGCCGTGCAGACCTCTTTCTTGTTCTATGGTGGCCTGACCACCTTGCTGTTGACCATCTTCGCTATTCAGTTCAACGTCTGGGACGGCACCATGGGTCGCAGTTTGGTGGCCAATCTGGCTGCTATTGGGTTCGATTTCATCCCCAACGGCCAGGTGCTATTTTGGGCCTATCAAATCCTGGCCGTATTGCTGTTGTCGGCGGCCTCGATGACCGCTTACCAGGACATGCAGGCCATTACCTGGCGCAACGTGGCAATCGGTGAGATCCCCGAAATTGTGGTCTATCGCAACATGAAAGGGACATTTACGCGTCCTGTTACTGCCGCTGCGATCACGGCGATCATTATTCAGTTTTTGGTTCAGGGGCGCACCAGTTTGGCCGTGCCCTACTACGGCATCGGCGTATTTCTGCCGATCACGGCAATGGGGCTGGCGATTCGACGCCATGTTCTGTTGAATTACACCGGCCGCAAACGACTGTGGGGCGGCGCAGCAGCAACGTTCTCCGTGGCGTTGTCCACGTTCATCTTCATGGGCCAAATTGTCGGTAAGTGGGAAGAAGGCGGATGGGTGGTGCTGATCGTATTGATCGCGCTGATTATTATGGCGCATATCATCTTGATCTCGCCTGCCGGCTACCGCGACCCCAAACAAATTCACCGCATCGTACGTGAAAAGTCCAGAGTATATGGGCCCATGGGCAACATCGTAGAGTGGCAATCGCTCAGTGTGCAAGAGTATCGGTATCGTCTGTTGCACAGCATTGCGCGATTCTGGGAGTTATTCGGCGTGCGTAAGCCGTTGCGCTTCGAGCCGGACATGCCCCCTGTGGCTGCCGGCAGTTACGAAGACGCTTTGCACGTGCAGGAAACCGGACACAAGACTTTGCTCGACCAATATCTGGAAAGCCAGCCCAAGCCGGAGCCGAGGTTGGGCGGGCCGCCCAAAGAGACCGGCGCGCCGATGAACAGCTAAGAGCCGTTGCTCGCTCAGCATGTCATCCCAACCGATCTACGCCCTGCGGCCGACAGAGGTGTTTACCGCCCTCGAAACGTCGCCGCAGGGCCTCAGCAGCCAAGAAGCGCAGTCGCGCTTGGCGCTCTACGGCCCAAACACTGTGCGCGAGCCGGCCGCTCCATCGGCCTGGCGCCGCTTCGCCGTATTTGTCACCCATCCCATGGCGCTCTTGTTGTGGGGAGCGGGCGCGCTGGCGCTGGCAACCGGACGTCTCGTGATGGGCTTGATCATCTGGCTGGTGGTGCTCATCAACGCCGGCTTTTCCTTCTGGCGCGAATATCGCGCCGGCCAAGCCGTCTCTGCCCTGAAGCGTCTGTTGCCTGCCCATGCCCGTGTGATCCGTGACGGCGCAGAGGTCGATGTGCTGGCGGCAGAGCTGGTTCCCGGCGATGTCTTGGTGTTGGGCGAGGGCGATCACGTGCCTGCCGATGCGCGCGTAGTCGAGGAGTACGGCCTGCGCACCGATGATTCGACGTTGACCGGCGAAGCCCTCCCCGCACGCAAATCTGCCGAGCCGTCGTTGCGCGAAGGGCTGACCGAACTGGAGCGATCGAATTTGGTCTTTGCCGGCACATCGATCTATGCCGGCACCGGTCGAGCGGTGGTGTACGCCACCGGCATGCAGACCCAGTTCGGGCGCATCGCCAACCTAACCGAGCAAACCCGCGACGAAGCCAGTCCGCTTCAGCAACGCCTCGCCCGACTGACGCGCCGGATTACCTATCTCGCTTTTGCCCTCGGCGGTCTCGTGTTACTCATCCAAATCGCTGACTTCAACATGGATGTCACCGAAGCCACAATCTTCGCCATCGGCATCATCGTCGCGTTGGTGCCAGAAGGGCTGCCGGCCACCATCACCTTAACGCTGGCGGTGGCCGTCCAGCGCCTCACGCGTAGGGATGTGCTGGTTAGGAAATTGGCCGATGTCGAAACGCTGGGCCGCATCTCCGTGATCTGCACCGACAAAAGCGGCACCCTGACGCAAAACCAAATGACC
>JANWVJ010000090.1 GCA_025056895.1 Thermoflexales bacterium
CGGCCAGGCGCACCACCTTCACCCACAACGGATCGTTGAACTCGGCGAACGGCGGGTCGTTGAAGGCGATGTGGCCGTTCTCGCCGTAGCCCAGGCAGCACAGATCGGCCGGATGCCGGCGCAACAGGTCGGCATAGCGCGCGCACTCCTGCTCGAGCCAGGGCGCCATGCCGTCGATCGGGTAAAACGCGCCCGGCCGCAGGTCGTTCAGGATTCTCTCGCGCAGGAAGCGCGAGAAGCTGGCCGGGTGCTGGTCGGTGATGCCCACGTACTCGTCCATGTGGAAGACGCGCACGCGCGACCAGTCCACGCTGGTTGCGGCGCGCAGGCCGGCGAATAAGCTGAGCTGCGAGTTGCCGGTAGCCAAGATCACATTGGCGTCCCCTTTCTCGGCGATGGCCGCCTGGATCGTGGCGATGGCGGCCGACGCCGCGGCCATCCCCAGTGCAGCATTGGTGGCGTGAATTTCAACCGGCAGTTGGTCGATCTGCTTGTAAAGGGGTGTCATAGGGCCTGTGTTGGGATTGTAAGCCCGCTGTACACTTCAGGTAAGATTGCACCGGTGTCTCGTCTCGGTGCGCAGAGCGGCCCGCATGATCGATCACGCTGCTCGCCGGACGGATTGAGCTACGGCAGGAGGTGATTCTGTGACCGTCAATCCAAACTCCGATCCGAATCGTTCGGCGCGGCCCAACATGAGTCTGTTCATGTCGCTGGTCAATCGGCTGCGGTTGACCTGGCGACTGATGACAGACAGACGTGTGCCGGTTTGGCTGAAAGTGATTCCATTCGCGCCGGCCTTGTACCTGTTGTGGCCGGCTGATCTGCTGCCTGATCTATTCCCGTTCCTCGGCCAACTAGATGACTTGGGCATGTTCTTGCTGGGCATGGAAACGTTCATTGCGCTTGCGCCACGTGAAGTTGTGGCAGAGCATCAGGCCGAGTTGGAGGCCGGCAGCACTAGGCGCACCCGAAGCAATCCGAATGATGTCGTGGATGGTGAGTGGCGGCGGGTGAAGTAACGGTCTCGGTTGAGCTGCCCGCTTCACCCAGAAAGCGACGCTGCGATCGGGTATTCAGCCGGCCAAGACATCGAGATGCTGGGACGCAGTTTTAATCGAGCGTTCTGGCCCACCAAGGCCAAATTGCCCATACCTGCCACCGGCTGAACAGCGCATGAAGCCAGGAACCGCCGTGCAGCCCTGCGTCAGTTGAGGGGCGAACCGCGCCGGCCATCCATGCGGAGAAGGCCAGCGGCAAAGCCGGCTTGCGCGGAGGGACGAGCAGCGCAATTCGCGGTTGCGGTTCGCGAGGCAAACCTGCCAGCTCACATGCCTTTTCGATTGCGCGGCGGAAATTGCCCAGCTCGTCCACCAACTTGTGTTGTAGCGCCTGACGGCCGCTCCACACTCGCCCGCCGGCAACCGGCTCCAGCTCCTCTTCTGTCAGGGCGCGGCCTTGCATGACCACGCGCTTGAAGTCGGCATAGAACCGGTTCAAGGAACGAAGGGCGGCATTCCGCTCATCGTCGTTGAGGGGCGTCGAGAGGCCCAGTAGGCCGGCTCGCGCGCCCCGCCGGAGTACCGTTCGACGCAGACCCAGTCGTTCATCGACTCCGGCAGCGTTCGGACGCAGCGCGATCACGCCGATGCTGCCGGTCAGGGTGAGAGGCTGGGCGATGATCACGTTGGCCGGCGCTGACACGTAATAGCCACCCGATGCGGCTGCCCCGCTCATGTAAACCACAACCGGCTTCTTGTTGCGCAGCCGTTTGATTTCACGCGCGATCAGGTCAGAAGCCAACGCCGAGCCGCCGCCTGAATCGACATGCACAATCACGGCAGCGATGTCGTCATTTCGTTCGGCTCGCCGCACAGCCTGAGCGATAGACTCCGCGCCGGCCAGTTGTTCGCCAAACGGCAAGGGAATCGGTATCGGGAACGGCAAGGACTGGCTATGGCCCTCGACAATCATGCCCTCTATGCCGACCACGGCGATGATCTTGTCGCCGATCTGGTCTCGTTTCTCAGGGATGAGGATCGCCTTACGACACTCGTCGTGTAATCCTAAGGTCGGCGGAGCGGACCGACGGGATTTTGTGCGTGCGCCAAGGGAAGCAACTTGCCCCGTAGGAAGCGACTGGAGAAAGTGTTCCAGCTCATCCTCGTACAAGGCGGCGTCCAACAGGCCGGCCTCGACCGCTTCTTGTGCGCTCAGCGGAGCAGCGTCAATCAATTCCTGCGCGCGCGTTTCACTCAATCGACGTCCTTCAGCGATGCCACGCAATACCTCGCGCCAATTCTCGTCTAACAGCCACTCGGCCTGCGCGCGTGACTCCTCCGAGAAATCGGTGCGGGTGAACGGATCGCCGGCGGATTTGAACGGGGATACGTTGAATACATCCACATGCACGCCGAGCCGGTCGAGCGCGTCTTTCAGAAATACGTATTCGCGCCGCAGGCCCAGCACAGCCCATTCGGCGCTCGGCGGCATGATGATCTGATCGCACGCTGTGGCGACGTAGTACTGAAACGGTCCAAACGCCTTGGCGTAGGCAATCGCGCGTTTGCCCCGTGCTCGGAAGTCCAACACCTCCTGACGCAGACTCTGGTGTACAGCAGGGCTGGCTGAATGGTCGATGCGCAGCACGACGCCTTCGATGCGCGAATCGCCGGCAATCTGTTCCAGCAGCGCCCGCAGGCCGCTTACCGTGATCGGTGAGGCAGGGAAAAGCCAGTTTGCCAACGGGAAATCGGGTCGCGATGGCGGCAGCTCTTGAATTTCTCCACTCAGGCTCAGCACAATGTAGCGCGGCACAAGCCGGCGGCGGCGCAGGGCGTTCGCGAATCGGATTCGGCCCCGCCGTAATAACTCATTCAGACGGACAATCCATCTCATTGCCACATGCTCTCTAGCTCAAACAGACCTAAACGTTTTAAGAAGGTTAAAATTTTTAGCCTACAAAATCAATCTCCACACGCTCACAAGCAGCCACCGCGTCGGCCAAGTGGATAAGCGAATCGCTGGGACACAGATTACCTGGCTGCCGCGCCGGCAGCAGGTCAGCCTGGTTCAACGATCGACAAATCCAAACAGGATATGTGCCGGGAGGCGGCAAAGCATGGTCGGCAGGAGCCAGCACATGATGGTCATCAACCCATGTGCCGATTACACGAAACGGCCTGCCGAGACACAAATTGACGTCCCGAATATCCCCCCGCGCCAAAGATTGCCGGATGCGTGTGCTGGAGATGCGCTCCGGCCCGACGTTGACCGGCGGCAACACATTTACTTCGAAGCCGTGTTGGCGGCCCAGTTCAGTCAAATAGGCAGCATTGCCCTGGCGTTGTCGACCTAAGGCAAAATCTGGACCAATCCATAAGCTGGTCATGTGTAATCCGTCCAACATGTGGCGAATAAACTCGGCAGCGGTCAAGCGTTGGGTATGTTCGTCAAAAGGATAAATGACTAAGCCATCCACCCCTAGGGCAGCCATTTGTTCCGCTTTCTCGTCCGGTGTGGTGAGGTAGATAGCGGGGGCACGTCCCAGGAAGACGCGTGGATGGGGATAGAAGCTAACCACAACCGATTGAGCACGTCGCGCGTGCGCCTGGTTCACTACGGCGTGGATTAACTGTTGGTGTCCCAGGTGTACGCCATCAAACGCCCCAACGGTGCAAATTGAGGCCGCGGGAGGGTCCGGTGGAAAGAGAGAATCCAACAGTCGCATGGGGCGATGAGCACAAGCCGTTGTGAGGCAGCTACGGTGCGGAGAGATGCGGGGAACTGAGCTGCGGTTGGACGAGCACTTTAGCCGGCTTGAGCAAGGCATGGTGTGCATCGTACACGGCCAGTGCCACGAAGCATCCGCCGGCGTCGTACACCCGACACAACCCGCCCTCAGCAGCCGCGACCCAGTTGGAAGGGAATGGGACAAATCGACCCATCTGAAGCCGGCGCGCTGTGTCGTTATCCAAATCACAGCGCGGCATGTCTTCGACCGCGCGATCGGCCGGCAATAGATAGGTGCTCCATGTTCCACTGTGGGCAGCCTGCTCAAGTTGGTCGAGCGTCACGGCCTCGGCAAGGGTGAAAGAGCCACTGCGCGTTCGTCTGAGCAGGGTCAGATGTGCGCCGCAGCCCAACGCCTCGCCGATGTCGCGCGCCAGGGCGCGGATATACGCGCCGGCAGAGCAGGTGACGCGCATCTCAACCTCGTACACGAAGGGAGAGTCGACTGCATGGGGGATAGGCGTCAACGTTAACTCGTGGATGACCACGCGGCGCGGCGCGAGATCAACGTGTTCACCTCGGCGCGCCAGTTTGTAGGCGCGCCGGCCTTGAACTTGAACGGCAGAGTATTGAGGCGGGGTTTGCCAGATTTCACCGGTAAAAGCCGGCGCGATGCGCGCCAAGTCTTCTTGCGTCACCTGCACATCACGCCGTGCAATCAGCTCGCCTTCGGCGTCGTCGGTGCTGGTGCGTTCACCCAGTTTGATCCGTCCGATATAGGCTTTCTCTTTGCCGGTCAAGTATTCGCTAAGCCGCACGGCGTATCCAACACATAGAACCAGTAAACCGGTGGCCAGCGGGTCGAGTGTGCCGGCATGTCCCACTTGCCGCACGCCGGTCCAGCGCCGCACGCGCGCCACGACATCGTGCGAGGTCATCCCACGCGGCTTGTCGATAAGAAGAAGACCATCCATGCGATTGACGATTGGATGATTGACGATTGAAGATTGCTGTCCGGCAGTCGTCAATCTTCAATCTTCAACCGCTCCGGTTCATGCTTCGCGGATAACCTGACGCAGACGAGGCAATACACGATTCACGGCGTCGCGCATCGGCCCGGGGAGCGTGCAGCCGGCAGCGGCGGGATCGCCGCCGCCGCCCAACTCAAAAGCGACCTGTGAGACATCATAGCCGGGAGCGGCGCGGAAGCCGATTTCGATGCTGCCATCGGCGTTTTCGACAAACACTGCGGCGATGTGCGCTTCCATCGCCGTGATCAACGTGTTGACTAGGTTGCCGTCTCCCCGATCTTCTTTGTAGCCCGCCTCGCGGCGCAGCTTGCGCGTGATGCACGCCCAGACAATGCCATCTTCTAGCTGCGACGCCATGATGCCGGCAGCCATGAATTTGAGCGAGTCGTAGGTGCGCAACACAAGCGACTTGCGTGTGATCTCGGCCAGCGATACACCCGTCTTCATCAAGTCCATCGCGGCAGCCAACGTATCCGGTGTTGTGTTCGAGGTGCGAAAGGCCAGCGAGTCGGTGACGATGCCGGTTAACAATGCAGTAGCGATCTCTGCTGTGAGAGGCAAGTCCATTCGGCGAATGAGCTTGAGCACCAGCTCGCAGGTCGAGGAGACATTTGGTTCGATCACGTTGACCAACCCGAATAAAGTGTTGGTGATGTGATGATCGAACACCACAATCGGCAAGCGGGCGTGTTGCGCCGGCACGAACACATTGCCTAGTCGTTGCAGGTCGCTGGCGTCAAGCGCCACGATGAGATCGTAGTTGCCATCGGCGGATTGTTTGATTTCATGGATGCCGCTCAAATAATCGTAGCGAACCTGGGCGGCATCCTGACAAGCCGGCGTGACCAGTTTGCCTGCGCCACGCATAGCCAACGTGAAGCCGAGCAAGCTGCCAATTGCATCTCCATCAGGGGCTACATGAGTGATAGCGAGGATGCGCTGGGCGCGCCGTAAGTATCCTTCGGCAGCTTCCCACTCGCGCTGCAACTGATATTCAAATGAGGAATCGTGATTCAACATGATGCGCCCGCTGGGCCGTGGTCTGCTTAAAGACTATGATTGCTTATCTGCCGAATCTGCGCCGAGTTGGCTGTTTGCGGACGCATGGCCGGATGACTGGTCTTGCAGAGAATCAAGCAATTGAGACATGCGCTCGCCGCGTTCCAGAGACTCGTCAAAGATAAAGATCAGCTCAGGCGTGTTGCGAGTGCGCAAAAAGGTTCCTAGCTCGCGTCTGAGCCAGCCGGCGGCGCTTTCCAAGCCCAGAGTTGCCTGGCGTTTCGCTTCGTCGTCTCCGATCAGGCTGTAATACACCCTGGCCAGCCGCGTGTCCGGTGTCACTTCCACATCGGTGACAGTGACGCCGGCCACACGGGGGTCTTTCAGCCGCGTCTCGATCAAGGTTGATAAACACGTGCGCACCAGCTCGCTGATGCGGCGTTCAAACTTCTTACTCATACTAGCCGTTGCTCTTCTTCTACAAAGAACTCGATGACGTCGCCCGGCTTGAAGTCTGCAAAGCCTTCTATGCTCACGCCGCACTCAAAGCCTTGCCGCACCTCTTGGACATCTTCGGTCAGGCGCTTCAGCGAACCGATCTTGCCGCTGTAGATTTCCTTGCCGCTGCGCAAAACACGTCCCTGGGCATTGCGCTGGGCAACGCCGCTGCGCACAACCACGCCGGCCACCATGCCGACTTTTGAAATCTTGAAGGTTTGCTTGACTTCGGCGCTCCCGACCGTGCGCTTCACGATCTTGGGAGCCAACAAGCCCTTCAGCGCCAGTTCAACGTCTTCGATCAGTTTGTAGATCACGTCGTAGGTGCGGATGTCCACCTTGTTCAGTTCGGCCTTGCGCCGCGCGGCAGTGTCCATTTCAACTTCAAAGCCCAAGATCACTGCACCGGAGGCGACGGCTAATTCGACATCCCCTTCGGTGATGCCGCCGATACCGCGATGGATGATCTCCAGCGATACCTCGGCGTCCGGTGTGTTCAAACGCATCAGCGAATCCACAATCGGTTGCAAGGAGCCATCATTGTCGGCTTTGACGATGAGGAGCAGTTTGCGCGCTTTGCCAGCCTTGGCCTGAGCAAAGAACTCGTCCAGGGTAGTGGCGCGTGCCGGCCCCATCTCTTTGGCTTTGGCTGCGCTGCGTTGGGCGGCCAAGGCGCGCGCAGCGCGATCGTCCTCCATCACCTCCAAAATGTCGCCGGCAGATGGCACATCTGACAGGCCGAGGATGCTCACCGGCATAGATGGAGTGGCTTTCTTCACGCGATGGCCGCGAAAGTCGAACATGGCGCGCACCTTGCCGGGCACGCTGCCGACGACAACGGAGTCGCCCAAGTTCAACGTGCCGTTTTGGATAAGCACCGTCGCCATCGGCCCGCGCGACTTGTCCAGTTGGCTCTCGATAATCGTGCCGACAGCCGGACGATCGGGATTGGCGCGGATGGTGTCCATCGATTCGGCCACGAGCAAAATGGCCTCGATCAAATCATCAATCCCTTTGCGCTGTTTAGCCGACACCGGCACAACCATCGTGTCGCCACCCCAATCATCGGGTGTTAGTCCGTTCTCGGCCAGCTCTTTCTTGACCCGTTCAGGATTGGCGTTCGGCTTGTCTATCTTGTTGAGTGCCACAATGATCGGCACCTGAGCGGCTCTTGCATGTGAGATCGCTTCCTTAGTTTGTGGCATCACGCCGTCATCGGCAGCGACAACCAACACAGCGATGTCGGTGATCTGAGCGCCACGGGCGCGCATGGCAGTGAATGCTTCATGACCGGGTGTGTCGATGAAGGTCACTTTGCGGCCCTCATGCTCTACTTGATACGCACCAATGTGCTGGGTGATGCCGCCGGCCTCGCCGGCCGCAACATTTGTCTTGCGGATGGCATCCAGCAACGATGTTTTGCCGTGATCGACATGGCCCATAACGGTGACGACAGGCGGCCTGCGCTCACGCATGTCAGCAGCTTCTTTGGCCAGCAGACGTTGGCGTAGGGTAGTTGGCTTGGCGGGTGACGCCGGCCCGGCAGATGCATCAATCAGGCTTTCTTCAGAAACAGGTGTCGGAATGGCAATCTGCTTGGGCTTGGCTTCGTAACCAAAGCTGCTGACGACGATGGCAGCCGTGTCGAAATCCAGTTGCTGATTGATATTCGCCATCACGCCGTTATTCATTAGCTCGCGGATGACGTTAATCGGGCTGACGTTGATCAGTGTCGCCAGATCGCGCACGGTCACCTGATCAGGCAACTCAACCATTTTGGGTTCGGCAGGGCGTTTGTCTTGACCGCCTGGCCGCCGCTCTGTTGGCGCACGTGGCCCAGCAGCAGCACGCCGGCTGTCGCCGACGCCGCTACCGCTGCGATTATCACGGCCATTCGTCGGCCCTGCCGGCTTGGACGTGGTGTCTTTCGTTACAGTCGCCATAATCACACCTCTCTCGAAAGCAAGCGCTCGTACGTCTGCAAAAACAACGCAGGCTGATTGAGCCTGCGTTGTTGCCCGCGCCTATCGCCCTGACATAGAGCGCCGGCGCAGCAACTGCTGATGTACGCCGGAAGATGGCTGCTCCGAGCGATCCTCTCGCCCAGAGTGATCATCGTTTCAGATATCCATGGCGCAACACCATGCAGGCATTGATGCAACCTGCCTCGACAAATCTCGTCTACGATTTTGCCCAGACACGCTGTTCACTGGCTTGACTCAGTCGTGTCGAACTGGCTGACATAGGCCAGAATGGCTTCGATCTCGTCTTGGGCCAACGGCCGGCCAAACGTTGCTTCGATCCGTTTGTGCTTGATTGCTGCTTCAACGGCAGCGCGACTCTTAGACACGTATGCGCCTCGACTGCCGCTGAGCTTGCCGGTTGGATCGACGATGATGCGGTCATCGCCGGTGCGCACCAAGCGTACCAAGTCGCGCTTGGGATGCGTCGTCAACGTGCCCAGGCACTTCCGCATCGGCACATGCTTGCGGCGCAGTCCGGAGTTATTCTTCTTCGAGTTCATCTAAGAAGTCTTCACGGCCGGGCTTGCGCACACGCTGCACGATCGTGCGGCCCAAGTCTTCATCATATATTAGCACACGATCCCGACCGGCTTTCTTGCCCTTGTCTTTGTCACCTTTCTTTCGCGCCCCATGCGTCGCAGAACCCGGACGTCTGTCGTCCTCTTCTTCTTCAGCCATTGCCTCCAAGAAGATCTCTTGTGGAGAGCGGCCATCATCGTCTGTGGCTGCTTTCTCTTCGGCTGTTGAAGCGCCGGAACCTCTTGTAGCGCTGGCTGCAGCAAGTTCTGGATGGGGCGTCACAGCGGTCGCTGCATCCTCAGAGACACTTTGTTGTGCGCCGGCCCGTCCTACTTCTGACGTGGTGGCCGTCTCGCCTGCGGTTGTCTCGCTTTCCGAGCGCGACATCCCTTGAGGCAATACGTCGGGCGGTGTCAGCGTGGGGGCCTCGGCTGGAGCCGCAAATGTGCCCAACACTTTATCCATCGCCGACTTGATTTCACTCAATGCTTTGGCGCCGATGCCTTCAATCACCAGCAGGCCTTCATCACCGTTCAAACGACGCTCCATCAGTTGGCCAACAGACAGGATGCCCGCAGAGATAATATGCTGAAGCACACGTTGAGACAAATCCAGCTTTTCCACCGGCATGTTATACGCCGCGCGTGGGATGCGCGAAAGAGCTACCTGCCGCGCATCTTGGCGCTGGGATTCGGTGCTGCGTTGCGCCGTCACGCGTTCTGCCGTGGCAGAGGCCGAGCCATGCGCGATTGTGTAGGCATAGATGGCATCTACGATGCGCTTGACCATCTGAAACTCGTCTGGGCTGAGTGCAGTGGCTACTGCGCGCTGACGCACCAGCAGCTCGCGTGCAGCCGGCACGTCTTGTAGGATGTCAGTGCCGATCGAGCGTTGCAAGGCTTCGTTTTCAGTGATCTTGGCCAGCGCCTCGCTCAGCGCCTCGCTCCCGCTCTTGATGTCGATGTGCCAACCAGTTAATTTCGCTGCCAAACGGGCATTTTGTCCTTCCCGGCCAATCGCCAGCGACAACTGGTCATCCGGCACGATCACGATCGCGCTCTTGGTTTTTGCGTCCTGGTTGGGGTGGACGGCCAGCACTTTGGCCGGCCCGAGCGATTTGGTGATGTACGTAACTGGGTCTTCGCTCCATTCAATCACATCGATCTTTTCACCGTTCAACTCATTAACGATGTTTTGGATACGCGACCCGCGCTGTCCAACACATGCGCCAACCGGGTCGATACCCGGTTGTAGAGCGGCTACAGCAACTTTCGACCGAGAGCCTGGTTCACGGGCGATCGACTTGATCTCGACCTGGCCCTTGCTGATTTCGGGCACTTCGATCTCCAGCAGCCGGCGCAGCATGTTTTTGTGCGCCCGCGACAACATGATTTGTGGCCCCCGATTGGTGCGTTTCACTTCGGTGACGTAGGCGCGCAAGCGTTGTTGCAATTCGATGCGCTCGCCGGGAATCTGTTCTTTGCGCGGCAGAATCCCCTCTGCCCGCCCCAGGTTCAGTACCAAGCCGGCCGGCGTGATGTTATGCACAATCCCATGCACGATTTCCCCCTCTCGCTCGGCAAAGGTGTTGTACTGGAAATCGCGCTCCGCCTCACGCAGTTTTTGCACGATCATTTGTTTGACATTCTGCGCGGCAATGCGATCAAAGTCCTTGGGCGTTACATCCACCATCACGCAGTCGCCGACTTGAACGTTTGGGTGTTCGCGTCTGGCTTCCTCGAGCGATACCTCAGTGCGATCATCGATCACTTGATCGACCACTTCCTTTTCGACAAACACGCGTGTGTCGCCAGAGCCGATGTCAATCTTGACCGCTACGTGCTGGCTGCTCATAATGTTGGCGTTCTTGCGGTAAGACGTGGCAAGCGCGCTCTCAAGCACCTGCGTGATAATTTCTTTTGGCAGGTTTCGCTCAGAACAAATTTGATTCAAAGCTAGTGTGAATTCACTTTTCATTGCTTTTCACCACGCTATGTGCCCAGGCTCGGCAAGCCGCCTTGCCGAGAGAAAAGGAAGAGTGGGTTATTCGCCCACTCTTCTCATCAACGCGCCCGAAGTTGTAGTGATCTGAGTTTACCAGACCTGTGCAGCGCTTGTCAATGATGTCTCAGCGCAGATTTAAGGTGTTTTAAGTTTTAAAGGCGGAAGCTGCCCAAGAGCAAACTCCTTCCGCCGGCTCAGGCTGCACAGTCTGCCCGCACTATAATCGCCCTCGTGTCTGAGCTGGTTGAGCTGCTAGATCGCCTGTCTCGCCTGGCCACGCCGCCCTTGTTGGGCGCTCTGACAGCATCTGCGTTGATGATCGTGTTGGTGCGCAACTGGCGGATTGCCTTGCCGGCTTTGATTGTCCAGTACGTCCTGGTTGGGATTATGCTGGCTCGCGCGATCGATGCAGGCGTCGCCCTAGTCAAGCCACTGGCCGGCGCATTGGTGTGTGTGGCATTAAGCATCGCCGCACAGTACGCCGACGCTCAACGCGCCCAACGCGGCGAGTCGGTGGCGCTGGATCGCATCCGGCGCGTCACATGGCACAGCCTTCCGGCGCAAGTATTGTTGCGCGCCGTTGCGGCTGTTATTGTGTTGATTGCTGCCTTCGGTGCTGCCGTGCGTTTCCCTTTGCCGGGCGATGCGCGTGAACTGGGCCTTGGCGCGTATATTCTGATCGGCTGTGGCATTCTTCTGATCGGCACTGCTACAGAGGTGCTCAATGTTGGAATTGGCTTGTTGGTCTTTCTTTCCGGCGTGGAGCTGGCCTATACCCCGTTGGAACCAAGCGTCAGCGTCAGCGTGTTGTTGGGCTTGATGACCTTGCTGGTCGGTGTGGCAATTGCTTACTTAACTTTGGCAGATGGCTCGGCGTTAATCGAACCCGACTCGCCGACGCCCGGCCAGGGAGCGACACGTCTAGGGCGTTTGCGTCAGGTGCTCGCTCAGCGCCAACATCGCTCACTCGAAGTCGCCTCACAGCCTCAACCGCCCGATTCAAACTCTGCCCCGGCCCTCGTCGAATGATTCCTGTTCTAACCTCCCTTCCGGCGTCGCTTCTCGTTGTTCTCATTCCGTTAGCGGCGGCTGCTTTAGCTTACCTGGTGCGACGCTGGCGCACGCTCGAAACACTGGCCGCTCTACTAGGGTGCAGTCTGACACTGATTGTCCTTTCCCAGCCGGCCGGCGCGACTGTGCAATTGCCTGGGTTCACGATCGAAGTCGGCGGCTCGCTCAATTTGCTGGGCCGCACGTTAAGCATTCAAGAACCCGATCGGCTGCCTCTGGCGCTCTTGTTTGCTGCGACATTGGTTGTAGTGGTGCTGGCCTGGCGATTGCCTCAGGGGCGACTTTTTGTGCCGCTCACTCTGGCGATTCTGGCGCTGATGTGCGCCGGCTTGATGATTCAACCATTTGTGTATGCCGGCTTGGCGTTCGAGGCAGCATCGGCGTTGGCGGCCATTCTGATCCAATCCGAGCGCACAGGGCCTCTGAGCACGATTGGAGCACAACGCTATCTGGTGCTCAGCACCCTGGCGTTGCCGGCTTTCCTCGGCGCCGGCTACCTGATCAGCCAAGCCACT
>JANWVJ010000091.1 GCA_025056895.1 Thermoflexales bacterium
GCCAGCACCTCGTGACCGCCGTCAAGCCGCACTTTGAACATCGTGCCGGGCAAAGCCTCGATCACTTCGCCTTCAACTTCGATTACGCCTTCTTTCTGCTTGTATTCTTCTTTCTGCTTGGCCATAAGTCCTTTGTAAATGGAATTCGCGCAAACTGGACGTGCGCGCCGGAAGCACCGGCGGAGATTATAGACAACTGTAAAATCGTCGTCAATGAAAATGCGTGTGGAGGCTGTATGAATCCGGACAACTCTTCCGGCACGACACGTGTCGCGCTGTACCTTCAAGATGCTCACCCCTTGCGAGACGGCATGGCGTACGTTCAATACGCCGAGCAACGGGGTTTTGAAGCGGTCTGGCAAGCCGAGTCGCGTCTGGTACGCGACGCCATCGTGCCAATGGCTGCGTTTGCTGCCGTCACAGAGCGCATCAAAGTGGGCAGCGGAGTGATCAACAACTGGACGCGCAACGCGGCGTTGATTGCAGCCACTTTTTTAACATTAGACGACCTGGCGCCCAATCGCATCATCTGCGGCATCGGCGCGTGGTGGGACCCTCTGGCGCGCAATGTGGGCATCACGCGCACCAAGCCGCTGCGCGCCATGCGCGAGGTGGTGACCGTGGTGCGTGATCTGCTGGCTATGAAGCGGGTAACTTTTCATGGCGAGTTTGTGCACTTGGAAGGGGTGGAACTGGACATTGTGCATGGCCGGCGCGAGCCGCGCCATGTGCCGATCTACATCGGCGCAACGGGTGATCAAATGATGGAACTGACCGGCGAGATCGCCGACGGGGTTGTGCTCAACTACCTGGTTGCACCGCGCTACAACGAGAAGGCACTGAGCTTATTAGAAGCCGGCGCAAAAAAGGCCGGGCGCACGTTGGATGACATCGATCGCCCACAACTGGTGGTGTGCAGCGTCGATCACGACCGCAAGAAGGCACTCGACAGCGCGCGCAAACTGGTCACTCAATATCTGGGCCAACAGCCGCACATCATGAAAGCCAGCGGCGTGAGCAGCGACTTGTTGGATGCGATCGGCCGAGTGTTGACCTGGCCGGCTACCGAAGAACAAATCGAACGTGCGATGGAGCTGGTTCCCGACGATGTGGTGCAATTGATCACCGCCAGCGGGACGCCGGAGGAAGCACGGCGCAAGGTGGAGGAATATCGTGCCAACGGTTGCACGTGCCCCATCCTGTATCCGCTGGGCGACGTCAAGTTGATGATCGACACATTTGCCGGCGCAACATAGCGCCGCGTGGGAGACCAGACATGATCCGAGTGGTCACCGATTCCACAGCCGACCTGCCGAAACAGATTGCCCATGAGTTAGGGATTGAAATTGTGCCGGTTCTGGTGGAGGCCGACGGGGTTACTTACCGTGATGGGGCCGATCTGCCGCGCGAACAATTCTTCGCTCAGTTGCCAAACTACCGAGAGTGCAAAACGGCCGCTCCGCCGGTAGCAGACTTCATCGCCGCCCATGAGCGCCAAATTGCACAGGGCGCAACCGAGATTGTGTCCATCCATATCGGCCGGCGCTACAGCGCGTTGTGCGATGCTGCGACCCTGGCAGCGCAAGAGATCAGCGCGCGGGGTGTGCCGGTGCACGTCATTGATTCGGGGACGCTCACCGTATGCCTGGGTTGGATGGCGTTGCAGGCCGCAGAACTGGCCCGGCAGAATGCCGGCTTGAACGACATCGTGTCCGCTATTGACGCCATGCGCCCGCGCGGGGTCATTTATGCCATGGCCGACACCCTGAAATACTTGCGCCGCAGCGGACGGGTGAGCGCACTGACAGCCGGCATTGGCGATCTGTTGCAAATCAAGCTGTTGGTCGAGGTCGGCGCAGGTGATGTACGGCAGTTCGATCGGGTGCGCACCCGCAATCGCGGGTTGCAACGATTGATCGAAGCAAGCCGTGAGCTAGCGGAGCGGCGCGGCGGCGTACAACGGATGGCCGTCTTACACAGCGGCGGAGCAGTGATGGACGACGTGCAATACGTGCAGGCAGCCCTGGCCGATATGATGCCGCTCGACCAGCAGTGGATGATGTCCATCACACCGGTCATCGGCGCGCACTTTGGTCCACGGGGCGTCGGCGTGGCGGTTTTAACAAGCGTATAATCCAGCGACGACTCGGGCAAGATGAAGGACGAACGACGAAGGACGAGCCAAACAGTGCTTCGTCTTCCGTCATTCGTCCTTCGTCATTGAGAAGCACCATGCCAAACAGCGCCACAGAAAAGCTGCTGAAGATTCTCAAACTGGAAAGCCAGACCGGCTGCCAAGATAAAGCCGTCACGCGCGGGCTGGCTTCGTTTACCAAGGCTTGGTTAGCCGATGCGGCCAAGGCCAACATCGAGCCGGCGTGGGCCGAGTCGGTGGCCGAAGATATGCGCGCCTACAGCGCGATGACCGACGTGCAATTGCGCCGCGCCGCATTGAATGCACTCATACAACGCCTGCAAGCGCCCCAACTTGCTGCTCTACCTCGCACCAGCACAGACATCAGCTCTTTTCAGCAGTCGCGCGCTGCCGCCAATTTCGGTGAGGCCAGCGGGCCGGCTCATGCGCCGCTGGTCACTGCGCCCAACCTACGCCAACCAGCCCCTCTCCCGCCTGTTGTGGTGCGGCCCACACCGCTCTCACAAGCGCAAGATGAAGAGGCTGCTCAGTCAACGCAGGAGGAACCGCCAAGCCCAGCTCGTGAAGAGAGCCAGGTAGCGCCGCCTGTATCCCAACCTAGAACGCCGCCTGCGTCTACCCAACGTACTGCGGCTGCAGCCGCCACGCGCAAGTACAGCCAGTTGGGGCTGGATGCGCCGTTAACCCACATCGCCGGCATCGGTTCATTCAACGCCGACAAGTTTGCCAAACTGGGCGTTAAGACCATCCGCGACTTGTTGTACTTCTTCCCAACACGCTACGACGACTACAGCGCGCTGAAGACAATCGACCGACTGGAGTATGGGGAACAGGTCACGATTGTCGGGCGGGTGGCCGGCACACGCAAGCAGGCGACCAAAACCGGACTGCACATTTTGCGCGTGACTGTCGAAGACGCCTCAGGCGCCATCGAGTGCGTGTGGTTCACGTCGCAACGTTACATCGACGCGATGGCGCGCCAATTCCAGGTCGGGCGCGAGATTGTGATCAGCGGCAAAGTAACCGAATACTTGGGCAAGCTGATTTTCCAGAATCCGTCACATGAGCCGGCAGAAAGAGAATGGATCACCGGCGGCAACATTGTGCCGGTGTATCGGCTGACCGAAGGGCTGGCCCCGCTGTTGGTGCGGCGGGTGATGAAGCGGGTGATCGAATACTGGCCCCAGCGCGTGCCGGAAAGTCTGCCGGAGTCTGTGCGCCAAGAAGTAGGACTGATGCCGATCGGCGAAGCGCTGCGCGAAATTCACTGGCCACGCGACATGCGCACACGAGAAGCGGCGCGCCGGCGCTTGGCATTTGACGAACTGTTCGAGCTGCAACTGGCCGTGCTGAGACAACGCTACCTGTGGCGCAGCGAGCCGGCCCAACCGTTGGCAATCGATGAGGAGACCATCACTCGACTCATCACTGCGCTACCCTATTCGCTCACCAGAGCACAGCAACGCGCGGTGCGGGCTATCGTGAACGATTTACGCCAGCCAGTCGCCATGCATCGTCTGCTGCAAGGTGATGTGGGGTCGGGTAAAACAGTGGTAGCAGCTTTGGCTATGGCAATGACAGCGCAAGCCGGCGCACAATCAGCACTGATGGCACCGACCGAGATTTTGGCCGAACAACATTTTAACAATCTTAAAAAACTGTTCGGCGAAATGTACGAAAAGGGCGCACTTCCACCGCTGGAGGTTCGACTGCTAACCGGCAGCCTGCGCGCATCTGAGAAGCGCGCCATCTATGCCGAGCTAGAAAGCGGAACAGCACATTTGGTCATCGGCACACATGCTTTGATCCAAGAAGGGGTGGCATTTCATAACCTAGGATTCGTTGTGGTGGACGAGCAGCACCGCTTTGGCGTGGCCCAACGTCGGGCACTCAGGCAAAAAGGCCGAACGACCAACCCGCACACCCTGGTCATGACGGCAACGCCGATCCCGCGCACGCTGGCGCTGACACTGTATGGCGACCTAGACAACACCGTGCTAGACGAAATGCCACCCGGCCGCCAGCCGGTAGAAACGCATTGGGTTGCACCGGCCGAGCGCGAGCGCGCTTACTCATTCGTGCGCAGCCAGATTCGAGAAGGCCGGCAAGCATTTATCATTTGCCCGTTGGTCGAAGAGTCGGACAAAATTGAAGCCAAGGCCGCTGTCGAAGAGCACGCTCGGCTGCAAACCGAAATCTTCCCGCAGTTCAAACTCGGCCTGCTGCACGGGCGCATGAAAGCCACAGAAAAGGAAGAGGTCATGGCGGCTTTTGCGCGCGGCGACCTGCACATCCTGGTCTCTACTGCTGTCGTCGAAGTAGGGATCGACGTGCCAAACGCGACGGTGATGATGATCGAAGGCGCAGAACGATTTGGGCTTGCTCAACTACATCAGTTTCGTGGGCGCGTAGGACGTGGCCAACATAAATCATACTGTTTGTTAATTGCCGACAGCAACGCCGCGCTCGGCGACGAGCGCTTGCAAGCGATTGTTTCCACCCAGGACGGCTTCAAACTTGCTGAGAAAGACCTGGAGATCCGCGGGCCGGGTGAGTTCTTCGGCACGCGTCAGAGCGGCGACCCGGAACTAAAACTGGTAAACATGAACGACCGTGACCTGTTGTTCGTTGCGCGTGAACAAGCCGAAAAGTTACTTGCCGGCGATCCGGAACTGACTGCCCCCGAACACGCCGTGCTGGCCGAGCGCGTAGCCGCCTTTCAGGCTGCCCGCCAGGCACAAGGCGAAACAGACGCCAGTTGATCACAGCACTACAAGAAAAGCGTGGCCGGATATGCCGCGGAGAACAACAGCACTTGCATCCCCCATCCACACGACCATGAAGATCGCTCTATACCCCGGCACCTTTGATCCATTTCACAATGGCCATCTGAACATCGCCCAACGTGCACTGGCGCTAGTCGATCACCTGATCATCGGTGTGTACTCTGCGCCACGCAAGCAATCCCTGTTTTCACAGGCCGAGCGTATTCGGCTGACTGCGGAAGCGGTTGCTGCGCTCAATCATGAAGGGCGCATCAGCGTGGACGGTTATGACACACTGACGGTCAATTTTGCGCGCGCGTGCGGTGCAACGGTGATCGTGCGCGGCTTGCGCAACAGCGTGGATTTTGACTACGAGTGGCAGATGGCACAGACCAATCATTTCTTGGCCGAAGACATCGAAGTGATGTGCCTATTTGCCAACGAGCCGTTCACGTTCCTGAGCGCATCGTTGGTGCGTGAGGTTGTCTCACTGGGTGGGGACGTATCTCGTTTAGTGCCCGAATGTGTGGCGCGGGCGATTGCAGATATGCATTTCTAACCGTTGCATGTAGAATTGCTTTGCACCCTATTGCACTGCGGCGAGTTCAATCAGACCATAACGGGGCTCGGAATATGGACATACAGCATCTCCTGGGCAGACTCGAGGCGATTTTGTTAGAGAGCCGGCGTGTTCCTGGCACAAAAATGCGCTTGGTCGATGCAGATCGCTGTTTTCAATTGATTGATCAAATGGTGCTGGCAATTCCAGAGGAAATCAAAAAAGCACAAAAGATCGAGCAGGAATACGACCGCATCGTAGCGCAAGCCCAGGAGGAAGCAGAACGCATTCGTCAGATAGCGCGCGAAGATGCTGCTCAGCTCGCTAACGACACCGCCATTATGACCATCGCGCAGCACCGCGCCGAGGCAGTGGAAGAGCGGGCCCGGCGCGAGGCTGACCGCCTGCGCGCCGAGGCAGACCACTACGCACTCGATACTCTGCTGCGCTTGCGCGAGGAGATGGAACACATCATCGGCGTAGTCAGCAACGGGATCGCCAAGCTCGAACGTGAGCTGGCCGAGCGCCAAAAACAGGTTCAGGCTGGCACATCTCATCCAGACGCCATCCCAGCGCAAAGCGACAGAACGACAAACTAATACCGTATAGGATGACCTCTTTTCTGCGCTGCTTGTCTAGGTCTATGGCCTATCCCTCTTGGGATAGATGACTGCGATGGCCGAGCCAGAAAGCGGCGCTGGCTACCCCTCACCTGATTAGCCTCATCCATCGACGTCTCGGCGGCTTTCATGTGATGCCGTGTAGACTGGCATCCTTGACCAAACCGCCCTCCATCTTCTCCAGAGGAGCAGTTGGGCCGTTTACAGAGCGCGTAAAGCGCGACACCACAGTAGGCGCCGCCCAACGCACACCGTTCGCAATGACCTTGCGCACATGCTCATCGTAGTAGGTGGGATACGTTTCATGGCCGGGGCGGAAGTAAAACACTTTGCCCATGCCGCGATACCAGCAACAGCCGCTGCGGAACACTTCGCCGCCGGTGAACCAACTCACAAAGACCAACTCGTCTGGCTCAGGAATGCCGAAGTGCTCGCCGTACATCTCTTCTTCGGGCAGCTCAAAGTAATCGGGCAACCCCTGAGCAATCGGATGACCGGGATTAACCACCCACAAGCGCTCTTTGTCATGCGCTTCTCGCCAACGGAGCGCACAGTCGGTTCCCATCAGGCGCTTAAACGGCTTCGAGAAATGACCGGAATGCAGCACAACCAAGCCCATGCCGGCCCAAACGCGCTGCACAACTTTCTCAGCAATGTCGTCGCGCACATCGCCGTGCGCCATGTGGCCCCACCAAATCAGTACATCAGTTGTGCCGAGCACGGCATCCGTCAAACCATGTTCGGCCTCGTCCAAAGTGGCCGTGCGAACATCAAACTCTGGATAAGCTTGCAAGCCTTCGGCGATCGTGACATGCATCCCTTTGGGATAGATGTCTGCAACCGCCTTGTGCGTCTTCTCGTGGCGATACTCGCCCCATACGGTCACGCGAATCGAGTTCATAGAATGAAAAACCTCCTGACGAAACGTCAGGAGGATTGTATGACAGAACGAAGAACGGACTACTCTTCGAGTGTAGAGAGGTCACCTTCGGGCAGGCCTTGCGCCCTTGCCTTCAATACCCGGCGCATGATCTTGCCGCTGCGCGTCTTAGGTAGCTTGGCTACAAACTCGATGTGTTCCGGCTTGGCAATCGGCCCCAGCTCGTGGCCGACATGCTGGCGCAGCTCCTCGGCCAGCTTTTCGGATGGCTCGTAGCCAGCACGCAAAATCACGAAGGCATGAATGGCGTTGCCCTTGATCTCATGGGGCAGACCGATGGCAGCCGCTTCAGCTACCGCCGGATGAGACACGAGGGCGCTTTCGATTTCTGCGGTGCCCAGACGGTAGCCGCTCACTTTGATAACATCATCGACGCGGCCAATGATCCAGAAGTAGCCATCTTCATCAATGCGGGCCGAGTCGCCGGTGAAATATTTGCCGGGATACTTTGACCAGTAGGTGTTCACATAGCGGTCCGGGTCTTTGTAGATCGTGCGCATCATCGACGGCCAGGGTGTAGTGATCACCAAGTAGCCTTCTTCATTTGGTTTAACGGGGTTGCCATGATCGTCCAACACTTCAGCTTTGATGCCGAAGAACGGCCGCGTGCCGCTGCCCGGCTTGAGAGGGACAACCGGAGTCGGTGTAATCATAAACGCGCCGGTCTCGGTTTGCCACCACGTATCCATGATCGGGCAGCGTTCTTTGCCGATGTTCTTGTAGTACCAGCGCCACGCTTCGGGATTGATCGGCTCGCCGACGCTGCCTAACAGGCGCAAAGAGGACAAGTCACGGCGATTCGGCCATGCCTCACCGAAGCGCATCAGACCGCGGATGGCCGTGGGAGCAGTGTACAAAATCGTCACGCCATACTTTTCGACAATGCTCCACCAGCGATCCGGGTATGGATACGTGGGAGCGCCTTCGTACATGATGCTAGTCGCGCCGAGCATCAGGGGGCCGTACACAATGTACGAATGGCCGGTGATCCAGCCTGGGTCGGCGGCGCACCAGTAACGATCCTCATCCGTGATGTCGAAGACGTACTTGAGCGTGGTGTACACGCCAACGCTATAGCCGCCGTGAGTGTGGACGATGGCTTTGGGCTTACCGGTTGTGCCGGATGTGTACAGCAGAAACAGCATGTCTTCCGAGTCCATTTGCTCGGTCTCACACTTGGGGCTGGCGACGGGCAAACTCATCAACTCATGCCACCAGTAGTCGCGTCCCTCTTCCATGTTCACCGGCCGGCCGGTGCGCTTGTACACCACTACCGTCTCAACCGCCGCTGTGCGCTTGAGCGCTTCATCCACAATGCTCTTCAGCTCGACTATCTTACCGTTGAGAAAAGCACCGTCACAGGTAATCAACACGCGGCTCTGCGAGTCTTCGATGCGGCCGTGCAACGCCTCGACCGAGAAGCCGCCGTACACAACCGAATGCACGGCGCCGATCTTGGCACAGGCCAGCATCGCAATCGGCAACTCCAGCACACGTCCCATGTAGATCGTGACTCGATCGCCTTTCTTGACACCGAGTGCCTTAAGCACATTGGCAAACTTGTTTACTTCACGGTTCAGCGCAAAGTAAGAAATGCTGCGTTCGCTGCCATCTTCAGCCTGCCAGATAAAAGCCAACTTGTTTTTGCGATGGGTGTGCAAGTGTCGGTCAATCGCGTTATGGACGATGTTTGTCTTGCCGCCGACGAACCATTTGTAGAACGGTTTGTTGGAGTCATCCAGCACGGTGTGCCAGCGTTGATACCAACCCAGCTCATCTGCTCGCTCGGCCCAGAAGCGCTCCGGGTGGTTGGCGGCATAGGCGGCTAGGGCATCCCAGTCTTTGACATGGGCACGGGCAATCACATCTGTCGAGGGGTAGTAGATTTCAGTTGCATTCTTCGCCGGCGATTCAGACACAACAGCAGGGATCGAGTCAGACATTGCCTTTCATCTCCTTGCCAAACCAGTTGCCTGGATAAGGGTGATGGGCGAAATTATATGCATCGATTGGCAAAACAGCCGGCTGTCATCAGCGCCACCATTAGGGCTACAATGTGATTGCAGCGCACAGAAACCCATGAACAGAACTCTCTCTTTCACAACACTCAAATCGGTCAGCGCCGATGAGGCCGTTTCGCACATCGAGAGTGGCATGCGCGTTTTCCTCACCGGCAATTGCAGCTTTCCCAAAGAGCTGATGGCAGCGCTGGTGCGCCGCGCCCCCCACCTGGAAGATGTCGAGCTTGTCCAGGTGTTGACGGTCGGCAACGCCGATTACGTCGCGCCCGGCTTGCAGCGCCACCTGCGGGTTAACACACTGTTCATCAGCGATAACGTGCGGGCAGCAGTGAACGAAGGGCGCGCCGACTTTACCCCTTGCCGGCTGAGCGAAATCCCTCTGCTGTGGAAGCGTGGCGTGCTACCGCTCGATGTAGCCTTGATCCATGTCTCCCCACCGGATGAACATGGCTTTTGTTCTTACGGCGTCGAGGTCGGCGTGACCAAGTCTGCTGCCGAGTCAGCCCGCTTTGTGATTGCGGAGATTAATTCGCATATGCCACGCACCCTGGGCGACAGTTTCATCCACATCTCAAAGATCGATTATTGCGTCGAGGTGGACTACGAGCTGCCCGAATTCAGCGCCGGCGAGACCAGTGCGCTGTACCAGCAGATCGGCTTTCACATCGCCAACATGATCGACGACGGAGATTGTCTGCAACTGGGCATCGGCGCTATTCCAAACGGCGTGCTGTCCTACCTGAAAGATCACAAGGACTTGGGCATCCACACCGAGATGTTCTCCGAGGGCATCATCGAACTGGCGCAATGCGGCGTGATCACCGGCGCGCGCAAGAATCTGCACCCCGGCAAGATCATCGCCGGCTTTTGCCTGGGCAGCCGCCGCCTGTACGACTTTATCGACAACAACCCACTCATCGAGTTTCGGCCCACCGAATACGTCAACGATCCTTTCTTGATCGCCCAAAACGACCACATGGTGGCCATCAACTCAGCCATCGAGGTTGACCTAACCGGCCAGGTGTGCGCAGATAGCATTGGCACACGGCTGTACAGCGGCGTGGGCGGACAGCTCGACTTCATTCGCGGGGCAGCGCATAGCAAAGGCGGCAAGCCGATCATCGCCCTGCCGAGCACCACCGTGCTGCGTGACGGGTCGGTGGTCAGCCGAATCGTGGCGACGTTAAAGCCGGGCGCCGGCGTCACGACGACACGAAACGATGTGCATTACATCGTCAGCGAGTACGGTGTGGCCGACTTATACGGCAAGACAATCCGCCAACGCGCCCGCGCCCTGGTAGATATCGCTCATCCTGCCTTCCGCGAGGGGTTGGAGCGGGCGGCACACGATCTGCACTACTTGTAGCCGGCTACACCTAGCCGGCCTGTGCAGCCGGAGAAGGCAACGGCAAGGCGCTCCAACAGGAACACCGCATGATTCGAGCAGCGCTCACTCCTCGGCAGCGGCTGGGGGCGAGGAAGCCGTCGTTGGGGTCACCGGCAGACGCATAAAGCGCACACGCGCAACACGCAATTTGTCCATTTCCTCGACGCGCAAGCAGGCATTCTCTGAATCAATGTGCACTTCATCGCCGGCCTTGGGAATGCGCCCCAGACAAGACATCACGTAACCGCCGATGGTTTCAACATGCTCGTCGCGCAAGCGCAAACCGAGCGCCTCGTTTACATCGTTCAGAGTCGCCAGGCCGTTGATCAGCGCGCTGCCATCAGGCATCTTTTGGACATCGGGCGGCCGCTCAGCCGGGGATTCGCCCACCTCGCCTACTATCTCGGCCAGCAAGTCGCTGAGGGTGACGATGCCGGCCGTGCCGCCGTACTCATCCAGGACGATCGCCATGGTCTGGCGATGCCGGCGAAACTGCTGAAGTAGCTCATCGGCGCGCTGAGAATCCGGGACAAACAGCGCCGGACGCATCAACTGGCGCACGGTCATCGGCTTTGCTCCGGGCAGCAGTGCGCGCATCATGTCTTTGCTGTGCAATACACCAACGATATTGTCCAAAGACTCTTCATAGACCGGCAAGCGGCTGACAGGATGGGCAGCCAGCACATGCGCGACGCGCTCCAAAGGCGAATCGACCTCCACACAGACCAGCTCGGTGCGGGGCACCATTACTTCGCGCACCGATAAGTCGCCAAAGGAAAATACAGCGTCCAGCATATCGCGCTGATCGGACTCGATCAGACCACCTTTTTGGCTGGCCGCCACCAACATCCGTAGCTCGTCAATCGAGTACAGCCGTTCATCGCCGGCCTGTGTGCGGTAGCCCAGGGCGCGCAGGGTCAGACGCGAGGCGCTCTTGAGCACCCAGATCGCCGGGCGCAACAAGCCGGCCAAGGCATTCATCGGCCCGACAACAGCCAACGCGATGCGCTCGGCGGAACGCAAGGTAATCGAACGCGGCACCAGCTCGGCCAGCACAATCTGGAAAAACGAAGCGATGATGAGGCCAATCACCGCGCCCATGAATCCAGACAGGTCAGCCAGCGGCGTCCAGACCAGGCCGCCGAGCAGATGAGCGAACAGGTGGGCAAAAGCCGGCTCACTCACAACACCAACCGCCAACGAGGTGAGCGTCACGCCGATTTGCGTGGCGGCAAAAAAGCGGTCGGGGTCTTCCATCACCCGCAACACCACCCGCGCGCCGGCATGTCCTTGTTCGGCCAGCTCCATGATGCGCGTCTTGCGCGACACAGCCAGGCTGTACTCGGCGAAGACAAAAAATGCGTTGACCGCGATCAAGACAAACAAGCTGACAATCCCAACCAACACGCCGCCGATATCCATCAGACGACACCCCCTGCGAAGCAGGCGAGACGAACGCTATAATCCTCGTGCCCTATGCGGCGTGCAAGCCGGCGCAACTCGGAAGCTGAATCTATCTCGTCGCAACCCATGCGATCATTCTAGCGGATTGCTTCAGCGAATGTGCTTGCCTGGGATGGGCCAGCTATGAAAAGACGCAAAGGCATCTACCAGTCATTCGATGCCAGTGGTGCGATCGTCTCAGACGAGCGATGGCAACTATATTTGCCCGATTACCCCGCTGCCGATGGCGCGCTATGGCAAATCGAAGCAGAGATCACACGCATCGATCCTTTCCCCGAACCACGCGTCGAGTCACTATCGGCCCAGTTGATT
>JANWVJ010000092.1 GCA_025056895.1 Thermoflexales bacterium
GCGCCGAACGCGCGCCCCTGAAGAAGCGGCGCAAGAAGCGGCGCAGGAAGCGGCTGAATAATTTAAGGTTCTGTCCGCACAGAGGCCCAGAGGGGATCTCTCCAGGAAGTCCGATTTCTGCCTCTCCGGCGCAATACCAGGAAACCGACACGCCGATTGTTGCTGGCGTTCAGCTATCTGCCTGTCGCGACACGTTGCTGCGCTGCGCGGCGCAGAGTTTGCGCGGCGCAAACTCTGCGAACGATGACAATGACGGTTCGGGTGTCCCGTATGTGGAGTACATCCTCGATTTTGTGACCAGCAGCGACCTGCCATTTGTAGATGACGAATCACTGGGTGATGACTACTGGCTCGACACTTTCCATCTGGCAATGCCGCTGGCGTGCGGAACGAGGGGCGCAGTAACTGTGTACGACCTTGCGGACTTGCCGTCTGTGATGCAGGGGATCGGCCCGTTTGTGGATTTCCCCGGCGTGCCCCTCGCTATCGTCCCATTCGAAGTAACGTGCGAAGAACCGCTGGGCAACATTCGCGGCACGGCCTATAAGGACGGCGTGATCTACGGCGGCGCATGGTACAAGATCACCGATGGCGGCAACTGGTACGTGTGCGGCACGGTGGGCAGAGACGGCACGTTCGGCGTGCCGGTCAAAGCCGGCACGTACTACATCGTCCCGCTCGATCAGCCCGGCCTGAAGGCGTCGGGCGTGATGAAGGTGGTCGTGCAAGCCGGCAAGGCCTACCTCGGCAACGACATCAAGTACACCAGCGATCCTTCGGCAAAGCACGAATCGTGCGACCTGTACAATCCGCCGAAGCCGATTCCGACCAGTGTGCGCTGACAGCGCGCGCCGATCGTCTCGATCGACATGCCCGACTACAACCGGTCGGGCATGTTTCGTTTTTCGCAGCGCTGATGCTACAATCCTGCGCGTTTGATCAGTCATGGCGCGGCAAGCTGAAGCAGCCCGCCTTGGGAGTGTAGTGTGTGGATACAATCAATCGCGGCTTGAGCGAGCCTGCGGATGACAATGTGGAGGCCGCGGCGGAGAGCCGGCTATTGCACGTCATCGGCCAGACGAGCCGGTACATTGCCCTGTTAGCAGCCTGGGTTGCCACCAGCGGCAGCCTGTACATGAGCGAGGCGCTGGGCTGGATTCCATGCCTGTTGTGCTGGTATCAACGCATCCTGATGTACCCGCTGGCGCTTATCGCGGCCTTGGGGATTGTGACCAACGACCGGCGCATGTATCGCTACGTGCTGGTGTTGGCTGTGCCCGGCATGGGCATGTCGCTGTATCACTATCTCTACCAGAAGAGCGATTTCGTGCGCGGCCTGTTCCCGTCCTCCTGCGTGGTAGGCGTGCCGTGTTCTGCCGACTACCTGAACTGGTTCGGCGGCGTAGTGACCATTCCGTTCCTTGCGCTGATTGCCTTCACCGTCATCGTGCTTGCCGCGATCGCCTCGCGGCTGGCCGATGACTCAGAATACGCCGCAGAGGATGCGCCGGCCGAAAGCAATCCGCAAGCACGAGTAGCGCGGATGGTGATCGTGTTGCTCATCATCGCGGGCGTGGTTGGCGCGTTTCTGTTGGCCGCCGGCGCGAACGCCCAGGCTCAAGTTGCCGCTGCACGTCCGGCCACAACCCCTGTCTCTCCCATCGCCGTCAGCCCGGCCCTGCTCGCCAAAGGCAAAGCGGTGTACGAATCCGCCTGTGTGGGCTGCCATGGGCCGGCGGGGGAAGGCGTCGCCTCGATCAGGCCGATTACCGAGTCGGCGCTGCTGCGAAGCGGCACAGATGAAGAGCTGATACAACTGGTGCGCATGGGCCGACGGGTGAACGACCCACACAACGTGAGCGGCCTGGCCATGCCCGCCGGCGGCGGTCAGGCGGGCATGGCCGATGAAGACATTCTGGCCGTTATTGCCTACATGCGTGTCCTGGCACAAGGCCGTTCAGACTGACCATGCGCTCGCGCACAGCTGGCAAGAAGTCGATCTTCACCCGCCGCTGGAAGTGGAACAAACACGCTCCCTTGCGCGGCTTCTATAACTTTTGGCTGAAGCTGTTCTATCGTTTGCTCCTGCGCCACACGGTGATCGGATTGGAGCACGTTCCGAAAACTGGGCCGGCGATTGTGATGATTAACCATGTGGCATGGGCCGACCCGTTCGTTGTGCTGGCGGCATTGGGCCGGCCGATCGTGCCGATGGCTAAAGTTGAAGTGTTTGAAGATTGGCGCGTGCGTTGGTTGACTGCGCCCTACGGCGCGATCCCGGTGCATCGCGGAGATGTGGATACACAAGCGATTCGCTCGGCAACCGACGTGCTGAACGAAGGCGGATTGGTGCTGATCTCGCCGGAAGGCACGCGCAGCCCAACCGGCGGCTTGATCCAAGCGCAAGAAGGGATGGCCTATTTAGCTGTTCGCTCCGGCGCGCCTATTTTGCCGGTGGCCATCACCGGCACACAGACCATCAACACTGAATGGAAGCGGCTGCGTCGCCCACGTGTCACCATCACCATCGGCCGGCCATTTCGGCTGGAGGCAGGCAGCGACAAATTGAGCCGCGAGGGGCTGCGTCGGCTCACCGACGATGCCATGCGCCGCCTCGCCGCCCTCTTGCCGGAAGACATGCGCGGCGTGTACCGTTGAGGATACTGTTGCACCATGGCAGGAATCATCCAGTCGATTGAGCCGTCGAGCGTGGCAGCGGCAGCCGGTTTACGGCCCGGTGACGCATTGTTGGCCATCAACGGCCACGCCTTGCGCGATGTGATCGATGCTCAGTTCTATGGCGCGGAGGAGCATCTTGAACTGACCTTCGAGCGCGCCGGCGCTACACAGACCGTACACGTTCGACGCGAGTTTGGACAGTCTTTAGGCATCGCGTTCGAGCATCCCACCTTCGACATCGACATCCGCCGTTGTAACAACTTGTGCCCCTTTTGCTTCGTGCTGCAAAACGCGCCGCGCATGCGCCGCTCGCTGTACATCAAGGACGACGACTATCGTTACTCATTTCTGTTCGGCCACTTCGTCACCCTCACCAACCTCAGCCAGGAAGACTGGGATCGGCTTGCCGAGCAGCGCCTTAGCCCGTTGTATGTGTCGGTTCACGCCACAGATATCGAAATCCGGCGCCTCTGTCTGCGCAATCCACACGCGCCAGATGTGCTCGCGCAATTGCGTTGGTTGGCCGCACACGGCATTCAAACACACACCCAACTGGTGATCACTCCCGGCCTCAACGATGGCGCTTGCTTGGAGAAGAGCGTGTTTGATCTGGCTGCGCTATTCCCGCACGTGCAATCGGTCAGTGTGGTGCCGGTCGGCCTGACCCGACATCACAAATATGGCCATCGCACGCACACCCCGCACGAGTGCGCAGAGATGATCGAACAGGTACACCGCTGGCAAGCCGTGCTGCGAGCGCAACTGGGTGTTCGGTTTGTGTACGCCACAGATGAGTGGTATCTGGTGGCTCAGAAACCACTGCCGCGCAAACGCGACTACGACGGCTTGGCGCTTCAGGAGAACGGGTTGGGAATGACGCGCGATTTTCTAGATGAATGGCGACGATTGAAGCGCAGCGAGATTCGACGGCCGATCTGGAACGGGACGTTCAAAGTGCCACGTCGAAGCTCGGCGATTCTGGCCACCGGCACCTTATTCGCTCCGACCCTGCGTCAAGTGGCACGCGAGTTCACCCGCCTGACCGGCGTCGCGCTGGAAGTGGTTGCCATTCGTAATACACGCCTAGGTGAGACAATCACAGTCGCCGGCCTCTTGATGGGTCAAGACGTGATCGAACAGTTGTCTGAAGCGGCACGCCAAACGGAACTGGTAATTCTGCCGCGCATCATGTTCGATCACCCCGACGGCGTCTCGTTGGATGACGTGTCGCCCACAGAAATTGCGCGTGCGCTGGGCCGGCCGGTGGCGCTGGCCGATTGGATGGGCGATGTGCTCGACGCCCTGGGCGGCCGGAATCAACTGACGTTCGAGCCGGAAACGTCTCCAAACGAGACAGTAATCGTGCGGGCAGGGGGCTGGGCGGTGGAAAAGTATCTGTGACCGCCAGACTATACCGGTTTCCGGCTTGCCCGATCTCACTCTTTGAGAAAGTCGCGCAGCTTACGGGCATGAGCGGGATGGCGCAACCGGCTGAGGGCCTGGGCTTCGATTTGCCGCACGCGCTCGCGGGTCACTCCCAGTTTCTTACCCACTTCTTCTAGCGTGTACGTCTCACCATCCAACAACCCGTAGCGCAATTGCAAGATGCGCACCTCGCGCGGAGGCAAAGTAGCCAGGATGTCTGAGAGCTGTTCGCGCAGCATCTGATTGGTCACGACTTCGGCCGGGGCCGGGCTGTCCTCATCGGGGATGAAGTCACCCAGCACGCTTTCTTCTTCATCATCAGTTGGCGTTTCCAAACTGATCGGCCGGCGAGCCACCTGGATCATCTGCTCAGCTTTGCGGACGGTGACATTCAGAGCCTCGGCCAACTCGGCCACAGTGGGGTCACGGCCCAACTCTTGGGTAAGCTGATGACTGGCGCGCAGGAGACGATTGATCTGATCGCCCATGTGTACCGGCACGCGAATGGTGCGCCCTTGATCGGCAATGGCACGGGTGACCGCCTGGCGAATCCACCAGGTGGCATAGGTACTGAACTTGTGACCGCGCCGCCAATCAAATTTCTTGGCCGCCCGAATCAGGCCGATGTTTCCTTCTTGAATCAGGTCCAAGAAAGGCACGCCACGGCCGATGTACTTTTTGGCTACGCTGATCACCAGACGCGAGTTGGCGTTGATCAGGTGTTCACGGGCCGCCATTCCGTCTTCGCTGATCTGTTCAAGGCGGGCGCGCTCTTCTTCGCTCAGCTCAGAACCGGCTTCAGCAAGAGTCTCGCGTGCGGCTTTGCCGCGCTCCATGCGCTGCGCCAAATCGACTTCTTGGGCGGCCGTCAAGAGCGGCACGCGACCGATCTCTTTCAGGTACAAGCCAACTGTGTCATCGGCCTCGATTGCTTCCAGCAAATTTTCGTTATTGTGGTCGCTCAGCTCGTCTTCGTCTTCGTCTTCCTCGTAGCTGAGTTGATCGACCGCCTCATCCTCACTGGGAACGATCTGGATGCCGGCGTCGGCCAGCGCAGCAAACACATCCTCCATCTGTTCGAGGTTCTTCTCGGCGTCTGGGAAGGCAGCCAGGATATCGTCATAGGTGACATAACCTTTCTCGCGCCCGATGTTTAACAACTGCTCCTCACCACTCAGTTCCTCAACGGTGTCCTCTAAAGCAGGAAGAATGGCTTCCTTGGGCGCTTCCTGTTTTTTGGCCACTTTCCCATCCTGAGGCGCGCTCACCGCAACCACCTTGGCCTTTTTGTTGGCCTTGGTGGGCTTGGTGTTTTTCACCACGGAGGGTTTCTGGGGTTTCTTGTTACGAATGGCCATTCCAATTTCCTATATGTCTACTGCGAATATGAGAAAGTGATGAGATCAGTCTACTGACACGATAAGCCTTCTTGCCTCCGCTGCCCCGAGAGACGCGCAGTACACCGTCAAAATCTTTATCGGGCAGCGAGTAGGTTATTGCGGTTCAACTTAACAGAAGCTGTCGCATGAAGATAGTAGTTAACGGAAGGGCGATTGTCAAGCACAACTTGACAACTCGACGGCCTTCACTCACTCGGTCACAGTGTGCCGGCCTCGAGACATCCTGGGCTGTCTCGGTCAAGGCGCTGCCATTCCGTAAGACCAACGAGTGACCAAAGCGCCATTTTTGTCTCTGAGTTCTGCCACATCCCCTTCGTTGGACCACACCGGCATGTTTACGCCAAACGCTAGTGTGCCGCAAGCGCCGAACGAAACCGGCGAATTGGTATAGATGCGACATGCGTCGCCGGGGAACATGATCATACCGTTGGGAAACGTGAACACTTGGTTGGTAGACACAGCCCGCAACGTCCAGTTCGATAGATCAACCGGCTCACCGCCTTGATTTGCGATCTCGACATACTCATTCGCTTCGCCGATGGTTGGATCGCCTCGATATTCAAGCTTCAGAACGGCAATCGCCCCGTTCTGGTTGGCGGCCAGAGGTGTGGGTGAGGGCGATGTCGGAGATGGCAAGATGGGTGGAGGAACTTCAGCGCCAGACGGCGTGGCCGGCATCTGCTCTGGAGCCGAGGATCGGCTCTCTTCAGAAGGCGCTGCGCTAGTGTAAGCGGCAGAAGGGATAACTTGCTCTGAAACTGGAAGGGTGGCCGGCGCGGCGGCAACGACTAGCGGCGTGCTGCTTGGGCCTTGAGCCGGCGGGGCAAACGGGGTTTCTGCGGTCGGCCCGCCTTGATTCGTCCCAACCTCTGTCGAGGAGAGCGTTATACCCGACTCAGGCGTGCGAAGCGGCGAATGGAGGGAGGTCAGAGGCTCTAGGGCAGGCGCTGGGTTAGAGAGGAAAGGAGTGCTCGAGACACGCGCTGCTGCGATGATTTGGCGTGTTTGCGCCACGCCCGGCGCAACCAAAAAGGCGGCGATCAGAGCGCACGCAACGACGGCGACCATGATGGCAGCGATGGCCACAAACCAAGCCACAACGCCAGGCGCCTGGGATTTGGAAGCAGTCGCTTCTGCGGGCGCAGGAAACGGTTGCCGGCCAACTTGCGCCGTCCATTCGAACACTTCGCGGCGCGTCATCGGAGCGGACAGCAAGCGCGCAGACAGCTCAGGGTAACGCGCGCTAAACGCCTTGGGCAGGTGAGTGTACTGCCCGCGCCGTGTTGCACGGTCAACAGTAAAGCGGCTGCCGCAAGCGACACACGCAACGCACAGGCTGGCCGTGTCACTCTGGGCCGGAAACCTAAGCGCGCGCTGCCGGCAGATTGGACACGTGTCTGGTGGGATATTCTGAATATCCAGAACAGAATCAGTCGCCATTCTGCATGCCTGTATTGACCGGCCCTGTAAACCCATGTGCCCGGGCGTCACAGCGGCTGCACGGCGCGCACGCCGCGCACGTTGCGGTCGATCTCCCAGGGATAGACAACATACGCATCGGTCAACGCAGCGTAATAGGTAGGCTTGTGATTGGGAAACAGGTTGGCACTGGCGCGATAATGCAGCACGGCAGTTTCAGTGCGCGCGCCGCTGGCCTCTACCCGGCCGCGCACGGTCATGATATGCCGGCCATGCGTCCACACGTCATCCACAACCAGCACCCGCTTCCCACGCGTCAGCGATTCATCAGGGAACTGTAGAAACGTCGGCCAAGCGAGTAAGCGGGGGGCGTTCTCAGAGGGGAACTCCACCGCAGCCGTTAGAATATGCTTGATGTTCAACGCCTCAGCAATCAACCCACCGGGAATTATGCCGCCCCGCGTAATCATCACCAAGGCGTCGAACGTGCCGGCTATCTGCGGCAGTAACTGGTCGATCAAGGCGTCGACATCGGCCCATGTCAGTACAACCCGTTTGGGTGCTTCCTCTCGTCGCATGTTGTTCGTCCTTGCTTTGATTTCACTAGCAAGCTTTGCCTTTTCAGACAGGTTGATGTAACGTATCCTTCAGCATAACGCAGGAGCAGGTCTATGCGCCAACAGTTTTTCCGTCCATTTCGTGCAGCAGTTTGGGCGTTGGCCGGATCAATCATTGTAACGGGCTGCGCTCAGCCTGCCAGCGTCGGCATTCCTACCCCAAACGCCGATCTAATTGCCGCGCGCCAGACGACTGTTGCGCAGAGTCTGGCTGAAGCCGCCGCAGCGCAAACGGCGGCTGCTCCAACGCCAACTTTTCAACCCGAACCGCCTACGCCCACGCCTATCGTCGTTGAGATACCTATCGATACACCAGCACCCCTTCCGGCGCTGCCCACCGAGACACCGCTCCCACCTGATGCGCGATCACCCGCCAGCCCATCTGTCTCCTGCGGCCAGCAGATCATTCACGTTGTCCAACCCGGTCAAAATCTCTTTCGGATTGCCCTGCGCTACCACACCACGATCAACGCGATTGCGCGTCTGAACGGTATCACCAACACACGACTGGTTCGAGTAGGACAACGGCTGCGCATCATCACTTGTGCGCGCGGAAACAGCAAGACGCCTTCTTCCGGCGGGCACTATGTTGTGCGGCCTGGTGACACCCTTTACCGCATCGCCGTACGCTATGGCGTGAGCGTGCGCCGGCTGATGGCAGCGAATGGCTTGCGATCAACTTTAATCGTTCCCG
The DNA here is from genome assembly GCA_025056895.1 of Thermoflexales bacterium. Taxonomy (GTDB): domain Bacteria; phylum Chloroflexota; class Anaerolineae; order J036; family Brachytrichaceae; genus Roseilinea. The sequence continues at coordinate 8,235 of JANWVJ010000092.1, forward strand.
GCCAGAACTTGGTGATCCCCTGACCTCAGCGTGTTTGCACGGGAAAGTCCAATGGCACCAACTGAATCCAAGAATTGCCGGGTTTGAGAGGGATACGATTCCCTTGCGTATCTACCAGTTCCAGCACACCGGGTTGAGCCGGTCGCAACCACAAGCCATCGATTACCCTGCCGTCGCGGGCGACTTTGACCGGCCCCTGGCCCCACAGTTGAATTTGAATTGACATCGCGCCGGTGACATCTTCTTGGATTGCCGTTACTGCATGATAGGCGAACCCCACGATGATATTTGCGGCCGTCAAGGTTTGGCCGCTCTCAGCATCGATGTGCGGCCGGCCATCCACAGCGCGCTCCCACAGACCCGTTGTCGGGTTGTAAGTCCAGTCAACCGGATCGGCTTGATAGGGAATGGTGAGCGAGCCGGCAAGTCGGCCGGTTGACGGGGGGACGGGATCAAACGTCCAACTGTTAAAGGAGGTAGGTTGGTTTTTACCGCGCTCTTCCAGCACGCGCCAGGCGTTTAGCGTATTGGCGAACAGATTATGCGGCGCAGGCCGATCGTTCGTGCGGAACATTGGGCAAGTCGGGCACTCAAATGGGCCAAAATCGCTGATGATGACAGCGCTGGAGTTGACATCGCCCAGCTTCGTTGCGCCTTCCAACGCAGCCGCGCGCATGGTCGGCTTAACGCCGGGGCTGGTGCCCGAACACACTAAGCCGGCGCCAAAAATGCGCGGCAGCTCAATGTCAATCAGCCGACAACTGCGCACCGATCCAACCCGTTGTGGCGCACGAGTCAAATACAGCGCAGTGAAGCGTGTGATGCCACCTTCGGTCAGATGCTCGACGACAATATCGGCGCTGCTTAAGCCGCTTTGAGGGCGCACCTCCGCCGTGTTAGCCACTTTGACCAACACCGGCGCGCGGTTGAGAACGGCCGCATCCTCCACGGCCAGGCCGGTAAACGGATTGATCGCCCTGTCTGGAGTAGGTGTCACAGCAGGAACTTCAGCCGGCGGCGCGGTGGGCGGCGCCGCAGGCAGTGGCAGGGGGGTCTCTGATGGCACAAGCGTCGGAGCGTAGATTGTGACGACAGGGATGAACGTTGTACCGGCGGACGAAGCCGCGCCCGAATCAGACTCTCCAGCGCACGCTCCCATGAAGAGAGAAAAGATAGTCAACACGGAGAGAGGGCGCTTTAAAAATGTCTTCAACAACTTGCCTCCGAATCTGTTTCAGGTGCAAAACGCCCACGCCGGCGGCGTTGGGCGTTTTCTACAGGTGGTTTAAATGCGATGGCGATTATACTCGTCTAGTGGTACAATGTTACTCTGTTGCTTGCAGCCCTTGAATGCGCGAGGGCTTGTTCTCAAGCAGACCAGGCCCTCATCGTCTAGAGGTCCAGGACGTGGCCCTTTCAAGGCCAAAACACGGGTTCGAGTCCCGTTGAGGGCATCCTGATACCCCTGTACAACTTCCCCGCATGGATGAATCAGCGCTTGTCCAGGCAGCTCAACGTGGCGACATCCAAGCGTTTAATGCGCTGGTGTTGTCTTATCAGTCACAAGCCTATCATGTGGCCTACCGTATTCTGGGTGATCCGGCTGCGGCAGCGGATGCCACGCAAGAAGCCTTTCTCTCTGCTTATCAAAGCATTCGCGCCTTTCGAGGAGGATCGTTCAAGAGCTGGATTCTGCGCACGGTCACCAATGCCTGCTACGACGCGTTGCGTTATCACAAACGCCGGCCGGCAGCTTCACTGGATGGCCTCGGCGCAGAGGACAACACCCAGGCTGGGAATTTTGAAGCGTTTCTAGCCTCTGGCGATGAGTCGCCGGCGGAAGCAGCCGAACGTCGTGAGTTGCGCGAGGCAATCACTCAGGCTGCCCTCACTCTGTCTGTAGATCAGCGCGTTACGTTTGTCTTGTCCGATATTCAGGGCTTGAGCTACGAGGAGATCGCCGAGATCATGCAGACCAGTGTGGGTACGGTCAAATCCCGACTGAGCCGAGCGCGGGCCAAGCTGCGCGACCATCTGTTGAGGCGACCGGAACTGCTGCCCGACGAATATCGTCAATAAAGTTGCTTGCAGAAAGCAACGCGCGGCTTAAGCATGTGTGAAGCGTTGTCATGTTCAATCGTCAATCGCCAACCGCCAATCCCCAATCGGATGATGACCTGATATCGGCCTACTTGGACGGCCGATTGACCGCATCCGAACGCGCCCATTTTGAGGCGCGCCTGCAAAGTGATCCAACGCTGAGACGCCAAGTTGAAGTGACACGTTTGCTAATACGTACTGCTCGGACAGCGCCAGAGCCGCGATTACCGCGCACCTTCACCCTCCCGGTCTCATCTTCGGTTCGCCCGGCCGTGCTGTGGCGTGAATCGAACCTTCTGCTGCGGGTCGGCTCTGCGTTGGCCACTGCCGTGTTTGTGATTGCGCTCGGGCTTGAGCTGTCCGGATTGTCTCAGCCTCCCGCTCAAACGATGCCGGCCACAGCCGCCGATCGAGCAGCAAGTGTTGTGACTGCGCCGGCGCAAACCGAAAGCGACGCCCAGTCCACCTCGATGCAAGAGGCGCAGCCGGCAAGCGAACCAAACCTGCGCAGACAACCGATGTCGGCAGCCGAGTCCGCGCCAGCAACAGCAGCTTCGGATGCACCGCGCCCCCTACTCGCTCCCCAGGCCGCTTCGGAAGCGTCTCAAGCACCGCAAGCGACCCCCGTACCACAAACCGCAAGATCGGCGACTCCTTTGCCGGCTGCACTGCCGACTGCGACAGTGGAATCTTCTTCTCCCGGCCTCGACGTTTCAACGGAAGAGGCTGACTCTGCGACCGCAGCCGCAGGCGAATTACCCTGGTGGCGCATCGTGGGCGGCGTAGCGCTGGCAGTGGCCGTGTTACTGGGCATCCTAAGCCGCCAACGGGCCTGAGCAACTCGCCAAGGTTTGCCGGCCACACAGGGAGTCATCTCTTCACGTCCGCAGAGCGCCGCGCCTGCGCACTGTAAAATACTCTGCGTGATGTCATCGGGCCAGCGCAGTATGAAGTCGGTTTGTTGGCTGCGGTTGTGTGACGAGCACAACCGGACGAGCAAAGAATAATGAAGGTGCGCAGTGAAACAACTTGTTGAGTTGCCTGCAAGATGGCGCATTGACTGCCCAGTACGGCGTATCGCACGGCCACTGTCGAGTTTGGATGAGGCAATCGCAGCAGCCCTGGCCCGCCCGATCTCATCGTTACCACTAGACATGATATGCAGGCCGGGTAACCGCGTTACATTGGTGTGCGCCGATCCAAACTATGAACCGGACGAGCTGAACCGTGCATTCGTGCCGGCCTTGCTGCGCGAGCTGAAATCGGCCGGTGTGTACGATGAAGATATCACCATTCTGTCGGCGACTGGCCTGCGCCGGCCAAGCAGTCCTACAGAGATTCACGCGCGGCTGGGCGACGAGGTAGCCCAACACTACCCAATCTTCTCTCACAATGCCCACGACGCGCGTGAGCAGGATGACCTGGGCGTGTACGAGCATGTGCCGGTGCGCGTGAACTACCATGCTGTCGAGGCAGACGTGTTGATTGCAACCGGCATCGTGCAGCCTCATCTATACGCCGGCTATACCGGCGGCAGCAAAATCGTGGCCGTAGGATGCGCCGACGCGGCAACAATCCACGAACTCTACAGCCCACGCTTCCTCGACGATCCATCGGTGCGCGCCGGCAACATAGAGGGAAACGCATGTCAGCGTGCCATCCGCGA
>JANWVJ010000093.1 GCA_025056895.1 Thermoflexales bacterium
CATGATCTTAATTATCTGACTGGTACACATGTGGGGGTGCGTTTGGCCCAGGAGGCGACAATTATGGATTCTAAATCTGGCCTGGCCTATAGGTACAAGACAGTGCAACGCTGGCTGGCGCCTGTAGTGTTGGCACTGGCGCTTACCTTGGCCGGACAACCGGCGCGTGCGCATTCAGCAACTTCGCAGAATAGGGCGACACAATGTGTTCTCGCGTGCAACCCCAAAACTCGCCGTTGTAGTTGGTTCGATCCTACGAAGATTCCGAAGGGATATCGTGTGCAGCGAGTCGTTCCGCCAGCCTACAAGTTGCTCAAGGGAAATTCGAGCTGTGGTGACAGGATATGTACATCTACCACACGTTCAATTTGCACCACAGGTCCGCTTGGGCATGTCTCAGTCGGAGATGATGACTGAGTGTCTAGAGCAGCCTTGTGGTACTGCACTGAAACAGGAAGTGCCGATGATCGGGGCGTCCGCTCGATTGGTGAATTAGCCTTTCTCGCATAGAATGTGAGCCTGGAGCAATCCAGGCTCATTGTGTTTCTATCGGGGCGTGATGACAATCCTGTCACGCTTCATTGGAGGACCCTATGCCACTGAACAAGCGCACGATTAAAGATTTGCGTGATCTTCAAGGCAAACGCGCCCTGGTGCGCGTCGATTTCAACGTTCCGCTCAAGAACGGCCAGATCACCGATGACACGCGCATTCGCGCTGCTTTGCCTACCATCACCTATCTGCTCGAGCAGGGAGCCGCAGTAGTGCTGATGTCGCATCTAGGCCGGCCAAAAGGGGTTGACCCCTCTCAAAGCCTGAAGCCTGTTGCCGAGCATCTGGCCAAGCTGCTCGGTCGCCCGGTGCAGTTTGCTGAAGATTGTGTCGGCGAGGCTGCTGAGGCCAAATCCAAGGCGCTCAAGGCCGGTGATGTGTTATTGCTGGAAAATCTCCGTTTCCACAAAGAAGAAGAGAAGAACGACCCAGACTTTGCCAAGCAATTGGCTGCCCACGGCGACGTCTATGTGAACGATGCGTTCGGCAGCGCCCATCGCGCGCACGCTTCGGTCGAGGCAGTGGCGCACTTCTTGCCCGCCGCAGCCGGCTTTCTGATGGAGAAAGAGATTAACTATCTTGGCGGCGTACTAGATAATCCCCAGCGCCCGTTTGTCGCCATTTTGGGCGGTGCCAAGATCAGCGACAAGCTGCCTGTTATTCAGAACTTGGCCAAGCTTGCCGATAAACTGATCATCGGCGGCGGCATGGCGAACACCTTCCTCAAAGCTGAAGGATATGAAATGGGTGATTCGCTGGTCGAGAACGAAGCGATCGAACAAGCCCGTGAATTGCTCACTACGTGCAGCGGCAAGCTGATTCTGCCGGTTGATGTAGTGGTGGCCGATGCGTTTAGCAACGATGCCAACGCCGAGACGGTCAGCGTGGGTGGCGTCAAGCCCGGCTGGCGCATCCTGGACATCGGCCCGCACACCATCATGAAATATGTGGACGCCCTGAAAGGCGCACGCACGATCTTCTGGAACGGGCCGATGGGTGTCTTTGAGTTCCCGAAGTTTGCCGCCGGCACAACGGAGATTGCCAAGGCTGTGGCAGACTCTGGCGCCATTTCGGTCATCGGCGGTGGCGACTCTGTTGCTGCGGTTGAACAAGCTGGCATAGCCGACCGGATTTCTCACATCAGCACCGGCGGCGGAGCGTCGCTAGAATTTATGGAGGGCAAAATGTTGCCAGGCGTAGCCGCCTTGCCGGACGCCTAAATGAGTCCTTTATCAATCTGTTGGTGACACAAAACGCAGGAGCCTCCTGCGTTTTGTGTTTGTGAATTACTCTGTGCGGGCGATGATGCCGCCGCCGATCACTTCATCGCCGTCGTAGGCCACCAGACCTTGTCCGGGTGTCGCGTCGCGTTGCACCTCATCAAACTCGACCTGTGCAGCGCCGTTCTCCAGCGGCGTCAGAACACAAGACGCTTCGCGCGCTTTGTAACGCACTTTTGCTGTGCAGCGTACCGGAGCGGTGGGCGCCTTGCCGCTCACGTAGTGCATGCTGCGCACGGTTAACCGTCGCGTCCCTAATTCGTCGGCCCGACCTACGATCAGGGCATTGCGCGCCGAATCCAGGCGCAGCACGTATAGCGGCTCGGCGTGCGCGCTCTTCGGCGCGATGTCTAATCCGCGTCGTTGGCCGACGGTGTAGAACGGCAGCCCTTCATGCCGGCCGATCACCTCACCGCGCGTGTTTAAGATCGGGCCGGGAACAGCGACATCGGGTGCCTGGCGCACCAAAAAGCTACGGTAGTCTCCCTGTGTAAGAAAGCACAAATCTTGACTTTCCGCGCGCTCGGCAACCGGCAACCCAAACCGCCGCGCCAGATCGCGCACGTGTTCTTTGGTGAACTCGCCACATGGGAACAGCGCGCGCGCCAAATCGCGCTGTCCTAACACGTGCAGCACGTAGGATTGATCCTTCTTGGCGTCCACGCCCTTCAGCAGGCGATAACGCACAGGCAGTTCACTTCGCGGCTCCGCCGGCACAGTATCGATGCGGGCGTAATGGCCGGTTGCCAGATACGCTGCTCCCAGGGCGCGCGCGCGTTGCATCAGAAACCCAAATCGAATGAATCGGTTGCAATTGAAACAGGGGTTGGGTGTAGCCGCTTCACCATAGGCTGTGATCCACGGATCGACAACGTGTTGCTTGAATACGCTTTCAGCGTGAATGTCGTAGAAAGGAATGCCGAGCTGGCGTGCGATGGCGCGCGCGTCGGCTACTGCTTCAGGTGCGCAGCATCGGTTGCTGTTTTCCTTGCCTTGCCCTTGGCTTGGCTCGGCCCACAGTCGCAGCATGATGCCGATTACGTCGTATCCCCGTTCGACCAGCAACGCTGCGGCCACGGATGAATCGACGCCGCCTGACATTGCTACCACGACCCGTGTGCCGGCCGGAGGAAGGTGAACTGTCATGTGTCAGTACTCGCCGAATAGCCCGTCGCGCCTCTCACAGCTCGGACATGGCGCGCCGCACTTGAGCCACGCAGCGTGGTAGTTTCTCCAACACATAGTCGAGGTCCTCGTCGCTGGTGTGATAACCCAATGAGATGCGCAGCCCTCCCAGCGCCCATTCCGATGGGATGCCCATCGCCAGCAATACCGGCGAAGGCTCTGGGTTGCCGCTCGTGCAGGCCGAACCGGTGCTTACAGCAATCCCTTCTACGTCTAGCGCCATCAGCAACGTTTCGCCGTCTACGCCCTTGAAAACGAAACTGGCGTGATGCGGCAACCGATTGTGTGGATGCCCGCTTACACGCGCATCCGGCACTGCAGCCAACACGCCTTCGATCAGCCGATCGCGTAGGCGTTGCAGGCGAGGCGCTTGTGTCTCGCGCTGCTGGGCGACATACTCGAGCGCAACGGCGGTGCCGACGGCGCCGGCTACGTTGACTGTGCCGGCTCGCCGGCCGCGCTCGTGTCCACCGCCGGTCAACGTGGGCACGAAGGGCGTGCCTTCGCGGATATAGAGGATGCCAACCCCTTTCGGCCCATAGAATTTATGAGAAGACAGCGCCATCAGATCCACCTGGAGCGCCTCGACATCGATCGGCAGATAGGCCGGGCATTGCACAGCATCGGTATGGAAGATCACGCCGCGTTCGCGGCACATGTGTCCGATTTCTGCGATCGGCTCAAGGGTGCCGATCTCGTTATTTGCCATCATGATGCTGACCAGGATGGTGTTGCGGCGCAGAGCGCGCTTAACATCGTCGGGATCGACTCGCCCGCAACCATCCACCGGCAGAAAGGTCACCTCGAAACCGAACAACTGTTGCAACTGCTCCAGCGTTGACGTAACCGCGTGATGTTCTGTTGGCGCACTGATGATGTGGTCACCGCGACCGTGTTGGCGCGCGGCAAATGCTGCGCCGCGCAGCGCCAAGTTGTCTGCCTCTGTGCCGCAGCCCGTGAAAACGATCTCGCTGGCGCGCGCACCCAACGCGCAGCCTGTCACGATATGCGCTTCATCTAGGGCAGCGGCGGCTTCGCGCCCAAACTCGTGCAATGAGGCTGCGTTTCCGAATAGGTCTGTCAAATACGGTTGCATTGCCTGGACCACTTCTGGTGCAACCGGTGTGGTCGCCGAATAGTCCAGATAAACACGCCGCCTTGCGCTTGTCTTAGTCATCCCAACATCACCTCGTGAATAAGTTGATTGTAACGGCTTCACGCTGTCCCAATCTCAAATCATCGTTGGCGCCATCTCTGGCATCTCTGTAGTCCCCCTGCGCTACGCAGGGCGAGAGTCCCCGAACGAGCGTGCATCCAACGTCTCTGGGGAGGCCGGGCAGCACAGTGCGTCACGCCCGTGCAAGCCGGAGCGCGTCACGCCCGCGCAATCGGGAGTCCAGTCCGATCGCAGCGCCGGATGACCCGCTCCCAGCCTGTGGAAGGACAAGCAGCCCAGAGCTGCACAAGGGATGACGTTCCACGGTGACGAGCTGAATGCTGCCCGATCAAAGCCACTTGCCTTGCTGCGTGCTCTGCCGCCGCGAATCGGCGCTCTCCAGAAGTGGTTTGATCCTAAAGCAATCGCAGGGCTTCGTCCACGTTGGCATTCCCGTGTACGATAGAGGCAATCGCTGCGGTCATTTTGGCCGGCGACTCATGCCCCCAGATGTTACGCCCGACGGCGACACCGCTTGCGCCGGCCTGCATGGCTTGGTAAATCTGCGTCAACGCCTCACGCGCATCCACAGCGCGCTCTCCACCCAGCACCACTACCGGCAGGGTGGCATTATCCAGCACGATGCGGAACGAGTCGGGCGAGCCGGTGTAGAACGTTTTGATGAAATCGGCGCCGCATTCTGCCCCAATGCGCGCCCCGGCAGCAATCTTCTCTGGTGTGCGCATCTCTGGACCGGCAGTGAATGTGCCGGGAATGGTCTCGACCAAAAAAGGCAAGCCCCAACGCGCGCACTCCATGCCCAGCCGTTCACAGTTAGCCTGGTGCAGACGGTTGCCGGTGAACGGATACAAAATGACCTTCAGCGCATCGGCACCCAGCGCCAGGGCATGCTCAACGGCGACTTCAGCCACCGGTGTGTCATCCGCCACACTGAGAATCAGTCCACCGCGTCCCAGCGCATCCGCGCAGCGCATGGCCGTGCCAAAGGTCGTCAGAATGGCGTCGGCGCCGGCAGCCAGTGTCTCACGGATGACGCGAGCGGGATCACTCACGCCGGCCATCGGGCGGTCCAGGTAATTACCGTGGTCCATCGCCACGATCACGGTCTTGTCATCTGCATAGAAGATACGGCGCAAGCGCCGCTTGGCGTAATGAATCGACATAGCATTTCGTCCAATCGAGAGAAGTCGGCAGATCAGAGCTGAGATGTGCGAATCAGATGGATTCAAACAAGAGTAAGCGACGGCCACCTGTACTGGAAGCCATTGTGCCTGCATCAATCGCCACACTTGAGCTGGAAGGGCCTTCAACCGGATAGGCCCACAGCTTTGTGCCGGTGTGGCGGTCAACGGCCATGATTTCGCCGAGCGCCGGCCCAATCCACACCACTTCACCGGCCAACGTCGGGCACGTCCACACCTGGCCGCCGGGCGGCAGTTTGCTGCTGCCGATCGGCGCTTCCCAGATCAATCCGCCATCTTCGATGCGCAACTTGCGAAGTGTGCCGAGGTCAGAAGCAATGTACACGAACTCATCGTCCAGAGCCGGCGAGGCATAAATGCGGGCGCCGAAATCCAGCGCCCAGTTCAGCCGGCCGGTGGTGATGTCAAAGGCGCAGAAGTGTCCGCTGCGCGTGCCGGTGAACAGACCGCGCGGCGACACAGCGCAGGTGGAGTTGATGCCGCCGGGTGCGCGGGCCTGCCACACGACACAACCGCTATGAGCATCAAGCGCCCACACATGACCATCGTTTGCGCCGAAGTACAGCAGGCCGTCCATTTCTGCTAAGCTGCAATTGACACCCCCACCGACGTTCATCACCCAGCGCAGCGTTCCATCCACAGCATCAAAGGCATACACGCAGCCATCATAAGAACCACAGAACACCATGTCCCCCCAAGCGGCGAAGTTGCCTTGGATAGCAGCTTCTGCCTGTTGCTTCCAAAGCAACGCGCCGGTGTGCGCATCGAAACAATAGAAGCAGGCATCATTGCCCCCGCAGTAGGCACGACCACCCCAGATCATCAATGAGGCATTAAGCCGCGCGGGGGCGGTGAACTGCCAAACTAAACTGCCGTCGCTTAGGGCAAGGGCTGTAGCGTGCCCACTCAGTGTGTTGAAGTACACATGCCCGTAGGCGATCGTCGGCGAGCGCACTTCGCCATCAAACGTGCGCTCCCAGCGCAGACGCAAGGGCGGGGAGAAGACTTCGTTCAGGCAGCCGGTGCGTTGCAGATTGGCGCGGAAGTGCGCCTGGGGACAAGATGTGCCGGGCGATGAGTCGATCATGCGGTCATCCTTTCGTTGCGCCGGCAGTTAAACCCTGCACAAAGTAGCGGTTCAGCGCCAACGCCAGTAAGAGCATCGGCAGCACAGCGAACACGCTCAGCGCAGCCATATACCCCCACTGGAGTTGAGCGGTGCTGAACTGCCCCATGATGGCAAGCGGGACGGTCTTGGTCGAAGGGGAGGTGAGCAACAAGGCGAAAATAAAGTCATTCCAGGAGAAGATGACGCAGTAGAGCACAGAGGCAATCAGCCCTGGCAAAGCGAGTGGCAGCGCGACTTGGGCAAAGGCTTGAAAATGCGAGGCACCATCCACCAGTGCGGCTTGCTCCATCTCGGTTGAAACCGAGCGGAAGTAGTTGCTCATCATCCAGACTACGAAGGGCGCGTTATACACCGTGTCTAGGATGATGACGGCCAGATAAGTGCCCAGCAAGCCCAGATCACGCATGATTAGGTAGAACGGCACCAACATCGCCACCGGCGGGATCATCAGCAACACCAAAAAGAAATAGCTGGAGGCGCTCATCAAGCGCAGTCGGGAACGCGCGACTGCATAGCCGCCTAACGTGCCCAGCACGACCGAAGCCAATGTGGTGCCGGCCGAGATGACCACACTGTTCAACACAAACTGACCCACCCGAATCTGATTGATGGCGAAGGCAAAATTGTTCCAGGTCGGTTCAAAGCCCAGCCAGAGAGGAGGCAACTGAAACGTGTCCCGTTGCAATTTGAACGACGTGCTGAACAGCCAGACAATCGGCAAGAGAAAGAAGGCCACAGCCAAAACGGCTGCGAGGTTGCGGATCACGTGTTCAGCGCGGGAAGTTCTCATAGCGATTCAGCGGCACGTTGCCGGCGCAACAGCAAAATGTAGAACGCGCTGCATACACCGATCATAAACAACAGGATGTTCGCCAGGGCCGCTGCATAGCCCATGTCAAAGAACGTGAGGCCAACTTTGTAGATATGGAAATTGAGCACCGAGGTGGCATTGCCGGGACCACCGCCAGTAGTGGCGAAGATGATATCGAAGACTTTGAAGGCGTTCATCGTGCGCAATAGCACGCCGATGAAAAGCACCGGCAATAACATGGGCAGCATGACGAAGAAGAAGGCTTGCAAACGATTGGCGCCGTCCACATAGGCTGCCTCTAACATCTCGCCGGGCAGGCTCTTGATGCCGGCCAGGAAGATGATCATCAGCAAGGGAGTCCATTGCCACAAGTCGATGAGCAGCACAGCCGCCATGGCTGTATTGAAATCACCCAACAAGCCACGGTCAACAGACAAGCCGATCTGTTTCAGATAGTACGCCACCGGCCCAAACTGTGGGTTATATAGCGCCTTCCAAACCAGCCCCACGACCAGCGGCGGCAAGGCCAAAGGCAAAATCGCCACCGAGCGCAACGCGCGCATGAACGGCGTCTCGCCGGCCATCAGCAATGCCAACGCCATGCCCAAAACGACCTGCGAAGTCACTGCGCCGATAGTGAACACGACCGTGTTCCAGAGCGTCTCCAGAACCGCTTTGTCCTGGAACGCCTTGATGTAGTTGCCCAGCCCGACGAACGGTTTGGCCTGGGTAGGATCGGTCAATCGATAGTCCGTTAAGCTGATCGAGAAAGAAAAGATCAACGGCGCCAGAGCGATGGCCAGCACGAAGATCAGCACCGGCGCCAACATGCTCAAGTGCGTCCATTCCCCGCTGTCGATGCGGCGTCCGAAGCGATGAGGAGAACGAAGGCTTAGTAGAGATTGTATGAAGGAAACTTTTGCCACAGCAAAAGGAATGCGGCCCCCGAAGCACGCTTCGGAGACCGCCGGCAGATTACTTGATGATGTCCAAGGCCGCCTTCTGCATGTTAGCTAGGGCCGTCTTGGCATCGATTTGGCCGACCAGGTAGGCGTTCACCTCAGAGCCAATCACGTCTTCCATCTTGCTGTACCACGGCTCGCGCGGGCGATAATCGCCATCCCCTTTCTCGAAAGATTCCAGCAGGATGGGGAACCACGGGTACTTCTTGACCAACTCGGGATCGGTCAACGTGGAGCGGCGGATCGGCGAACCGTTGTTGTCCACCCACTCTTTTTGCACTTCCGGGCTGGTGATCCACTTGATGAACATCCAGGCGGCTTCTTTGTTCTTCGAGTCAGCGTTGATGCCGATGCCCCAGCCGCCGAAGCCGTACTTGCCGGCTTCTGCGCCCAGCGGCGAGAAGGCCGTCTCGATCTTGTCGGCGAAGGGGTTCAGGTCTGGATTCTTGTGATTCTTGATGGCGGTGCTCCAGTTCAACATCATGGCGATCTTGCCGCTGGAGAATGCGTCATTGCGATCGCCCCACCACCAGCCGGTAGCATCCGGCGGGGCAGCGTTAAACAGCGCTTTGAACCCTTCCAGGGCTTTGAGATTAGCTTCGGTATCGATGGCCGGCTTGCCATCCTTATCTAACAGGCTGCTGCCGTATTGCTGCACATACGCCATGAAATCCTGAGCTACAGCCGGGCCTTTGGCGCCCAACAAACCGATGCCCCACACATTCTTTTCAGGTTGTGTCAGCTTAGCGGCCACTTCTTGCAACTCGGTCAGCGTTTTGGGCACGCTGACGCCGGCTTCCGCAAACAGGTCGGTGCGATAGTTCAAGATGTTGGCATAGCCTGCCAGCGGATAAGCCCACTGACCGTCGCCCCATTTGCCCAGCGTCCACATGACCGGCAAAATGTCATCGAGTGCCAGTTGTGCTTTATCGCGTTCGATGAGTGGCGTCAAGTCAACCGTCCATTTGTTCTGGCCATACTCGCCACTCCACACAATGTCTACCGTGATCAGGTCGTAGTTGGCCGTCTTACCGACAAAGTCGGCGGTCGCTTTCTGGCGCAGATCGACATAGCCCAGCTCGTCGAGTGTGACATCGATTCCTGACAACTCTTCGAACTTCGGGATCAGGGCGCGGAAAGCTTCGATGAACTGGTCAGTTTGTGAAGCGAGCGTCAGCTTCGAGCCGGCATACTCGCGGGTGACGATGCCGCTAGCAGGCTCAGCCGGCGCTGGCGCAGCGGTTGGCTCAGCCGGCGCTGTCGTAGCCGGGGCGATGGGGGTGGCAGCCGGCGCGGCGCAAGCTGACAACACTAACGCGATGGCGGTCGCCGAGGCCGCCAGGGTGCGAATCTGATACAAAGACATATACTCCTCCTTAAAAAATCTTCTTCCACACACATTCATGAACTTGTCCAGCAACTGATGTGGCGGCTTTTCTTGTTTGTTGTTGGCATTTGTGCTAATGCATCAACGTCACCTCCCTGTTGTAGAACAAAACATTAAAACGACAATGTACCGAGACTTTTCGGCGAAACATGTGTCGCTCTATTGATCGTTGGTTAACGGGAGAAATGGCACGCGGGCGGCTGGGCCGGCGCGCAATATAATGTCCTCCTTGATCTTTGTCAAATCCTTCAACTAAAGAGTTGGTTTTCTTCATGTATGCAATGGTCTGCACGGCCCCGTTCACCCTAGAATGGCAGCCGTTACACCTTCCTCCCCTTGGCCCGCGCGATGTGCTGATCCATCTCTCTCAAACGGGGATTTGTCCCAGTGATGTGCGAGTGTACGTGGGGAAGTCTTCCTCCACCAAACTGCCCAAAATCCTAGGCCATGAAACCGTAGGTCAAGTGGTTGAGGTGGGCCGCGAGGTAGTCAGTGTAAAACCTGGCCAGTGGGTTGTGCCCGATGGCATCATCAAGTGCGGGTGCTGTGCAGCTTGTCGCAAGGCACGATCCAACAAATGCCAGCGCGTGCGGTATGCCAGCGGCGCATATGGCCAAGCGATGATCGTACCCGAAACAAACGTCTATCCGCTGCACGAGACGACGCCTTTGCCGGCTGCTACATTCACCGAGCCGTTGGCCTGTGTGCTGCGCGGGGAGCGCATGTTGCGCATCACCCCCGGCGAGACAGCGCTAATCGTGGGCTGTGGGCCGATCGGCCTGCTGCACCTGCAAGTCGCCAAACGCTTCGGGGCGCGCGTACTGGTTGCCGACTTGAAACGTGATCGCCTAGACAAAGCTCTATCTCTGGGCGCGGATGTGGCGCTCGATCCCCAACGGCCACTGCGCGAGGCCGTGCTGGCCGAGACAGACGGCTACGGCGCAGATGTAGCCGTAGTGGCCTTTGGCTCCGCGCGACTGGTCGAATCAGCGGCTGAAGCCCTGGCCTATGGCGGCCGGCTGAACATCTTCGCCGGCGTGCATCCAAAGGATTCGCTCTCGATTGATCCCAACCTGATTCATTACAACGAGTTGGTCATCACTGGCTCTGCCGATCACACACCGCTGGATTATGCTGAGGCGCTGAATCTAATTGAGCGTGGACTGGTCCAGGTGTTGCCGCTGATCAGCGATGTCATTCCTCTGCGCGATCTGCAGCGCGGCTTCGAGATCGTGCAGGCCCAACAGGGCTTGAAAGTGATCGTTGAGGTTAATCCCGACCTGGTGCGTTAAAGGGGGAACAATGGTGTCTGCTTTGCCAGCCGGCCAGATTGTGGTGCTCGATGTCGGCACTTCAGCACTCAAGGCGACGCTGTATTCGTTAGAGGCCGGCATAGTCGCACAGGCTACTCAGAGTTATACCTACGCCTCGCCTGAGCCTGGCGCTGCTGAGGCCGACCCTGATGACTGGGTGCGCGCCTTGCCCGAAGCACTGCGTCGCCTCAACGCAGATGTGCGCGCCGTGCGCGTGATCGGCCTCACCGGCCAAATGCACAGCCCTGTCTTACTTGACGCACAGGGCAAGCCGATTAAGCCTTGTTTGCTGTGGCTTGACCGACGTTGCGCCCAAGAGACGAGCGAACTGAGCGCTGCTCTGAACTTGCCCCCCTATCACCTCAACTCGACTTATACGTTGCCGAAGCTGATGTGGCTGGCGCGCCATAGGCCCCATATCATCACGCAGGCGCGCACTTTGCTTTTTCCGAAAGACTACGTGCGCTATCGCCTGACTGGCGTGATATGCACCGATGTCTCTGAAGCAGGTGGGGCGGCTTTGCTCGATTGGTCGACGCGTACTTGGGCGGCAGAACGGCTTGCCTACGCCGGTCTGGATCAATCGATCTTGCCGCCTCTGCGCGACGAAGGTGAAATCGTCGGCTGTCTAAAAGAAGAAGTGGCCGATGCGCTCGGCCTGCGGCGCGATACGCACGTCATCACCGGCTTAGGGGATGTAGCGGCGATTCTGGGGGGCGCGCCAATTGAACCGGGGCGTGTGATGTTGGCAGTCGGCACGTCGTCTATGATCTACGCCATTCTCCCTGAAATGCTGCGCGAAGCACGCGATGAAAACGACGGTATTTATCCTTACGATCTGTGCGGCTTTCGTTTGCTCGGCGGTGTGTCCTCGTTGAGCGGCGGTGCCCTCGATTGGGCCTGGCGGGCATTCGGCGCAGCATCCGGCCTGAGCTTCGACGAAGCCATGCGCGTGGTCGCCCAGATGGCGCCGGGCGCAGAGG
>JANWVJ010000094.1 GCA_025056895.1 Thermoflexales bacterium
AGAAGGACTGGTCAAAACGAAGCCGTTGCAAGGCTGCGGCTACTACTGGCTCGGGCATGGCTTTTCTCCGCCGCAGCCGCCGTCCTCATCAGACGAATATGAAGCGTTACGGATCGCAGCCGGCTATCCGGCTTACCCCGCTGAAATCAACGAGCAGTACATTCCGCTTGAGGCCGGCTTGTGGGATGCCATCAGTTTCGATAAAGGCTGCTATATCGGCCAGGAGATTATTGCGCGGATGGAGTCACGGGGCCGACTGGCCAAGCGGTTGGTGCGCTTGCGTTGGGCCGGTCACGACGACATGCCACCCCAGGCCGGAGACCGGCTGTTGCACGATGGACAAGAGGTCGGTGTGTTGACCAGCGTCTCGCCGACTGGCCGCTTTGCACTCGGCTATGTCCAGACGGCATACGCCCAAGAAGGCATGCAGCTTGGGGTAGCCCGCCCACCGGCACAACTGACGGCGCAGATCGTAGGTCTGACGCCGCTTGAGCTGCCTGAGGAATGTCCAGTGCAATAATGTCCTAACGCGGGCCGACACTCCGCCCGCGTCTCGCTTGCGCCGCTTGACAACTTTTTGTGCTTGGCTATACTAGCGAAACGTGCGCGACGGGTCTTGAACAAGCAGCATGCGCCGACGTAGCTCAGTTGGTAGAGCACACGACTGAAAATCGTGGGGTCATCAGTTCGAGACTGATCGTCGGCACTCGAAGCGAAGACGCGGGTGTGGCTCAGTGGTAGAGCGTCTCCTTGCCAAGGAGAAGGTCGCGGGTTCAAATCCCGTCGCCCGCTTGAATCAGGAGGGAAGAAGATCACGTAGCATCATCCCAGCTTTCTTCTTCCCTCCTGATCAGTTCCAGGGCCTGTGGCTCAGTTGGGAGAGCGCCTCAATCGCACTGAGGAGGTCAGGGGTTCGAATCCCCTCAGGTCCACTGAGTAACATCTGAAACGCACGATTGGCCGGCTGAGAAAGCCGGCCTTTATCTTGTTTCGTCACTTGTTTGTGGAGGTCGGAAGCTCTGTTGTAACAGAAGCAGACTCTTTCACCAGGTAGATGCCGGGCAGACTGATCAGCGTCGTGGCGCCTTTGAGCAGAATGTTGCTCAGCACGATCGCCCAGACCACCTCAGCCGGCAACTCCCCGCCAAACGCCAGCCACGCGAACAGGAGGCTGTCGAGCGGCACGCTGATCGCGTTGCTCGTTAGGACGCGCGCCCACTGGTAGCGCGTCGTCACACGCTCGACCCACAGACGATAAATCTCGGTGTCTGTTAATTCGGCAGCCACTTCGGCCACAATCGAGGCAAACACGATTCGCCACACCGGCGCTAAGACTATGCCAAATTCGGCTTGTGGGCCTACGCTGGGATCAGGTGGCAACTGGGATACAACCCAGAACAGGAGCGCCATAAACACATTGATCGCAGCGGCAGTGATGATCAGTGCGCGTGCAGCAGCAGCGCCGGCTACTTTGTGAACCATGTCGCGCAGCGTGAAAGTGAATGGGTAAACCAGCGTGCCGGCATCCATCGACAATCCGGCGATGGTCACAATGCGCAAACTGGTGATGTCGGCCATCATCTGCGCTGCGATATAAGCCGAACACACAATAAGCAATCGAATCATATCGGCGTACTCCTATCGGGGACGAGCAAAGTCAATCGCCACATTCCAAAAGGGTTGAAAAACAAATCGTCACTTGCAAACAAGCGGCATGGCTCATGAGACAACACAAAGCGTTCGGCTTCTCCGACCACGCTAAATATCTGGCCATCGCGTAGGGCCGGCCGTTCGTGCAACACGTGCAGCAGAAAGTCTTTCAACAACTGTGCGGCGTGCTGCGGCGCAAGCGCCCCGCTCAACACGGCGTCTGGGAAGCCGAGATTGTGCATCCCGCACGAGTACACCTCTGTTTTGCCGGCGACAAGTGCTACGTAGGCAATCAACAACGCGCCGATGTGCGTTTCGCGACGCGCAGCGTGTTGTAGCCAGTCTTTGGCGCGATGGGCGAGACCCGATGTCTCGACTTTTACTGCCAGCCCGCCGGCCCACAATAGCGCCTCTGCCAAACCCATCATCGATCGTGCAGCATCTACAGAGCCGCCTTCACCGATGAGATACACTGCGCTGCGATGTCTTGCGATCGCTTCGAGATCGTCCGCACTCAACAGCCGGCTGGACCGAGCAAAGCTGTCGCGCAACTCAGCATCGTGTTCTACAAGCTCCGCGCGAGCTGAATAATCGCTGATGCGCAGCGCAGCGCCATCATACGATGTACCGCGCTGCTCGCCGATCTGCTGTGCCAGCGCTGCCCGTGAGTCCCACGGCCCCGGAATGCAGAGCACGATGCGCACACTCTTGCTCATCGTTTAGAGCGCAGCATCACGCCGCTGGCATGTGAGACCTCACCCACCTCGCCGTTGCGCGTTGTGTCGGTCAGGTTTTGGGCAATGCGTCCGCGATACTCCTCCGGCACATTGATCGTTTGCAGGCCGAACTCGTTTTCAGCGATTTCGATCAGCAATTTCGAGGGCGCTTCACCGAAGGGGATGTTGTACACCTGCTTCTTGAACGAGGCGGCGATCGCTTTGGCGGTGGCCTCATCGATGTTGAAACCGCAGATCTCTTTCAGGAAGTAGTGAATGACGTTCCAGCCGCTCAGCGGGCCGAGTAGGATTTCGGACTCAGTGACGCCGAACTGGTCAAGCGGGTTGGCTTCGTAGGTGCTGGTGGAGTTAATCACTGCTTTACCGTGCACGCCGGCGGCATGAGTGCGATTGGTCAGGCTGACCGGCTCTTTTGAGGGCACCAACTTGCGCAGCTTGTCGGCCATCAACACATTGATGGGGTACGACCCGCGCAAATGATAGCCGTCCAACTTCTCGTAGTGTTTATCGATGAACAAGTTAAACAGCAAAGCGGTCATGGATGTGATTCCGGAGCGCTCGCCGATGCCGAGCAGGGTGGTTTGAATGTAGCGCATGCCGGCCTTGACGGCTTCTAGCGCATTGATCAAACTGAATCCGCGATCGTCGTGAAAATGGCCTTCCAGATCGACATGCGGGTAACGTGCGCGCAATACCTCAACCCGCCGGCGCACTGCCTGGGGCGTCGCTACACCAACTGTGTCCGGCGTGCCGAAGCGATGCACGAAGGGAGCCAGCTCGTCGTAAACACGGAATAAATCTTCTTCTCGTGTGCGAAAGGCATCTTCGCCGCTGAAGCGTAGGATCAGATCAGGATGGTTGCGTCGCACGTCTTCGGCCAGTGCGCGCGCACGTTGAGCGATCTCGTCCAGCCCGCGACCGTGGCTGTGGCTGCGGGCCAGTTCAGACGTGCCGATGTACATGTTCAGCCCATCCGCGCCGGCCTGGATGGCTGTCTCGATGTCTGCCGGGTGACATCGCACATGCGCCAGTAAAAAGGTGTATCCCCGCTGTAGGATCATCTCATCTCGCGCGGCTTTGATGGCTGCGAAATCATGCGCTTCCTGCGGGCTAACATTTGGCGCAAACGTTTCGATGAACTTCACGCCATAGGTGATCAGAGCGCGGGTAATTTCTACTTTGTCTGCCGTGGTGAAAAAGTATTTGTAGTGGTCGTGCAGCAACGAAGTCTGCGACCCTTCGCGTAAGGTGGTGTCGATGATTTCCAGGCCGCGCGGCTGGTAATCCTCAAAACGCAGTTTCATAGTCATACTCTTTGAAACCTGTGCTGCTTCGGTGATCCGCTCAATTTCTGGCTCTCGCGTGTTCATGTAGTTGTGCTTTCCGCCACCCTCCCGATGATTCTTCTCAAGACCCGCTCCAGCACACGCACGCTCTGCTCGAACTCGGCGATGGCGATATGCTCATCTGGCGTGTGATCGAGAGAGGAGTCGCCCGGCCCATAGGCGACGATAGGCACATTCCAGGCCGGCCCGACGACATTGAAATCAGCAGTGCCGGTCTTGTATTTAAAGGCCGGCCTCAGTCCTTCAGCGCGGATGGCGTCCACAAATGCGCGCGCCAACGGGGTGTCTTTCGAAGCGCGCCAGGCTTGTTCGGCGCCGCTATACACGAACTCGGCGAAGTCGTCGCGGTTGCCGAAGGGAGAATCTATCAGCCAGCGATCGATCTCGCTGATCATCGCGTCCGGCCCGAACTCAACCGGCAGGCGAAACCCGATCAACACCTCACACCACTCTCGCAGTCCATCTGCGCCGGAGCAAATGCTGCGCAGCGAGGGAGTGATCTGTTCGAACGCTTTGGGCTTGTCTGCGTTCCAGGCGCGCGCGCGCGCGTCGATCCAGTTCCACAGATGCACGGCGATCTCATTGACGCCGGGGGCGGGCACGGCGCTGTGGCGCGCCGGCATCTCGAAGCGCGCCTCAACCAACAGCCGGCCTTTGTAACCCAGCGTGATGCCGTTGACGCCGCTCGGTTCGCCGATGATGCACAGCTCTGGTCGGTACTGTTGTGCGGCGAAGCGCGCCCCACGTGAGGTGGCGGTTTCTTCTTCGGTCGCGCCAACCACGACGATTTGCCAATCTGTGGCTTCGGGCGGGGCGTCCTGGCGCAGCCAGGCGGCAATTCGTTCGCCGGCCAGCACGAACGCGCACAGTGGGCCTTTGGCGTCCACCGTTCCGCGCCCGTACAAGTTGCCCTCTTCATAGCGCACAGGCACATCGCCCCCCACCGTATCCATGTGGCCCAGCATGACCAGTTGGCGCGCTCCGTCTCCGATCACGCCGACGGCATTGCCGGCCTCGTCGATGAATGCACGGGTGAATCCGCGCGCCTGCATCTGGTCACGCAGAAACTCGGCTACGGCCTGCTCCTGGCCGCTGAGAGAGGGGATGCGCACGCAGTGTTCAAGCAGGTCGATCATGGCATTATGGCTCAAGCCTCTTTAGCCGGCATGGGCAGATTGAGCACATGGGCGGTCTTGTTCACCACCTGGTCGATTTGGTCGCAGGTGATCACTGCCGGCGGCAGGAAACGCAGCACGTTGAGGCCGGCCGGCAGGGCAATCACGCCTTCTGCTTGCAACGCGCGCAGATAGGGGGCCACTTTAGTCTTCAACTCCACACCGATCAGCAGGCCCAGGCCGCGCACCTCGCGGATGACCGGCCCTTGAATCTCGGACAGTCGGGCTAAAAAGTAGGCGCCCTTTTCGGCAGCCAAGCGGGGGATATCAAGCCGTTTCATCTCGTGGACGGAGGCGATGCCGGCGGCGCAGGCCAGCGGATTCCCGCCGAAGGTACTGCCGTGCGTGCCGGGTGTCAGATGACGCACCGTGTCGCGGATGCCCACCGCACCCATCGGCACACCGCCGCCGATGGCTTTGCCCATCGTCAACAGGTCGGGGATCACCCCGCTGTGCTCGCAGGCAAACCATTTGCCGGTGCGCCCGAAACCGGTTTGCACTTCGTCGAGGATCAACAATGCCCCGCGCGCATCACATATCTCACGTGCGCCGCGCAGATACTCGGTTGCGCCCGGATGCACGCCGCCTTCACCTTGCACCGGTTCGAGCAGCACAGCGGCAGTTTGGTCGGTCACGGCTGCCTCCAGCGCATCGAGCTTGTTGTAAGGGACGTGGCTGAAGCCCGGCACCAACGGCTGGAACGGCTCGCGGTATTTTGGCTCGTAGGTCGCCGACAAGGCGCCCATCGTTCGTCCGTGAAAGGCGCGCACGGCAGCGACAATGTTAGGCCGGCCGGTGCTCAGCCGGGCGAACTTGATCGCCGCCTCGATGGCCTCTGCGCCGGAGTTGCACAAGAAAATGCGCTGCAAGGGCGCCGGCAAGATCGAGCACAATGTCTCCAGAAACTCAGCGCGTCGGTCGTTATAGAAAATCTCGCTGCAATTCAACAGAGTAAGCGCCTGCTCATAAATGGCGCGCGCCACCGCTTCATTGCCGTGCCCCAGCGTGCTAACGCCCTGGTTACTGGCGCAATCGATGTATTCACGGCCCTGGTCGTCCCACAGCGTGGCATCTTTGCCGCGTACCAGCGTCAGGTCGCGCTTGGGATAGACGCCGGCAGTGTGTTGTTGTTCAAGGGATTGGTAAGTCATCGCTCGATCACAGTTCCCCTGCCGGCCATGGCTGCCTGCACACAACCGGCCACG
Source organism: Thermoflexales bacterium (assembly GCA_025056895.1). Taxonomy (GTDB): domain Bacteria; phylum Chloroflexota; class Anaerolineae; order J036; family Brachytrichaceae; genus Roseilinea. The sequence goes on from JANWVJ010000094.1 coordinate 6,114, forward strand.
CGGCCATCGGCGAACACCACTTGCCCTACGCCGCCGACAAGAGCTTCGCTCGCACCCAGCACCTTTTTCTTCATGCGCCCTTCTGCATATGACAGCGCCTGTTCCAGCTCTCCATAGCGGATGTGAGGGATGAGGGTGCTTTCATCCGGGAACTGGCGCAGCAGCCCCGGCACGTTCGAGAGGATGATGAGCTGCTTCGCCGCCAGCGCCGACGCAATCATGGCCGCCGCGCGATCGCCATCCACGTTGATGGCCTCGCCTTCTGTGCTGATGGCCGGCGGGCATACGACCGGCGTGTAACCGGCGTCCAGCACCAGACGCAGCAGCCCCACGTTCACCTGTTCCACTTTGCCGGTGTAGTCGTCGCGCACTAGCACCTGCCGCCCATCGACGATGGCGCGCACGCTGGCCTTGCGCGGACCTTCCAACAACCGGCCATCGATCCCGCTCAACCCCACGGCGTTGACGCCGCGCTTTTGCAAACGCTCCACCATGCGCGTGTTCATCTTGCCAGCGATGGCCATCGCAAAGATGTCCATCGTCTCGGCGTCGGTATAGCGTGACGTGAACCCTTGGGGTGAAGTCAACATGCGCGGCGGCTTGCCCAGCTTTTCGGATAGAGCGTTCGTTTCTCCCGACCCGCCGTGCACCAGCACGATGCGCCGGCCTGCCCGCACCAGCGCCGCAATATCGTCACACACCAGGTCGTAATTAATGCCGGCTGATCCACCGACTTTAACAACGATGATCTCACTCATGGTTCCATCTTTAGGGGTGCAAGCCCGGGAACTCCAGCCCAGCCCGCTCGTCCCAGCCCATCATGATGTTCAGAGATTGCACGGCTGAACCGGCGGCGCCTTTCATCAAGTTGTCAATCGCGCACAACAGCGTGGCCTTGCGCCCGTCTTCGCTCAGTGCAAAGCCCACGTCAGCCCAGTTGCTGCCGGCCAAAATCTTCGGCTCTGGCGCACGGAAGATACCGGAACTGCTCTTCACGATCCGTACGAATGGCTCGTTCTTGTAGCAGTCGCGGAACGCCTTCCACAATGTTTTCTCCTGCGCCGGCTCTTTCAGGAACACATGCACAGTCGCCAACACGCCGCGCACCATCTCGATAGAGGTGACGGACATGTGAATTATTGATGATTGAGTATTGCCCATCACCATGCCGATCATCTGCTCGACCTCGGCGGTGTGGCGGTGGCCGGCCGGCGCATAGGAGCGCACTGCGCCGCTGCGTTCTGGGTGGTGCGAGGCCGGCGACGACTCGGCTCCGCCTTCGCTGCTGCCCACTTTCACATCGGCTACAACCGGCAGCGACCAGTCGATCAGGCCGGCTTTCACCAGCGGCAACAGCGCCAAGTTGGTGGCCGTTGCGTTGCAGCCTACGCCGCTCACATAGCGCGCGCTTTTCAAATCTTCTCGGCTGAGTTCAGGCAGGCCATACACAAATTGCTCGACCCAGCCTGGGGCAGGGTGATCTTGACCGTACCAGCGCTTGTATGCGGCCAAGTCGCGCAAACGAAAGTCGGCGCTCAGGTCGATGATGCGATCGGCCAGGCCGGCCCAGTGCTCAATCTGCGCGCCGGCCTCGCCGTGCGGCAAGCACAAGAACAGCACGTCGGTTTTTTGCACATCCTCCGGTCGGATGAATTGCAAGCCGGTCACCCCGCGCAAGTTCGGGTGAACGCTGTGCGCGTATTCACCCATGCGCGAACGCGAAGTGATCTGGGTTACTTCGGCGTACGGATGAAAGCTGAGGAGGCGCAATAGCTCGCCGCCGGTGTAGCCGGTTCCGCCGATGATGGCGCATCGTAATCTGGTCATTGAGGGATTGGGTGATTGAGTCATTCAGTCATTTATTGATGGTTGCTCTCCGTGATCTGGAGCGGGCTGTGTGTTGAGGGCCCGAGCGCAGCACCTGTTCGCCGATGATGCGCGCCTCTTCTGTCTCTGGCAATGCGCAGAACAGCCGGATGATGCGCAGCGCAAACTCGCCGGTCCTCTTCCGCAACGCTTCAGGTTTCGCATCGTTACAATAGCCTGATTCCTCAATGGCCCGATGGCTCAATGTCTCAATTCTCCGATGGTGTAGTCCACAATCGCGCCGGGGATATCTACGCCGGTCGGCGCGATGCTGTTGCGGAACTCCATAGTGTGGTTGACTTCGTTGATGAGCAGACCGCGCGCCGGGTCTTCCAACACATCAACGGCTACGATGCCTCCGCCAACGGCTCGTGCGGCTGCTACGCAAATCTGATTCAACTCCGGCGTCACCGGGCAGTTGCTGGTCTTGCCGCCGCGCGCGGTGTTGGTGATCCAGTGCTCCGACGTGCGATAGACGGCTGCAATGGTTTGATCGCCGACGACGAAAGCGCGAATATCGCGCTCTGGCTTGCGCACATATTCCTGGATGTAGTAGATGTGCTGTTCGTACCCGCCCAGCACATCACGCAATTCCAGCACCGCCTCGGCGGCGTCACGGTCGTTGACGCGGGTAACCATGCGTCCCCATGAGCCGACCACCGGCTTGAGCACGCACGGGTATCCTATCTCCTCGATGGCTGCCAGCGCCGATTCTGGCGTGAAAGCCAGCTTGACGCGCGTAGTCGGCACGCCATGCTGTACCAGCAACTGCGAGGTGATGAATTTGTCGCCGCAGTTTTCCACCACCTCGTAGCGATTGACGGTTTTCACGCCGGCCAGGCTGAGCGCACGCAGAATGTAGCGCGCCCGACTTTGTGACACGCACCGCTCCAGCACCACGTCGTATGGCTTCCAGGTGTCCAGGGCGTGCAGGTCAAAGTGAATGCTGCGGTCGTCGATCACTTCCACAGGAGTGTTGCGTCGGGCGAATGCCTCCAACAACAACTTCTCTTCGGGGCGCACCAGCGAACAAATGATAGCAATCTTCATGAGATGTGCGATGTTGAGATTGACGATTGACGATTCTCAATCTTCAAGGGTTGATCGACAATTACTCGCCCCAGTCTTCTTCTTCGGTCGGCGCCAAGGCTAGGGTCAGCGGCTCCAGCGAGACGACTTCCAACTCTGCGCCGCACTCCGGGCAGCGCACCAGCTCGTGCAACACCGGCTGCGTCTTGAACGGGATCGTCGCGCCGCATTCAGGGCATTCGGCAGTGAACATGACTCGATTAACCTCCAAATAAAAGCTCCCAGACTCTGGGCGTCTGGGAGCTTGTCGATTACCTGCGGTGTTCGATCGCACTGCGGGATAACCAGAGCTAGCCAGACGCGGGCTGCACCAGTGTCTTGCTCTGCTTATCCAACTTCGCGCGTGGGCGCGTTACACAGGCGGGACTCATGGCGCACCACTAATACCATGCGGGGGCGGATGTGTCAAATGACGCGCTCCTGTTGCGCCATCCACACCTGTTGCGCGCGGCTTCGTCGATCCCTCAGCGCGCAAGCGACTTGTGTCCCTCCGTTTCGACAATGCTCTTCTGGTGACTCTCCTTCCCATCGAGGAGAGTTTGATCCTGGATTGTCAGCAGGCCGGCGCATGAGGCTGACGTACACTTTCGCAACACGATGTTGTCTACATAGGCGCCGTTCGGATAGTTGACACTCCCGTCGCTCTCGAAGACGAGCGCAATCCACACTTGTGACTGGCCCAGCAGATTGCCCAGAGTGGGCACATTCGCCAGATCGAGAGTTCGAGATACCCACCCACTGGTGTTCCCCGAAGTGCCAGAGCCGTAGAAGTTGGTTCCATCGGTGGATGCCAGCCGCCACAGGTAATCAAAGCCGATCTCGCTGTTGATCGACTGCCAGAACGTTAACTGTGCGGCAGTCGCATCGGTCAGGCTGAATGGACCATAGACAAGCCACGCCAGCGCGTTGTGCGGGTAGTTCGCTCCGCAGGCAAGGGCGCCTCCATTCGCGCCGCCGCCGATCACCCAGGCGCTGTAAGAGCCGGCATATGCCTGGCAGTTGCGCTTGGCGAAGAAATACTCCCCGTTCGTTGCGCTGTCGTCATCGAAAGTTTGCCAGCCGGCCTGCGGGAATGCCCCTTCAAAGTCTTCACTGGCGATGATCGTCCAGTTGGACACCTGCGCCGGATAGTTCTTGTACACAACCGGCAGATAAGCGCGCCTGTTCAGAGGCGGTAAGGGCCGCACGGCGTTGACCGCTGCTTGCGCGTTCACAATGCCCGTTCCGCAGCCCACCGTCGCGCAGTCGTTGCCCGGCCCAAAGGAGCGCACTGTGGTCTTCAGAATCTGTTCGGCGCGCGTGTAGTTCAACGTCGGGCTGATGGTCGCCATGAGCGACACCACGCCGGCCACGTGCGGGGTGGCCATGCTGGTGCCCTGATAGAACACGTAGTTGTCGGCCACCGGCCCCTGCGTGCCGGTGTTCAGGGTGGAGAGCACCCCGTTTGAACTGGTCGGGCTGGTTTCGCCGCCCGGCGCGCTTACATCCACCACCGCCCCGTAGTTGCTGTAATACGCGCGCAGGCCGGTGCGATCAGTGGCCCCCACGGTGATCACGCCGTTGCAGTTGGCGGGGGTGAAGCCAGAAGCGTTGGCATTGCTGTTGCCGGCTGCTACGACAATGATGCGCCCCAGCGCGTTGATTTGGTTGATCGCGCTCTGATAGGTGGCCGGGCACGCGCCGCCGCCGCCCAGGCTCAGGTTGAGCACTTTGGCAGGGTTGGCGTTGGCCGGCACGCCCGAGACTGTCAGGCCGGCTGCCCAGCGCATCCCATCGGCGATGTCCGAGTCGTAGCCGCCACATTTGCCCAGCACGCGCACCGGCAAGATTTTCGCGCCCCAGTTGACGCCGGCCACGCCGTTGGCATTGTTGCTGTTTGCGCCGATCGTGCCGGCCACGTGCGTGCCGTGCCACGAGCTGTTGCTCACCGGGCAGCCCTGAAAGAATCCGCTGCTGTTTTCTGAAGAGGTGATCCAGTCGCCCGGATCGCTGGGATCGCTGTCACGGCCATCGCCGTCGTTTGCAGTCAGCGGCTGCCACTGGTTGTTGTACCAGTCCAGGCCGATGAAGTCGTAGCCTTGCACGAAGCGCCCGCTCATGTCGTTGTGGGGGCGGTAGCCGGTGTCGATGACCGCTACTACCACGCTGGCCGTGCCGGTGACGATGTCCCAGGCAGGTGGCAGGTTCAAGCCATACGTCTCAAAGTAGTGCCACTGGCTGCTGTATTGGGGATCGTTCGGTGTGAGCAGCGGCTGGCGAATGTAGTCCGGCTCGGCGTACTCAACCTCGGCCAGCGCGCTCAGTTTGCGGGCGATCTCTTCAACGGCCTGAACCGGCATGCGCTGCGGCAGACGCAGCACGTGCGCATCGCCGGACATGGGGCGATGGTATTGAATCTCGATGCCAGCAGCGGCACTGAGCGCCTGCATACGGGCCGGCGCATCAGCGGCGGACAGGCTGACTTCGGCGCTCTCCTTGTACTTGATGATGATTTGGTTGGTCGGAAAGCTCTCGATAGAAGAGCGTGGCACGTGCGGGCTGCTCTCACCGGCATGCACCGGGACAGAGATCAGCGTTGATGCCATCAGCGCTGCTGCCATCCAGCCTGCGCCCATTTTGTTGCTGGAGAAGTTCACGGCCTTGCCTCCTAAAATACGTTCAGTAGTCGGTTGCGATTACGCTTAAACATTCAATCCGGCGTTTGGTGCAGTGCAGCTCATAGGCATTATAGGAGCAAGTTGTTAAGAAGTCCTTGAATTAAAAACTGCTGCCGGACGATGCTTGCAGTGCTGTCGTGGCCATGCCATCCGAGCACTCGGCGCCATTCAGCGCCCAGGCGCAGTTTGGTAAAGGTGTCTGGATCATCGGAAAATCCACCCATGAGAGTGTCGTGAACGCGGCATAATCTG
>JANWVJ010000095.1 GCA_025056895.1 Thermoflexales bacterium
ATTCAATCGCAAAGGGTACATTGTTATTGAGCGCAATCAACAAGTGAACCCCGATGAAGTCTTCGAAGTCGCTGTTGAGGCCGGCGCAGAAGATGTCGTGACCGGCGGCGATGCCATCGAAATCTACACCGACGTAGAAAATTTCCGCGCTGTGCGCGAAGCGATTGCCGCAAAGGGATGGGAGATGACGACCAGCGAAATCTCCATGATCCCGACTTCACAGACCGCCCTAAGCCCTGAACAGACCCGCCAAGTCATGCACGTCATCGAACTGCTCGAGGAGATGGATGACGTGCAGCAGGTCTATAGCAACCTGGAGATCACCGACGAAGCGTTAGAGACGGCGTAGTCGTCTAAGGCGGAATTCTCTGTCGATCAATGTGATCACGCTAGGGATCGATCCTGGCATTGCAACAACCGGATTTGGGATCGTCTGCGAGTCTGAGAAGGGCGACCTGACGGCATTAGCCTATGGGGTAATTGAAACTCCCAAGACCGACCCCCTGCCTCGGCGTCTGGTGTTGCTGCGACAGCAATTAATTGCTCTCATCGAACAGTGGCGCCCAACCGCCTGTGCGGTTGAGGCGCTCTTTTTTGCCTCAAACGCGAAGACCGCGATGACCGTTGGGCAGGCGCGCGGGGTCGCGCTCGTGACCGTGTGCGAGGCCGGCTTGTCCATCGGCGAATACACACCGCTACAGGTCAAGCAAGCAGTTGCCGGCTACGGCCAGGCGGACAAGAAGCAAATGCAGACGATGGTCAAATTGCTGCTCCATCTCGACCGCCTTCCAAAGCCTGACGATGCGGCAGATGCTTTAGCTGTCGCCATAACCCACATTCACACCGCCCGTCATGCCGACTTGGCCCGGGCCTAGGTTACCCTTCAAAATAGTTCGTCTTCTGACTCATTTGGCTAGTCTGTCGCTGTGATAGGATTCCCAACGACCGATCATGATCGCACGTTTGAGAGGCGCTGTATTGTCGATTAAGCAGCCGAATGTTGTGGTGGATGTGGGCGGCGTCGGCTATCGGGTGACTTGTTCACAGAGTGCGCTCGACAGATTGGAAGTGGGCCGGCCGGCTGACATTCATACCCATCTGATCGTGCGAGAGGATGGCTGGCACTTGTTCGGCTTTTCCGGTGAAGACGAACTGGAGCTGTTCCAAACGCTGTTGACCGTGTCCGGCATCGGACCGCGCACGGCGTTGTCTATCCTGTCCAAGTTGCCGCCGGCTACTTTCCGCGCTGCCATTGCCCAACAACAAGTTGACGTGGTCTCACGTGTGCCGGGCGTTGGCAAGAAGACGGCGGAGAAAATCATTTTCGCGCTCAAGGATAAGTTGGGCGGCCTAGATGCAACGGCAGAACCGTCTTTTACAGCGGCAGATGCCGAAGTCTTGAGCGCCCTGACCTCGCTGGGATACAGCGTTGCTGAAGCGCAGGCGGCGCTGGCGTCTTTGCCGCGTAACGAGCCGATGGACTTGGAAGAAAAGATTCGCCGTGCATTAGCTTATTTCAGATAGTAGCCCTGCAAAACAGTCGTGTGTCTAAAACGGGAAGCTGTACTGAGTCAGCCCCAGTTCTTCCTGCATCAGCTTGATTTCGGCTTGTAGGTTGGGCACGATAGGGATTCCCTGAGCCATGATCCGGGCGATGTTTTCCGCCTCCTTTTCCCCGGCGATGTAGATACGATCTTGTCCGGGGGCTTTGCGAGCTGAGCGCAACTGGCGGGCAATCTCGCCACTGGTGCGCTTGAACTCGGACAAGGGCACGAATGCCTCGATGTTGATCGCCATGAAGAAGTGACCGACGCGAAACGGAACGCGGTTGCCCTGCGCGTCAAAGCCGATCAAGCCGTACATGAACGCGCCGCTCTGAAAGGCCGACGAGAAAATCTCGACCATCGTGGCTAAGTCGTAACCCTTGTAGCCGCCGTGGCTTTCACCGGCGCCACCCAGCGGCAACAGCGCAGCGTCGCCGGTATCTAGACCATCCAGTAAGCGGTTAGCGTCGAGGAGGTCGTTGCCGTCGCGGTCGATGGCCCAGCCGGGCAAGCCGGGGCGCTCCTCGCGCGCGAGAACTTCGTATGTGCCGCGTTGCACGATTGACGTTGCACCGTCAAACAGAAACGGGCAGTTGTCGTCGTCTGTGGGTGCGCCAAAGGCGATTGGATTGGTGCCGAGCATCGGCTCAGTGGAGAATGTCGGCGCAATCGCCGGCCGGGCGTTGGTGAAGCACAGGCCGGCCATGCCGGCCTGAACGGCCATCAAGGGATAGTAGCCGGCAATGCCAAAGTGGGTTGAATTACGCACGGCCACTGCCCCCAGCCCGTACGTGCGCGCTTTGTCGATTGCCATCTGCATCGCCTTCACGCCGATGACATGACCCATGCCATGGTTGCCATCGACCAGCGCCGTAGTGGGCGTCTCCCGCACGATCTCGAAGCGCGTCACTGGCCGGTGCTGGCCGCGTTTAATGCGGTCATAGTAATACTTCAGCCGGCCAATGCCGTGCGACTTGATCCCGCGCACGTCGGCTGCAATCAGCACGTCTGATGCGATGCACGCATCTTCGTCGGGCACGCCCAGCTCTTTGAACACGTCGATCATGAACTGTTGTACCGTCGAGACGGGCAGATAGTGGGTTCCTTCAATCATGGTGTTTGACCTGCTTGGGTGCGGCGTATTCGTCAATCACTCAATCACTCAATCGCCTCAGGGCCGCATCGAGCTTGTCGGCGAACAGATCGATCTCGTCATGCGTGACGTCAAGGGTGGGGCGCAGGCGGATCGAATCGACGCCTGCACCGATCATCAGCAAGTCCTGCTCTTCCAACGCGATGTCAAGCAGACGCACTTTCATCTCGCGTGAGGGCAAGCTGAAGCCCTGATACAGCCCCAGGCCGCGCCGGTTGAAAATGCGTTCTGGATAGCGCGCACATAGATCGTCCAGCCGGCGGCAGAGATGCTCGGTTTTGGCCGGAACCTGTTCGATCAGCTTTTCTTCGCGCACAATTTTCATCTCCTCGACAAAGCGCACCATGTCGGCCAGCGATCCGCCCCACGTCGAATCCAGGACGCCGCGATCCTCCATCGGGTGCAGCATGTACACCACGCCGTTGCCCAGTTTCTTGGCCGTGGCGACGGCTTGCGGGGGGTGAGGTAAGTCGAACAGGTCAATGGCGAAGAACGCCCCGCACGGGCCGCCGGCAGTTTGTACCTCGTCGAAGCCCAGGCCGACCTCATAGCGATGCGCCAGCTCGCTTAGGCCGCGAAAGAATTCGGCTTGCGCCACGCGATGGCCCCCTGCACCCTGGATCGGTTCAACGATGATGCCCACGATTTCCCCTGCGTAACGCCGAAGAAAATCCTCCACCGTCTCCAGGCACTTGTGTGTGCGCCGGCGTTGTTCCTCTTCCGGCATGTTGGCGTGTACGGCGGGAAATTCGACTTGGATATTGCCAGGCACGAAACCATGAAAGTCTTTGGTCACTACCGGATCATGCGCCATCTGGGTCACGTTCAGCGCAAATACTGTGCGGCCATGAAAAGCCTGATCGAAATACAGAAAACGGCGCGCAGTGGGCAACCGCCCTGTCTGGAGCAGTTTCTGATCGTGCAGATTGATCAGGTACTTCATCATGTTCTCGACAGCTTCTGCGCCGGAGTTGACCGTGTACACCTCTAGGCGTGGGTTACGCATACAGACCGGCGCGAGTTCGTGAATCAGCCGGTAGTACTCCAGGCACTCGCGCGTCAGATAGTCCGGGTTGCACATTTTGGTGTTGGCGGCGACGGCCAGCCGGCGCACATAGTCCGGTTCATGCAGGCGCGGGTGGTTGTAGCCCAGCAAGTGCGAGGCGTACAGGCCGGTCCAGTCAAACAGCCGCTCGCCATCGACTGTGGCCAACCACATGCCGCGTGAGTTAGCCAAATCGACGGCAAAGGGGAAGGGATCGGTAATCACATAGTGAGCCAGCTCATCGAGCATGGCTTTGCTGAGAGGGCCAGGAAAGCGTGGTCTGGTCCGCTGTACTGGTTCAGCCCCAATCGTCTCAGGTTGCGAACAAACAGATGTCATTGCAGGTGCCTCTGTGCCGTGTGTAGCCCGATTCGCTCACAGGTCAAGGGCAAAGTGTAACTCGCCGTTGTCATGATCGATGATTCGGAAGCTGCAACGCAGGTAAAAAGGCAATCGCATCGCTCCAGGTGTCGATTGTTTCCAGTACGACAAGCCGATTGCCCTGAGCGCGGGCGTGGGCGATCACCTCGTTGAGGATACGCCGACCTGTGCCCTTACGCCCGTAACGTTGATCGAACGATGTCCGCACGATGCGGCATATACCGGCAGCTTCCAGAATGAGCGCACCTGTGCCGACCACCGTCTCGTCTTGCCAGGCAGTCAGGAACAGAGCATGCGCGTGGGAGCCTGCGATGTCGTTGAAGTCAGAGTTGAGGGTGGAGCCGAGCGCGCCACAGTGCTCTTGTAGGCCGGCCAGGATGAGTGCTCGAACCATGGGTTGATCTGCTGAGCACATTTGACGAATCGTCAACGTCCGGGGCATGTCACACGTGATACGCGTGATACATCGGTTGTCAATGGGAAACAACGCTGTATCGGCCAAAAGTCGGAGAAAGTCTTGAGATTATGTGAAAAAGCCGTTGACAAAGTGGTTCTGAGTGATATGATTGAACTGTTCACTGAAATTCTCGGAAGTTTCAGTGAACAATTCACGATTCACTGAACGGACATGGCTCCATCTGCCACCCTGCGTGACGTGGCTAAGCTGGCCGGCGTGTCGATTGGCACCGCCTCTCAGGCGTTGAACAATCGCCCGAATGTTTTGCCCGACACGCGTGAACGTGTACTGAAGGCCGCACAAGCCTTAGGGTATGTGAGCCCGAGCAGTCAATCAGAGCGCCAGTGTGTGATCTCCACCATCGGGATGCTCACCAAGCATGACTATGGGCCGCCGCCGGAACTGAACGTTTTCTTCTCCCATGTTCAAGCCGGCGTGGAAATGGAATGTCGGGCAAACAAAATCAACTTGATGTTTTCTGCGATCGAGGTCGATCAAAGTAACCGCCCGATTGACTGGCCGCGCATGATTGATGATCGCCAGATTGATGGATTGTTGCTGCTGGGGACGAACATCGACGCCGTAGCGCACGGATTGCGGCGCAAACTGGGTACGCCGATTGTGCTGGTGGACAGCTATGCGCCTGGTTATAACTTCGACAGCATCCTGATTGACAACCTCGGCGGCGCGATGCAAGCGGTCAACCACCTGCTTGATTTTGGACACCGGCACATCGGTTTAATCGGCACTAACCCAGAGTCGCCGCCAGATATTCTGGAGCGTCGAGAAGGATATCGGCGCGCGTTGCGCGCGCGCGGCATCGAACGGGAGTACATCGAAGACGGGTTGATGGAACAAGGCGACGGCTATCGCGCGACGCGCCGTTTGCTGCGTGCGTCACCCGAAGTGACGGCCATTTTCGTTGCCAACGATGACACTGCCCTGGGCGTGATCAACGCAGCCCGTGACTTGGGCCTGAGGGTGCCGGATGAGCTTTCGATTGTTGGATTCGACGATGTGGATTTGGCGCGCGAGATTCGCCCGTCGTTGACGACGGTGCACGTGCACAAGACTTGGCTGGGGCGGCTGGCGGTGCGTCGTTTGATCGAGCGCGCTCAGAATCCCGATCAGCCCCACATCGTTGTCACAGTGGCCACGCATCTGGTCGAGCGAGAGTCCACTAAGTCGCGTCGAGATACCATGTCTAAGGAGGTGAGAGCGATAGTTCAATCGCCACTTGATTGCTGTTCAGCCTAAGTTTGTAAACCCGAATAGAGATCGATTCTCACACGTGTCACGTGTACCAGAAAGTACCAGGAAATATAAGGAGGACTATCCATGAGCAAGTTTTCACGACGTCGCTTGTTGAAAGTGGCTGCGCTCGCCGGCGGAACAATCGGTCTAGCTGCGTGCGCCACGTCTCAGCCTGCTACACCGGCGCCGACAGAGCCGCCAGCCCAGCCTGCCCAACCCGCCGAGCCGGCTGCTCCCACGGCCCCAGCCCCCACGGAAGCCCCAGCAGCGCCTCCGTCCAAGTACAACGAGTCCCCGATGCTGGCCGAGCGCGTCAAGGCCGGTGAATTACCGCCTGTTGATGAGCGCTTGCCGGAAAACCCACAGGTCGTTAAGCCGCTGGTCAACCCGGGTGTGTACGGCGGTACCCTGCGTCAAGGCATTGTCGGCACCAGCGTCACCTGGGGCGGCGGCTTGTACACATTCCAGTGGGAAAATCTGGTGCAGTGGAAGCCGGACTTCTCCGATGTTGAGCCGAGCCTGGCCGAGCGGATCGACGTCAGCCCAGACGCCAGAGAGTACACCTTCCACATCCGCAAGGGCATCAAGTGGTCGGATGGCGTGCCCTACACGGCCGATGATGTGTTGTTTTACATCAACGATGTGATGTACAACACCGAGCTGAGCCCAGGCGGGCCAGGCGCCGACTGGTTGCCGAACGATCAAAAGGAAGGCTTCCGCGCCGAGAAGGTGGACGACTTCACCTTCAAGTTGATCTTCCCCAAGCCCTACGGCACGCTGCTTTACCAGCTTGCTACCTGGGGTGGGCGCTTCTTTGCCTATTACCCCAAGCATTATCTGCAACAGTTCCACAAGACCTACAACGACAAGGTAGATGAACTAGTCGCAGCAGAGGGACGCGAGAGCTGGATGCAATTGTTCTTTGCCAAGGGGCCGGACACGTGGGGCAACCCCGATCGCTTCATGGACGTGCCCGAGTATCCGTCCCTTGGTCCATGGGTGGTGACGCAACCGCTTGGCTCCGGCACAACGGCTAAGTTCGTCCGCAATCCGTATTACTGGAAGGTGGACGATCAAGGCAATCAATTGCCCTATGCGGATGAGGTTGTCATTACAGCTTACCAAGACCCAGAGACCCGCGCGCTGGCCATGCTCAACGGCGACCTGGACTTCATCAAAGACCCGGGCGAAAACAACCGTGAGCTGTACTTCGACGCGATGAACGAGGGCAAGCCGATCAAGATCATCAGCCGCAAGTCGGATGGCGGCAACACCATGTCGATTCACTTCAATATGGGCAGCAAGAACCCGGTGTTGCGCGAAATCTACCAGAACAAAGACTTCCGCATCGGCATGTCGCACGCCATCAACCGCCAAGAGATCATCGAGGTGGTCTTCAAGGGCCAAGGCAAGCCGGCGCAGGTCGCGCCCTTGGAGGATTCGCCGCTGTATGTCGAGCGCCTGGCCAACCAGTACTTGGAGTATGACGTGGCCAAAGCCAACGAATATCTGGACAAGGTGTTGCCCAACAAGGATGCCAACGGCATGCGCCTCGGCCCGGACGGCAAGCCGCTCACCTTGATCTGGACGCTGCTCGACCAGAACTACACCGGCGGCGATGCGCGCGCCTGGTTGCAGGCTGCCGAGCTGTGCGTCGGCTACTTCAAGGCAGTCGGTGTGGACGTGAAGATGGATGTGGTGTCCGACCAGGTGCTGGGTGAGCGCCGCAACACCAACGACATCGACATGTTCACCTTCCACGGCGCCGAGGGCGGCGCCGGCATCACCGCGATTCTCGACCCGCGCTGGCACATCCCCGGCGAATACTGGGGCATGTTCAGTTGGGGTTGGTCGCCCTATCTAACCGGCGCGGAAATCACCGATGCGATCAAGGCCAACTTTGTGGAGCCGCCGCCCGGCATGAAAGAGATCCGCGACATGTTCTCGAAAGTCACTCAGCAACCGACCTTCGAGGGGCAAGTGGCTGAGATGAAGAAGTTGCTCGAAGTCTCAGCCGATCAGTTCTGGTGCATCGGCATCTCACGGCCCGGCATGGCCTATCAGCCCATGCACAAGCGCCTGAACGGTCTGCCCGAAGGCGCGGTGGATGGGTGGCTGCCTGGCACGCACAAGATCATGCGCCCGGAGCAGTGGTGGATCGAAGCGTAGCCTGAAGCAGGCGTATAGTACGGAATACGCAATGCGCTTCGTGTTGCGTATTCCGTACTCCCTGTTGTGTATAGCGTGCTGCGAAAGGTGTGTTCTGTAGTCTGTGATCTGTGTGCTCAGCACTCAAGTATAAGGATCAGTGCCCATGCTGAAATTCATGCTACGCCGGCTGTCTTACGCCGTCATCGCCGTGTTCGCCATTTCGCTGGTCTCGTTTGCCGTGATTCAATTGCCGCCCGGCGACTATGTCACCGACATGATCAATCGCATCCGCATTACCGGCGGCAAGATCGACCCGGCCTTTGAGCAGCGCATGCGCGAAGTGTACGGCTTTAACGAGCCGATGATCGTGCAGTACGTGAAGTGGATGACGAACATCATCACACGCGGCGAGTTCGGCTATTCGTTCGTGTACAAGCGCGACGCCGGCGAGATGATCGCCGAGCGCTTGCCCACGACAGCGGTGATGGTGCTGGGGGCCGTGACGCTCACCTGGGCGATCGCTTTGCCGCTGGGCGTCACCGCAGCGGTCAAGAAGCATTCGGTCATCGACTACGGCGCCATCTTTATCGGCTTTGTGGGCCTGGCCGTACCGAGCTTCATCCTGGCCATCGTGGTGATGTACATCACCTTCCGCATCGCAGGACGGGTGAACATTGGGTTGTTCTCGCCTGAGTTCGTTGATGCGCCATGGAGCCTGCCCAGATTACTCGATCTGCTGCGCAACATGTGGTTGCCGGCTTTGTTGGCCGCCGTTACCGGCATCGGCGCGCTGACCCAAACCATGCGCGCCAACTTGCTCGACGAACTCAACAAGCCCTACGTGATCACGGCGCGCGCCAAAGGCCTAGCGGAGTGGAAACTGCTGGCCAAGTATCCGGTGCGCCATGCTCTCAACCCCTTTGTCAGCACGATTGGCTGGTTGTTGCCGGCATTGGTCACCGGCGACGTGATCATTTCGATCGTGTTGAACTTGCCGACCGCAGGCTCGATGTTGTACGCTGCGCTGATTCAACAGGATCAATACGTGGCAGCCGGCTTCATTCTATTGCTCAGCACCCTCACCGTCATCGGCACACTAATCTCTGATTTGCTGTTGGCCTGGCTCGATCCGCGCATTCGTCTGTCCTAGCATCTGGAGCATGTCTCATGGCAACTGCTGTCCCCAGCCTTCAAAACAAAACCGCTTCCACCGCCGAGGTCCAGGAAGCCAAGCGTAACGTTGAGGTGGCTTCCCAGTGGAAGCTGATGTGGTGGAAATTCCGCAAGGACAAGCTGGCAATTGTTGGCAGCGTCGTCGTGATTTTCTTCTACACACTGGCTGCGTTTGCTGAATTCTTTGCCCCCAAGTCGCCAGAGTTCTTCGATCCGCAATACGTCTATGCACCACCCCAGCCCATTTTTTTGTTTTTGGATGGCCAGTTCAGCCCCTTCGTGTATGGCCTGAAGTTTGAGCGCGACCCGAAGTCACTCAAGAAGACTTGGGCGATCGACTACAACAAGCGTATTCCAATCGGCTTGTTTGTCGAAGCAGAGCCGTATCGCCTGCTCGGCCTGATCCCCTGGGATGTGCATCTGTTCGGGCCAAAAGACCCGAAAGAGCCGTTCTATCTGCTCGGCGCAGACAAAAGCGGCCGCGACATGTTGAGCCGAATTATTCATGCCTCTCGAATTTCCCTGACGGTTGGCCTGGTCGGCGTCTTCCTATCGCTGATCATCGGCGTCACCATCGGCGGTATCTCTGGCTTGCTGGGTGGAATCGTCGATGTAGTCATCCAACGCATTATCGAGATTGTCAACTCGGTGCCCAGTTTGCCGATCATGATGGCGTTGGCCGCCATCGTGCCGCCCGGCACGCCACCGGTGCAGGTCTATCTGATTGTCACGCTCATTCTGGCGCTGTTGAGCTGGACCGGCATGGCGCGCGTGGTGCGCGGACGCTTCTTGGCCTTGCGTGAGGAGGATTTCATCCTGGCCGCCCGCCTTGACGGCGCCAGCCGTGGCCGGCTGATCTTCCGCCACATGGTACCCTCCTTCCTCAGCCACCTCATCGCTTCCGTTACTATCTCAATCCCGTACATGATTCTGAGCGAGACCGGCCTAAGCTTCCTGGGCATTGGCCTGCGCCCGCCGGTGGTGAGCTGGGGTGTGATGCTGCGCGATTCTCAGCAGATCGCCGCTGTTGCCAACTATCCGTGGTTGTTGTTGCCGGCAGCGGCAGTGGTGATCTTCGTGCTGTCTATGAACTTCACCGGCAATGGCTTGCGCGACGCTGCCGACCCGTATGCAAATTGACGATTTTGGATGTTCGATTTGAGATTGCGCCCATCACCAGGCCGTTGGGGAGCAATCCCGTGAATCCACACTCCAAAATCCAGAGTTCAAATCCCAGAGTCCAAAATCGCCATGAACGAGTCTCTTCTTGAGTTCAAAGATCTGCGCGTTCACTTCTTCACCGATGAGGGGGTAGTCAAAGCGGTAGACGGCGTCGATCTTGAGGTGCCGCGCGGCAAGACCACCTGCATTGTCGGTGAGAGTGGTTGCGGCAAGAGTGTGATGTCATTAGCGGCTATGCGCATTGTGCAAAAGCCGGGCCGCATTGTGAGCGGGCAGATTCTTTGGCATGGTAAGGATGGCAAGGTAACCGATCTGGCCAAGCTCAATCCTAACAGCGCCGACATCCGCAAAGTGCGCGGCGGCGAAATTGCGATGATCTTTCAAGAGCCGATGACCAGCCTGAGCATGTTGTACACCATCGGCAACCAAATCGGCGAAGTCATTCGCCTACATCAAGGCGTATCAAAGCAAGAAGCTCGCAATCGCACGATTGAACTGCTGCGCAAAGTCCGTATCCCCCGACCAGAACGTCTGGTCGATGAATATCCTTTCCGTTTGAGCGGCGGTATGCGTCAACGCGCCATGATCGCGATGGCGTTGTCCTGTAACCCGTCGTTGCTCATTGCCGATGAGCCAACAACCGCCCTCGATGTGACCACTCAAGCGCAAATTCTCGACTTGATGCTTGATTTGCAACGTGAGTATGGCATGGGTATCATGTTCATCACGCACGACCTGGGTGTGGTAGCCGAAATTGCCGATTACGTTGCAGTCATGTATTTGGGTCGGGTTGTTGAAAGCGCCGATGCCGATACCCTGTTTAACGATCCCAAACACCCTTACACCCAAGCACTGTTGCGTTCAATTCCTAAAATTACCGCTACGCGTGAGCCTTTGGAGCCGATTCAAGGCATGGTGCCCAGCCCGTTCCGCCGGCCCACCGGTTGCCCCTTCCATCCGCGCTGTGCTCAAGTCATGGCTGCTTGTTCTGAGATTGAGCCTGCCGCATATCGCATCGCAGATGGCCATGTCGCACGCTGCCTCTTGTACGCAGACCAAGCGCCGGCGCAAGTAGAGCCGACTCATTCAACGATTCGATTTAGTTGAGCACTCATGACTACTCAGACTATGTCCACTCCTTCGGCGAATGGCCGATCTCAATCGGGCGATATCCTGCTTCAGGTGCGCAACCTCAAGATGCATTTCCCCATCGTAAAGGGCGCTTTTGGCGGGGTGAAAGGATATGTGCGCGCAGCAGATGACATCAGCTTTGACATTCGCTTTGGAGAGACGCTAGGACTGGTTGGTGAGAGCGGCTGCGGCAAAACAACCGTTGGTCGCTGTATTGTGCGCGCCTACAAGCCGACCGCCGGCCAGATGCTCTACTACGGCAACCAGGGTGGAGCCGTCGTTGATCTGGCTGCGCTGTCTGAAGATCAGGTGCGGCCTTACCGCCGTGATATTCGCATGATCTTCCAAGACCCCTATTCGTCGCTGAATCCACGCATGCCAGTGTTTGAAAATGTCGGCGAAGCCCTGCTGAACTTGACCGACATTCGCGGCAAAGAGCTGGAAGATCGCGTCAAAGATGCTATTGTGCGT
>JANWVJ010000096.1 GCA_025056895.1 Thermoflexales bacterium
TGCCGGCGATGATCTCATCGATCACATTCGTTTCGGCTCGGCAAATGGTCGCCACGTATTGATCGGTGAGGATGATGCCCAGCGGTACAGTGATGTAAGGGACATCTGCCGACTCGCCCTGGAAGTAAGGCACGCGCAACACGATCAGAGTTGCGCCACGCTCGCGCTCGGTGCGCGGCATTTCACTTAGGTCCAGAGGATAGGTGATGAAGTCGTGGGGCACGCCCAACACCCGCTCCAGCCGCTCAATCTCTGCTTCGCTGGGGTCGGTGACGTTGATCCATGAGCCGGGCGCCGGCTCCACGATCTTTTCGAGGGTGGTCTCAGAAGCGCGCTTGCTGTACACCGCGATCATGGTCTCTCCACATTGATTCGCTCACACATTAAGGAGCAATGTGCAATCTGTTCTGTAGCCCGAGTACCGTGAGCCACGTAAGCCAGATGATAAACGCCATCCAAATCGAAAGGTGAACAGTCATACATCTGGCGATTCTATCTGTCTTGACTTGAAAAGCACTTTGTATGCATGTGTTGATTTCAGCGATCAGGCACCCTGCCGGCGCTGCCTACAATATGCCGTATGGCAATCGTGCGAATCGATGTGCTGCCGGTTCCGATCACCTTGAGTGTGCGGCGAGAGTCATTGACGATCTTCCAGGATGATCGCGCCGGTCAGGGCGTAATGGCCTTCACCTTTGACGCCGCCGGCCGGCTGGTCAGTGCTTTTCTCGACGGCAAAACGTATCGCCGCAGCCTGGCCAACGATGTGCTGGAAAAGTCCGCCGGCCCGCAAGCCGGCCTCGCCTGGCGTGCCCGCCGCCTGTTGGAACGCCACGAAGTCCAACAGCTTGAACAGCGTGCCTACGCCTTTGCTCGCCAGGTGGCTGCGTATCTGGAGGCGGACAAAGCCTTGCAACCGAACGATGCTGATCGCGCCACCGCGCTCGATTTCTTGTCACGCATCGCCCTGTATGACTTCGCGCGTTTGGAGGCCGAGCGTGAGACCTATCGGGCCATCTATGGGCGGGTGCCGATCATGCCGCCCGATCAGTATTTGGCGCTTGCGCTGCAAGCGACCGAAGGATGTTCCTTCAACGCCTGTACGTTTTGTGGCTTTTATCGCGATCGAAGCTTCCGCGTCAAGTCGCCTGACGAGTTCCGCCGGCATATCATCGAAGTCAAGACTTTTCTGGGGTTCAGTCTTAGCCTGCGCCGATCGATCTTCCTGGGAGATGCGAATGCGCTACTGATCCCTCAGCCGGCGCTGTTGGATATTTTTGACGCCCTGCACCGGGCTTTTGACATTGCGCCAAATGGGCTGTCGCCGGCCGAGTTGCGCGCGTGGCGCGCGCACTGCTCGCTACCGATGGAGGGTGTGTATTCGTTTGTGGATGCCTTTAGCACGCGGCGCAAAACTGTGGACGAGTTCGCTCAATTAGCTGAGCGTGGCTTGCGGCGCGTGTATGTTGGACTGGAGACCGGCGACGCGGAGCTGCTGCGCTTCTTGGGCAAGCCCAACACTCCTGCCGACGTACTGGAGTTGGTCGATCGACTCAAGCAAGCCGGCGTGCATGTGGGCGTGATTATTCTGGCCGGCGCCGGCGGCCAGGCGTTCGCAGAGCAACACGTTGCCCATACGGTTGAGGTGATCAATCACATGCGTCTGGGCGCTCGCGATTTGATCTACTTCTCCGAATTGATCGACTATCCCGGTTCCGAATATGCGCAGAAGGCAGCACAGGCCGGCATCGCGCCACTCAGCGTTGAGGAGATCGAACAGCAAATGCGCGTCATGCGTGCTGCCTTTCGCTTTGCCGGCTCGCCGCCGACCATCTCGTTCTACGACGTGCGCGAGTTTGTTTATTAGCCCGGCGTGTTCGTGTGCGTCTGGGTTGCCCGTTCACAGCACACTAAGCGGATCGACATCGACGATGCAGCCGCCCGACACCGCTTGATCTGCGCTCTGAATGGCTTCAGCCAGCTCACGTAACAGTTGACCGGGTTGGTTGGTGCGGATGAATACGTGCCAGCGCCAGTGCGGCGCGCCGCGCCGAACGCGCCGCGCAAAGTAAGCTTGCGCCGGCCCGATCACCTCCTCTGGCTGCGCCGCGCACCGGCGCAGTTGGCGAGCCAGCATCTCACAGGCCAGTCGTGCTTTGGCTTCATCGGGATCGCTCAGCTCGAATCGCACCAGCCGTGTGAACGGCGGTAAGTTCAACGCGCGACGTTGCCCCAGCTCGTAACGCGCGAAGCCGGCTACGTCGTGCTGCGCTGCAAATACAATCGCCGGGTGTTCTGGATTGTAGGTTTGTACGATCACCCGTCCTGGCAACAGGCCGCGCCCAGCTCGGCCTGCCACTTGTTCGATTAAAGCAAACACACGCTCCGAGGCGCGGAAGTCCGGCAGAAACAACCCCACGTCGGCAAGCACCACTCCCACCAACGTCACCAGCGGCAAGTCCAGTCCCTTGGCGATCATCTGAGTGCCGATCAACACGTCGGCTTGACGGTTGACAAACCGTTGCACCATCTGATCAACCCCCGCGTGGCCGGTCGAGGCTGCATCGCGATCCCAACGTATCACCCGCACGGTTGGAAATTGTTCGATCACGGCGCTCTCCACTTTTTGTGTGCCGAGGCCGACATAGCGGATGCGCGTGCCACCGCACGAAGGGCATGTTGACGGCGGTGGCTCGAGGTGATCGCATTGGTGACATTTGAGGACAGAGGATTGAGCCAACGAGGGCCGGCGGCCGGCTGAGGGAAGGTGATAGGTGAGCGGTGTTCCGTCGTGCGGGCAGCGCATCACGTAGCCGCAGTCGCGGCAAATGACGCATGACGCCGCACCGCGCCGATTTAAGAAGAGAATGGCCTGTTCGCCGCGCCGCAATGTCTCGGCGAGCGCTGTCTGCAATGCGCCGCTAAATATGCTGAAGTTGCCGGCGCGCAGTTCGGCGCGCATGTCCACAACATGCACATCTGGCAGCGGCTGATAGAGCACGGTGTCTGTCTCGCGCCGCGCTTGAGCGGTGATGCCCAGGCGGGCTTGTTGGTCGGCCAGCCGGTTGGCGTGGCCGCGCACGCGGTTGGGCAGGTCGAGCACTCTCACCGGCACACAAGACGAGGCGGGCGGGTGATCGTCGGCTTGCATCGCGGCGCGCCACATTTCCAGCGAGGGAGTGGCGCTGCCCAGAATGACTGTCGCGCCAGCCAGCCGCGCATACGCCATCGCCACGTCGCGCGCGTGATAGTAAGGCGGCGCGTTCTGTTTGTAAGATGGATCGTGTTCTTCATCCAAAACGATGACGCCAATTTGGGGCAGCGGCGCAAACAACGCCGAGCGCGCCCCGACTACTACTGGCAGCTCGCCGGCCCAGATGCGCCGCCACGTGTCGTATCGCTCGCCGGCCTTCAGCCGGCTGTGAATCAGCGCGACACGGCCTGGAAAACGTTCGAGAAACCGGCGCGCCGTCTGTGGCGTCAGACTGATCTCCGGCACCAGGACGATTGCACCGCGCCCATGCGCCAGGGCCAGTTCTACGGCCCGCATGTAGATTTCCGTCTTGCCCGAACCCGTCACCCCACGCAGCAGGAAGATTGCAGAGGGTGCGAGAGACGGAGAGGACAGGTGCTGTTCCATTGTGACGCGGATGGCATCCCAGGCCCGTTGTTGGTCGTCGGTGAGTGGAGGAGCTGTTTTCACTACGTAGTCGATATCTGCCAGCGGGTCGCGCCACCGTTCTGCATCGCCCAGCACGATGTAGTCGCGTTTGGCCAGCCAGACCAGATCAGCGCGATTCGCGCCGGTCTCTGCGCTGATCCAGTCGGCCCAAGCAAAGCCGTTGTGCGCCAGCAAGTATCGCAAGGCTTCAGCGCGTCGGCGCATGGCTTCGCCCCAATGAGGCCGGCGCGCAGCCTCGGCCTCTAGGTTGCTCAGCACGATGTCGAGAGTTTCCGGCGAGAGAGTCAGTTGCGCCATGGCTGTGCGCATCGATCGTCCAGTCCCTATCTCCGGGGCGCTGATCTCGCGCGCGACAACGACGCCGGCTTGCACTAATTCTTTCAACGCAACGCGCCAAGAACGAGAGGCTTGCTGATAGCTCGCGCGATCGTGCGGGGTGCTAGTGCCGCGCGATATTTCGGCCCTGCGCGACGCTTCGGTGCGTAGAGCGGCGCGCACGGCTGCCCCCAGTTTCGGTTCGGTGAGCGCTCCACGTCGGCGTAAGGTGTTCAGGATGTGTGTTTGTGCGCCCTGCGCCCCTTGATGCACGCGTGCCGGATCGGCCAGCTCATAAACGGTGGCCGATTTAGGCGTGAGGCCCGGCGGAACCATCAAGCTCAGGCAGCGCCCCAGGGCAGCGTGGTATTCGCTCTGCATCCACTCTGCCAGGTGGAGTTGTGCCGTGCTCAAGGCCGGTCTGAGTTGGCCTGCTTCGCCAGGGGTGTGTGCCGGCGCCGCGATCGGAACGACCGTTTTTAGATCGCGTAGAGCGTAGGATGGCGTGTCGGCGCCGGCGTCCCGTATTCCTACGATCACAGCAGCAACGAACCGCTTGCGCAACGGCACCACAACGATCGCGCCCGGCTGTGCTTGATCGCACAATGCTTCCGGCACGCGATAGCTCAATTTGCCGCGCACGGCTTCAGAGAGCAAAGCGACTTCGGCAATCACGTGCTCTGCGGGTTGGGTCATGGCTGGGTCATTGTCCTGTGTCCAATGTTAAGACCCAATCCGGTCCGCCAAGTGGAGAGGTAAATGTTGCCAGGCCACTAAACGAATCACCGATGGGGTAAGCGTGGCCGGTGCGTGGGTCGTACCAAGCAGCGTGCGCTGCACCGTTCAAGGCGCTCAGATCGACGCGCAATGTTTGGTTGGGGAGTGGGAAATAGACGAATGCATAGCGTCCCGCGCTGTCCCGCGTCGCTACGGCGTGCGCAGCGCGTACCGGGTTCACACGGTCTTCTACATCCACTTCTAAGGGCAAGCGTGGCAGATCGGGCAACATATCCTGCGCCGGAATCCGCGACAGATAGGGCCGCGATAGCATCAGCCGCTTGAGGTGAATCATCTGCTGTGCCCCGGGGCCGTACACAGCTTCCTCCCATGTAGGCGAGGCAAAAGTCACCGGCTCGCGATTGCGCGCATACATTTGCCAGATTGAGTGGCTGCCGTAGGTGTGGCCGCATGCGCCGGCAAACACGGCACGATACGCTTGCTTGCGCACATCGTAATCGGTAAAGCGACCGTACTCCGGCTTCCATGGGCGCAAGTAGGGGTCGATCGGATGATGCTCATAGTTCGGCTCGCCGTCCAACACCGGCTTGACCGGCGTGCGCTCGTAGTCGGCGCGAATCATCTCCCAGTTGGGGGCATCCACCAGGCAGTGGCCTGACTGCATCATATTCATGTCGAGCCAATCGGCTTCGTGCAGCCAGGCAGATGAGCTAGAGCCGCCGCGTGGATGGTATGTACAAAACGGCTTGAATCCGAGTCCCTCAGCGATTCCTTCGGCCAGTGCGCCCCACACCTCTTCGTAACCCTCGGCCGGCCGGTCGCCGCCCAAAATCCACACAATGTTGCTGTCGTTGCGATAGCGTTGACCTAGAAAGCGGCCATACACACGCGCATTTTCAGCAGTGAAGATCACTGGCCCGGTGCCCCACAAGCCGCTGTGTACCTTGTCGCCCCAAGTTGGCAGCAGGCCGATGTAGATGCCTTTCTGCGCCGCCAGGCGGATGACAGCATCTACATGGCGGAAGTAGAACTCGTTGGGGCGCGTGGGGTCGTCGCCACACAGCGGAACATGGCCGTTGGCGTTGGGCGTGTGTAGTCCATCCAGCTCGGCCAGTGCCACAGCCTGAATGATATTAAAGCCTTGTTGTCGCCGCACTTCCAAGTAGTGCTCGGCTTCTGCTAGCGTCAGGCGATGGAACAGTTCCCAGGCAGTGTCACCCAGCCAGAAAAACGGCTCACCAGCTTCAGTGACCAAAAAACGGCGGTTGGCGCTAACTTGAATGCGAGGTAGATGCATGACTGAACTCCTGATCACATGTGGCTGCGTGCATCTTTAGAGATGCACCGAAATACCGTGTCCCTCGGCCACTTCTCCGACGATCCAGGCGGATGCGCCTCTGGCCTCGAGGCAAGCCATAAAGCTATCGACCGCGCGCGCGTCAAGCGCAATCAACAAGCCGCCGCTGGTTTGCGGATCAAATAACAACATGCGCTGCCAATCTCCCAAACCGGGATCAAACGATACCTCGGATTGATAGGCGCGGTGGTTGGTTTCAGCGCCGCCGGCGAAAATCCACTGCGCGGCATATTCGAATGCGCCGGCCATAAATGGCAAGTTGGACCATGTAAAACAGAACCGGCAGTGACTCTGATTTGCCATTTCGAGCGCGTGGCCCAACAACCCAAAGCCGGTAATGTCGGTGGCGGCGTGTGCGCCGGCTTGGCAGGCGCAGCGGGAGGCCGCGCGATTCAACTGACTCATCACTGTGACAGCCTGTTCCACATGAGCCGGGTCGGCCTGTTCGCGCTTGAGGGCTGTAGTGATGACGCCGCTGCCGAGCGGTTTGGTCAGCACCAACAGATCGCCAGGCCGCGCTCCACCTTTTGTCAGTATGCGGCCAGGATGGACAAAGCTGGTGACGCACAAGCCGTACTTTGGCTCTTTGTCGCGCACTGAGTGCCCACCGGCGATTGCGCCGCCGGCTTCCAGAACTTTGTCTGCGCCGCCGCGCAGAATCTCGCCGATTATCTCTGCCGGCAGGTTTTCAGGAAAAGCGCATAGGTTCAGAGCGAAGGCTACTTCCCCGCCCATCGCATACACATCGCTCATCGCATTTGCCGCAGCGATGGCGCCGAATTGGTAAGCGTCGTCCACGACGGGCGGAAAGAAATCGACCGTCTGCACCACAGCCAGTTCGTCCGACAGCCGGTACACGGCCGCGTCGTCTGGTTGTCCCAACCCCACAATCAGGTTGGGGAACAGGCTGGGCGGAAAACTTTCCTGAAGGGGACGCAACACGTGCGCCAACGCATCAGGGCCGAGTTTGCTCGCTCAACCCGCGCACGAGGCCAGCGTGGTCAAGCGAATCTGTTTACCGGTGCTCATGTGTAATCCTCGTGTTGGTTCTGGATTTCTGATGGGCAATGTCACCTGGTCAGGTCGGCAAGCCGAGCAGCGCACGCGCTCAATGATCACTCTGGTTGCCCATTGCAAGTACCACCATGTCATCGGCGTGAATGAGCATCGGCGCGGATTCATACCCCAAGATGCCCTCGATTTCCCAGGACTGCTTGCCGATGAGCAAACTTGCTTCAGCAGCGCTGTAGCGGGCAATGCCGTGTGCAATCGTCCGCCCGCGCAAGTCTTTGACCAGCACGGCTTCACCGCGATCAAAGTCTCCCTGCACTTCGCGCACGCCTACCGGTAATAGACTACGGCCGTTGCGCACGGCGCCGGCTGCGCCGTCGTCCACTATTACGCTGCCCACTGCGCGCTCAGACAAAATCCAACGTTTGCGGCTCTCGATCTTGGTGCTGGTCGCGGCGAATCGCGTGCCCACCGGTTTGCCCTCGATCGCATCCAGAATGACGTTTGGCCGCGCCCCGTCAACAATCATCATAGCTGTGCCGGAATGGGTGGCCAGCTCGGCGGCGCGCAGTTTTGTTGCCATGCCGCCCACGCCCAGTCCACTGCGGGATGCACCGGCCATGGCCCACACTGCTTCATCAATGTGCGTGACTTCCCGCACTAGAGTGGCCGATGGATCTTGATGCGGGTCTGCGGTGTACAGGCCGGCGATATCGCTGAGGATCAGAAGCAGGTCGGCGTTGACGACGTTTGCAACCAGCGCCGACAAGTTGTCGTTGTCGCCGACGCGGATTTCCTCAGTCGCTACGGCGTCATTTTCGTTGATGATCGGCACGACATCATATGTGAGCATCGCGTTAAGCGTGTCGCGCGCGTTTAAGTAACGCCGTCGGTCGCTCAAGTCGGCGCGGGTGAGCAACACTTGGCCCACCTGCACATCAAACATGCCGAATACCTGCCCCCAGGCCAGCATCAAGTGCGCTTGCCCGACCGCAGCGAGCATTTGCTTGACCGGCAGTGATCGGGCGCCGTTGATCGGCGCATTGCCTGCATGCTCCATCAACTCACGACCGGCGGCGATGGCGCCGGATGTGACCAAGATGACCGACACACCCTTCTCGCGCGCTTCGACAATTTGCTGGGCAATCGACAACATCCGCCGGCGGTTCAACCGTTGGGTGCCGGCCGTGAGCGTGCTGGTGCCCACTTTGATGACAAGTTTATTCGGCTTCATCGCGCGTTCATTCCTTTGTGCAAAGCAACCCAGCTATTCTATAATCGCACGGCCCACTGGCATCTGCATCACATTGCGAAGCTGAATCGATCCTCGAAGTTGATCATGAGTTCATCTGATTTCTATCGTCATGCCCGCGCTTACGATATTGCATTTGGAGACCGTGACTTTGCTGCCGAATGTAACTTCCTCGAGTGGTGTTGGCGCGCGCATGGCCGCCTGACACAACCGCCGTCGCCTCCCTCTTTTCTGGAGCTGGCTTGTGGGCCGGCCCGCCACGCGCGCGAGTTCGGGCGGCGTGGGTGGTCGGTCATCGGGCTGGACCTTTCGCCCGACATGCTGGCTTATGCTGCTGAGTCTGCCGAACAAGACAATGTGACGTTGCGCACTGTGGTCGCCGACATGTCCGATTTTGATCTGCCAGCGCCGGTGATGTTGGCTGCTAACCTGATGGAGAGCATCACACACCTGGTGACCAACGAGCAAACCGTATCGCATCTGCGGGCCGTGGCGCGCAATTTACTCCCGGGCGGTGTGTTTGTGATCGAGATGGCGCATCCAGCCTGGTTGGGGCGCGATACCCTGCCGAATATGTGGACAGCTCATCACGGTGACACAGAGGTGGATGTGTTGTTTGGTGAAGCCGACGATCCGTATGACTGGTTCACGCAGGTCTGGCAAGTCACCAGCCGGCTGACGGTGCGCCAGGCAGGTCGGCCGGCATACACCATCGAGAGCCGTCATCCTCATCGCTGGTATTTGGCCCAAGAGTTTCGTGCCCTGGTCGATTTGTCAGGTGCCTACGAGGCTGCCTGGTGGTATGGGGATATGAGCATCCCGCCGGCGCCGATGGACAACGGCGAAGTTGCCGACCAGATGATCGTCGTGTTGCGCCGGCGTGGCGGCTGAGCCGTTACAATCAAAGCCATGGCACTGACTTCACTGCATGGTTTGTACTTTGAAGAGTTTGTAGTCGGCGAAACGGCTGTTTCACCGACTCGCACGATCACCGAGACCGACATTGTGATGTTCGCCGGCCTGTCGGGCGACTACAACGAGATTCACACTAGTGAAACCTACGCCAGCACTCAACACTTCGGCAAGCGTATTGCACACGGGTTGCTGGGTCTGAGCGTGGCAAGCGGGTTAGCCTTCCAAATGGGTTTTCTGATCGGCACAGTGGACGTGTTCCGCAGCCTGGAATGGGAGTTCACTGCGCCGATTTTCGCCGGCGACACCATTCACGTCGAAGCGGAAGTTATCGAAACAAAAGCCTTTCCTCGCCTGCGCAACGGTCGCGTGGTCTTCAAAGTGGTAGTGAAAAACCAACGCGGCGAAGTGGTTCAACGCGGCACGTGGAGCCTGCTGGTCAAGCAGAAGCCGGCCGATTGACAGCGCGATAAACCGGCGCACGCCCATGAGTTTTCCCCGCACACTGCGATCTTTGCGGCAGCCTCTGATCTGGTTGATCGCTGCCGTGTGCGCCGGCCTGGCGATTGCATCGTTGCCCGTGCCGGAGTTGGCGCTGGCCTGCCTGCTGCTGCTGGGGCTGATTACCGTTGCCTTGGCAGTTTGTGAACCACTGATCGGCTTGTGCTTCACGTTGTTGATCGCTCCCTTTGCCCCGCTGGAAAATATCATGCTGCGCTTGCCGCTGGACAGCGGACAGATCATGCTGGGGATCACCTTTGCCGCCTGGGGGTTGCGCGGATTGTATGAGCGCCGGCTAGACTTGAGCGGTGCGCGAAGCACTATTGCTGTCGGCTTGCTGGTCTTTGTTGCTGTTGCCGGCCTATCGTTCTTTGTGGCAACTTCATTCGAGTTGTGGGCCCGTGAGACGCTGAAATGGGTCGAAGTGCTGCTGGTCTGTCTGATTGTGTCCAGTGAGCAAGATCGGCGCAAGGTAGGCTTGGTGGTTGTGGCGATCCTCGTTTCGGGTATGTTCCAAGCCGGCCTGGGTGTGTATCAGTTTGCCCTACGTGGAGAAGGACCGGATGAATTTGCTATTCTCGGCGGGCGTTTTTATCGCGCCTATGGCACGTTTGAGCAGCCCAATCCCTTCGGCGGTTACATGGGCCTGATCTGGCCGTTTGCGCTGGGGATAGGGTTGTATGGCGCATATTCCCTCTGGCGCAAGCCGCGCAACACGCTTGACACAGCGACTTCTATCTCACCTATCGTGTGCGGGGCGGCGGTCATTGTGGCAGGGTTGGCGTTGACAGCGCTGGTGTTGTCCTGGTCACGCGGGGCATGGCTCGGCGCTGCCGCAGCCGGCATTGCCGTGTTGGCGGTTGCGCTGCGTCGGCCGGCCTTGTCTCTGTCTGCCTTGATCGTCGTAGCCGGCTTGGCATTCGCCCTGAATGCAGCCGGCCTGTTGCCCCAATCGGTTCGCGCCCGCTTGACCGATTTCACCCAGCAATTTGCCTCCTTCGATGTGCGGGGCGTAAACGTCAACGATGCCAACTACTCGGTGATCGAACGACTAGCGCACTGGCAGGCCGCTCAAAATATGATTGTGGAGCATCCCTGGCTTGGCGTTGGATTTGGCAATTACCCTGCTGTGTATGACCGCTACCGGGCGATGAAATGGCCGAATGCGCTTGGTCATGCGCACAACTACTATCTCAATCTGTGGGCCGAGACAGGCTTGCTTGGTCTAGCAGCGTATGCCGGCTTGTGGGGAGTTGTGATCGTTCGCACCCTGCAGTTGGCGCTGGCGGCCACTCGATCCTCCTTTGCTGCTTGGCTTGGGGTTGGGCTGATCGGTGCATGGGCGCATCTCAGCGTGCACCACCTGGTGGACAACCTGTACGTAGCCAACACATTTATTCTGATCGGCGCGTATCTTGGCCTGTTGAATTCCGCCTTCGCCCGCCGGCCCGATATAGGCGTTGTTGCTTCAGTAACCGCTGGCCTCGATCAAGGTGCGCAAAAATTCAGCACGCGCTTCGGGGGTCATCGGCACAGGTTTTGAGTAGTCCTCGATGAATGCGGTGCGCACATCAACGCCAATATAGCGGCCATCGTAGAAGGCGTGCCGATCGACCATCGTCTGGCGCGCGCCATACTCAAACTGATCGCCGAAGAACAGGTTGCCCGTGCCATAGCGAATGAAGCCCTGTGCCGTCACGTTGAACCCTTGGGCGTGGTGTCCTTGGCTCCCGTTGACGACGACTGCGCCGGCGTCGCGCAGCGCCATGAAGTCTTGTGCCTGTTGTCTGGTCGGCTGATAGAAGTAATACTCTTCGTACTGAATGGTAGCAATCACCAGATAGCCTTGCGCTGCCAAATCGCGAATGACCGGCACAATCAAATCCAAGTCGCGTGGGCTGTTCGATCCGCAGCGCGCGGAACCGGGCAAGGTCTCGGTGGCCCAGTTCGCTCCGAACCAGTTGCACCCCACAAATGCCAGCCGGTTGCCGTTGACCGTCATAGTGACCGGCCGCAGCGCCTCTGCCGCGTTTCGCCCGCCGGCGAAATACGGCCATCCCAACTCATCG
>JANWVJ010000097.1 GCA_025056895.1 Thermoflexales bacterium
TGAACGCTTAACACGATCACGCGCGGTGCACCGGGCAGTTTTTTGATCTGCTGGGTCGCTTCTAGGCCGTTCATGCCCGGCATCGTCACATCCATGAGCACCAAGTCAGGATGGAGCTGGACAACAAGCTGAATAGCTTGTTGCCCAGAGCGAGCACGACCGACTACCTCGACCCCTGGCAGAGATTTGACATACCGCTCGACAGAATCGAGAATCGCTATATTGTCATCGACCAGAAGAGTGCGGATTGTCATCATGTCATGTATAGACTATCCGAGCTCTCCGGGTTACACAATCAGGAAAAACCTGATTCCCTCCGAGTGGCCCGACAGCTTCTAAGCACTCTGGTCGGCGCGAAGCTGCGGTCGCGTGGAACAGCCTTAATGATCAGGCGAAACCAGGCCGATACGAATGGCATAACGCACCAGGCCCGGCACATCGTAAATGTCCAACCGTTCCATGAGTTGAGCGCGATGGGTTTCTGCTGTCTTGAGACTAATGTTAAGCACCCGTGCAATATCTTGCGTGGTACGGCCTTCGGCAATCAATTGCAAGATTTCGCGCTGGCGCGGCGTGAGCCTGTCGAATGGGCTTTCACCACCCTGGCCGCCGCCGACTCGGCGCACATAGTCTTCGATAACTTGTTTAGAGATGGCCGGACTGAGGTAAGTCTCACCGCGCGCAACAGCCGCCACTGCAACCTCTAACTCGGCAGTGCCGGCATCCTTGAGCAAGTAGCCCGACGCGCCAGCGCGTAAAGCCTGCAACACGTACTCTTCGTTGGCATGCATCGATAGGATCATCACGCGCACCTGAGGCAGGTCTCGCGCGATGCGCGTAGTTGCTTCTAGACCGTTCATGCCGGACATGGCAATGTCCATGAACACAATATCAGGGCGATGAATTTCTGCTAAGCGCAACGCCTCGCGCCCGTCGCCGGCCTCGGCGATAACTTCCACACCGGGCAAAGATTGGAGTAACGCGCGAATGCCGGCGCGCACCAACGTATGATCCTCTGCCAACAGAATTCGCACCGGTCGAATCGTCATGGTGATGATTCGCTATGTGGAAAAAGTGCGCGAATTTCTGTTCCGTGCCCAAGCGTCGATTCGATGTTGATCCGGCCTCCGACCAGTGAAACGCGCTCTTCCATGCTGAGAATCCCTAGGCTTGCGCCGGCCAGCGCCGCCTGCCGAGCAGCGTTCACGTCAAACCCAACACCGTCATCGCGGATGATCAGGCTGACTTCCCCGTTGTTGCGCCTTAGACAGATCGATACGTGTTTGGCCTGTGCGTGTTTGATCGTGTTTGTCAGCGCAGCCTGCACAACACGAAAGCAGGTGGTTTCAATTTCTGGCGGCAAGCGTATATCGCCAAGATGGTTTAGAAACTCGATCTCCAAGCCGGCGCGCTGTGCGGCGCGATTGGTGTACCAGCGCAACGCCGGAATCAGACCGAGATCGTCCAACATAGAAGGACGCAATTCGAGCGATAGATTGCGGATTTGCTGGAGGGTGCGTTCGACAATTCGTATGCTGTCTTCAATGTATGCAAGCGCAGCTTGGGCTAAAGGTTCAGCAGTCTGGAGATTGATCTTGACGGCAGTCAAGTCCTGGCCGATATCGTCATGCAGCTCGCGGGCGATGCTGCGACGCTCCTCCTCCTGCACGTGGAGCATGCGCCGTGACAATGCCTGGAGCTGCTCGCGATCGGCGCGCACTTCCACCAGCAAGCGCTCGCGTTCTTGCTCGACACGCTTGCGCTCCGTTACATCATGAACGATAACCGCCGCGAAACTGTTCAGACCGTTCAGCTCTGTTTGTCGGACATGGCGCAAGGGGTTAACTTGCATATACAGACAGCGATTTGACTGTACATCGTCTATTTCCGCTTCTGCGGGTTGGCCGGCCATGACAGCCGACCACGCTTTGCACCAGAACACGTTGAGCGCGCAGTCAGGATCATTGCAACGGGGATGCATCAGTTCATGCAGCGCCCTGCCGATCACTTCCTGCACCCGTCCATAGCCCCAGCGTTCAACAGCGCGGTTGGCGCGCAAAATATAGCCCCCCTTATTCATCAGACACACAATTTGGGGCAGCGCGTCTACCGTCGTTTCCCATTCCAATTTGGCCTGATCAATCTGCGCCAACAGCGGATTGGAACTTTCGCTTGGATAGATGCTCATCAGATATCGACCCACTCTGCGCCTTAACTACGCTGCTTGTTCGGCGCGCCGCCTGCACTTGAGCAGCGAGTATAAACCCACAGGCAACGACAACTGAGCGATGGCGACCGAGCAGTGGCAACTGGCGTTCTAGTCGAATGGACATCGTTAGTGCGTGTCGCCGGCCGTTACAACAGAGCTACTTTAAATGTAGTACCGATTCCTCAATTAGGTTCAGAACGGCTGCCTCTAGGACAAGCAAGCCTTTCCGATCTGCCGGGCATGCCCCGATTACACTGCTCCCCACATCAAAATACCAATGCGCTGCGCGAAGCAGATGATGTCGATGAACTCCATAACCAGCCAATAAGCCGACCGCCCAGCGATACTCCCAATCCATTGAACGAAAAGACCGCGCCCGTAGCACAAGCTGCACGTGACGGTGGAGGCGAAGCGGCGTCTGCTGGAAGACTAAAGCCTGAAATTGCACGGCATCGGGCCTGAAGGTGTCGAGACATAACGTAGGAAAGTGGGCATAGAAGCGCGCTGTCACGCGCGCGACAATTTCCTCACGGCGCTGATCGAGCAGTTGGGCGATCGACCAGCCGCGCTCGACAAGCCAATCGATCAACTCCTTGTTCATGCTCACTTGATCCGCTTACAAATCACAGCCGCCTACATGTGTGCAATCAACAAACGATACACATACTCGGCAGGAATAAGCGCGGCATGCCCTTGGGCGTCTGAAGCAAACAGAACACCCACCACACGCCCATTCCGATTGATGGCTGGCGCGCCGGCAAAGCCCGGGTGAGAGGGGATATCGGCCAGAATGGCTGGTATCTTGTAGTTGTGCAGGCGGATGCCAACTTCAATCACTCGCCCCGATCTGTTCAGCCAGTTGCGCGTATCGTAGCCCATCAAGAAGACGGGGTCATTCGGTTTGACCGGCTCATTGATACCGAGCTGAAGAGCGGGAAAGAGTCGACCTGCCACACGCGACAACTTCAACAACGCTACCATTGAATCCGAATCCGATCCGATCGGTTCCGCCTCGTAGTTCCTGCCGTTCCACGAGACAACGATCTGCGAAGCGTTTTGAAGCTGGGCCAGTTCAAACGCTACAATGTAACCACGAGGCTCCACCAAAAAGCCACAGCACATACCAATCGACGGCTTGGCAACAGTTACCCAGACTACCGCAGCCTTGAGAAATCGAATGTTAAATTCAGCTTGCCAGTCTGTCTCTAGGATGCTTGGGGCGAGCGGCGCCGGAGAGACGGTCGGCGTTGTGGGCTCTACTTCCTTCACCGCTTCCCAGTTGAAGGCTGGGCGATCTTTCCGGCAGTATTCGAGTAGGCTCTCCAACAGGCCGCGTCGCTCCAGGTAGCCGATTAATTCGCGTGACTTCGAGATTTTGTCTTCTCCGGGCAACACATCGTAATCCACGTTGAGGTCAACGCACAGCGTCTCCAACTCGCTCAAGTTATAGCACTGTACGAGACCTTCACGCAAGCGGGTTCGGTTAATGGTCATGTGAACCTGCCTCTGCTTCGCGCTGGCGCTTTTCAGGTCCAGGGACAACCTGTCGGGGAAACTGCCTGTATGTGGGGCATGATACCGCGCTTTGCACCGATGAGCCTAGCAGCATCGAGAAACGCAAGCGCAGCAGATTGTGCACAGCACAAACCAGAATACAGATTAGCTGGGCGTGGAGCTGCTCATAAGCCGATGTCTGTTACGCTCTAAACCGGCAAGGGTGCAGCGGGCGTCTCCAGACGCGCAGGTGAGGCGCCGATGAACTGGCGATAGGCCAACGTCCAGATCACCATGATGAACAGTTCAACAAACAGACTCACGACCGCACTGACGAGCGTAATGGCAATGAAGATCGGCCAGTTGATCAGTTCAGACGGTTCGGGGATGAGACCTTCGCTCAGTTGCTCCATCCAGTTGCCCATCTGTGGCAATACGGCCAGATTGCTCACCGTGCCCAGCACGAAACCAATGACGAACGTAATGATGAACAAGATGATGGCCAGCAAAATGATCTGGCCTAAATGAGCGCGCAAGAGTGCCCAGCCACGCATCAAGCCGCCGATTGGCCCTGCATCTTCGAGCACAATTGCCCGTTCGCCCATCACTTGTATGCCAGCTACCAATAGCCCATAAACCAGCAGCACGCAGAACACTGCAGCGATCGCGCACAAGGCAGCAAAGAATCCACCGGCTATCGCATCCGCTGTTTCAGGCGATAGATTGCCGCCGGCTGCACCTTGCAACAGCGGCAAAAATGGTAGGCCGATCAGTACGAAGATGAGAAGGCCGATCAAGACGACTGGGATAACTAGAAGGATGTTAAAAACCAACAATGGAATCGCCTTGCGGAAGCCTGTTGCTAGCGCGCTGGCAAACGAAGGGCTACCGTTGGACTCGATGGTGTTCACCGCCGAGATCACACCGCCACGCACCACCAGGCCGATAATCGCCGCAAGCAGCGTGATGGCGAGTTGTAAGGCCAGCAACGGCAACAACACACTGAATATGCGCGCATATGCTGCCAGCATCTCTTCAAATGATTCGACCCCTATGAAGTCTTGAGGGCGAAAGGCGAATCCCTGGGCTGCGCTGATGGCCCCTGACAGTGCGGTGAGCAAGACCGGCACGAGCATCAGCAGCCACAGAAGCGGATATTGAAAGGTGATCTTGAACGCGCGCGACAATACTGCACCGATATCCATTCAGCAACCTCCTAGTGGGTAGCTAGTGTAGAAACTGGGCTGAATATAGCCCGACTTGTTTAAGAGCGCCTAAACCGCCGGCACCCAACGCGCTTTAGCCGTGCTTCATATACACCGTCTTGACGCGCGTGTAGAACTCAATGGCAGCCTGGCCTTGCTCTTTGAAGGTGTTGGCGCTCGAATGCTTGAAGCCGCCAAACGGCGCTTGTAACGCCAGGCCGGTAGTCTGCTCGTTGACTTTCACCACGCCGGCTTCGATGCGGTTGGCAAATGTGAACGCTTTCTTCAAATCGTTGGTCACAATGCCCGCTGACAAGCCGAATCCGATTGCGTTTGCCTTGTCGATGGCGTCATCCAAGTTTTTGGCGCGCAGGATGCTGATCACCGGCCCGAATATCTCCTCTTGGGCGATCCGCATACTTGGCTCGGCGTAGTCAAAGACAGTGGGTTGCACGAAGAAACCGCCATCCTTGGCGCGACTGCCGCCGGCCAGCAGTTTTGCGCCCTCCTTCCGCCCAACTTCGACGTACATTAGGTCGGTCTCAAGTTGGTCATGGCTGACCGCCGGCCCCATCTGCACACCACTCTCCAGGCCGTTGCCCACGTTCAAGTTGCGCGCTGCGTCGGCCAGGGCCTCGGCAAAGGCATCGGCCACGCTTTCCTCGACGACAACGCGACTGGTGGCCGTGCAGGCTTGGCCGGTCAGGCCAAATCCACCCACGACAGCCAGATTGACCGCCAACTTGAGATCGGCGTCGCTCAGCACAACCAGCGGATTCTTACCCCCCATCTCCAACTGGACGCGCGTCATGTTGTGAACTGCTTTGGCATAGATGGCTGAACCAACAGCGTATGAACCGGTGAAACTGATAGCCTTGATGGCAGGGTTGGTTGCGATTTCGTCGCCGGCTACCTTGCCCGAACCGGTCACATAGTTGACTACGCCCGGCGGCAAGCCGGCTTCTACGAGCGCCTCGACCATCATCAAGGAGACGCGCGGCGCCAGTGAAGCGGGCTTGAAGACCACCGTATTGCCGTAGATCAGCGCAGGCGCCATCTTCCAGGCTGCTATGGCAAGCGGGAAGTTCCACGGCGTAATCAAACCGACCACGCCCAAGGGTTCACGGCGCGTGTACAAGAGCATATCCGGAGTGTTGGCCGGCAAGACATCACCGCCCATGCGCCAGCCCTCGCCGGCGTAATACTTGAAAATATCCCGCGCGCGCGTCGCTTCCACTTTGGCTTCGGCCAGCGTCTTGCCCTCCTCGCGGGTCAAGGCGACAGCCATATCGTCCACCCGAGCAGCGATGATCTGGGCGGCTTTATCCAGAATGGCTCCGCGCGCCGGCGCGGGCAGGCCGGCCCAAGCAGGAAACGCCGCCTGAGCAGCCTGGATGGCGCGCTGGACATCCTCGCGCGTCGCCGATGGGTATATGCCCACTACTTCATTCGTGTTGGCCGGATTGCGCGTCTCAAAGGTTGCTCCGTCTGATGCGCCGACCCACTCACCGTTGATCAAATTGTGATAAAGCGTTGCCATACTCGACTCCTGCCGGATTGTATTCAATCAACCGGTATTGCGCAGGCCGCTGCTCACGCCGTTGATGGTCAGGTCGATCACAGCGCGCAACAATTCTGTATCCTCCGATGCACCGACGCCCTG
Organism: Thermoflexales bacterium; assembly: GCA_025056895.1. Lineage (GTDB taxonomy): Bacteria > Chloroflexota > Anaerolineae > J036 > Brachytrichaceae > Roseilinea. Next base: position 6,572 of record JANWVJ010000097.1, read on the forward strand.
CTCGCTGTGTCGGCGTAGGCGTCGAATCATTTCCACCTGTATGTAGTTGAGCGGATCGACATACGGATTGCGCAATTGAATGGATCGCTGCAGAACCGGTTCATTGTCAAGGAGCGCAGACTGGCCGGTAATGGCGCATACCGCGCGACAGGCTCGATCATACTCAGCGCGAATCAGACTAAAAATGCGCGCACGCATGACGGCATCTCCGACCAGGCCAGCGTATTGCTCGGCAATGCCCATATCCGCCTTGGTCAGGCTTTGCTGGGCGTTGTCGATCAATGTTTGAAAGAACGGCCAGTTCTGGTACATCTCACGCAGAAGAGGCAAGCCGCCCCATGCCGGCGCAGCCGAGTCAATCGACACATCCTCAGATGGGATTGCGCCGGCAGATTGCAGGCCGGTGCCCAGCCCATACCAACCCGGCAGAACGAAGCGGCTTTGCATCCATGAGAACACCCAGGGGATGGCGCGTAGATCGGCCACGCTGCGCGTCTGACGACGATACGCCGGACGGGAGCCAATCTTTAAGCTGCTGATTTCACGGATCGGAGTGGCCTGTTGCCAGAAGGTGAGGAAGTCGGGGTCTTCATACACCAACCCACGATAGGCGGCCAGCGCAGCGGCAGACATGTGTTCCATGCAGTCACGCCAGGCTTGCGGCGCAGGCTGAGGATGCTGCGCTTGGTGAATCGCCAACAGCGCGCCATAAGCGACTTGTTCAAGATGACGACGAGCAATATCCGGATCGTGATAGCGCGTGGAGAGCACCTCGCCTTGTTCGGTGATCCGAATACTCCCATGAATCAAGCCTTGGGGCTGAGCAAGGATCGCGCGCGCCGCCGGGCCTCCGCCCCGTGCAATCGTTCCTCCACGCCCATGAAACAGCGTAAACGTTACGCCAGCCTCCTTGCAGGCGCGGGCAATTGTCTCCTGCGCTTTGAAAAGTGCCCAGTTGGCGGTTAAGTAGCCACAGTCCTTATTACTATCCGAATAGCCCAACATGATCGTCTGATGATTGCCGTGTTGTGCCAAATGGTCGCGGTAGTGCGGATGGGCAAACATCGCGCTCAAAATCTCTGGAGCGCGGGTGAGATCGTCCAGTGTCTCGAACAGGGGCACAATCGGCATCACCGTTCCACACCAGCGCAACATCAACAGGACTTCGAGCACATCAGACAATCCGTTGGTCATGCTGATGATATACAACCCGAGCACCTCGCGCCCATACCGACGGATTGTCTCGCGAGCAAGTTGGATCGGCTCGATCACATGGCGCGTTTCATCACTGAGCACGCCGGCGCGGTCGAGCGCGCTGCGCAACGGCTGGGCTAACGCGGCGCTGAGCACGGCGACCTTCTGGGTTTCATCTAGTTGGGTGTAAGGCGTGTTGCCGATTAGGCCGGTCTTGGCCAGCACTTCGGCCACGGCCGCTTCATGCCAGGCAGAATGTTGCCGCAAGTCCAGCCGAGCGCCGTGCAGTCCAAATACGGCGAGTTGATGGCGCAACGCTTTCAGCTCCCCCTCGGCCAAGCGCGCGGCGCGTCCGGCTTGCAGGCTATCGGCCACGACATCCAGCGTGCGCGCCGCCTCCTCTGCCTTCAAGGCCGGCTGTTCGGGCAAGGGCAGCGACAAACTGCCGGATAACATCAGCGCGGGCGGCCGGTTGAACGGATAGAGCGGCCGCGCGTCGATCTCACGCAACGCCTGATCGAGACGGGCAGCCAAGTCGGCCAGCACCACCCGATACGGTTCGTTCGGATATCGCTCGGCCAGCGCTTGCACCGAGCGCGAACTGAATCGGTCCGAATCAATCAAACTAAGCAACTGACCGGAAACCGGGTCACGGCGCTTAGAGATGCTCAACAGGTCAGACAGATTCTGCATTGCCTGGCGCAGCTTATCCAGCGCCAACTGACGATGTAGATGCAACGTCTCTGCTGTGACCTGCGGCGTGACGTTTGGATTGCCGTCGCGATCTCCGCCGATCCATGAGCCAAACGTCAGCCAGCCCTTTGGGGGGCGCACGGTTGGGTAATGCTGGGCCAGCACACGTTCCAAATCGGCTTGGAGACGTGGCAGGGTATCCCATAGTGTGTTGTTGAAGTACCACAGGCCGGTACGCACCTCATCGGTCACCGCCGGCTGAATCAAGCGCGCACGATCGGTCAGCCATAGGGCGGTGATTTCACGGCGCAGGGCCTCATCGACTTGTGTCTGATCGTTTTCCTGACGCAAGAGATCGGCAATCCGGCGCAGGCGCGTGAGCACTATGCGACGCTTAGATTCGGTCGGATGAGCAGTCAGCACCAGCTCAATATGAAGTTTGTCCAGAATGGCCTGTATTTCTTCAGGCGACATGCCACGCTGTTTCAGTTCGAGGATGGCTGCTTCAATTGACTCACGCAACGGAGGGGCCTGGCCGTCGTTCTGTAGGGCGCGCCATCGCGCAGCGCGATGTTGGCGCAGCCGGCGGGTTCGATAATCTTCTTCGGCTAAGTTCACCAGCTCGAAATAAGTGGTGAAGGCCATCGCCATTTCAAAAGCTTCGCGCAGCGACAAGCCAGCGATGAGTCCCTGCAATTGAGCTGTTGCGTCCGCGTCACCGCTGCGACTACTCTTAGCAAGCAAGCGGGCGCGCTCGACCAGCTCGAACATCGCGCGCCCTTCCAGCTCGGTGATAAGTTGACCGAGCATGTTCCCCAATCGACGAATCTGCGCTGCCAGAAAATCCAACGTGACTTCACTAGAGCCAGCCAAAGGAGCCATAGTACCGGCGAGTATACTGGGCATTTGTATGACGCTGCGCCTGTATCGGGCCAATCCCTACCTGCGTTGCTTCTCTGCGCAGGTCGTTGAGCACGGCCATTATCAAGGCCGGCCGGCGGTAGTCCTGGATCAAACCGCTTTCTATCCCACCTCCGGTGGCCAAGCCCACGATGTAGGCTATATCAACGGCGTAGCTGTCATCGATGTGATCGAGCGAGAAGATAACACCATCTTGCACGTTCTCGACCAGGCGTTCGACGTCTGCGCTGGCGCTGTAGTGACAGGACAGATCGACTGGCCGCGCCGGTTCGACCTGATGCAACAACATAGCGGCCAGCACGTCTTGTCGGCGGCATTCGTGCGCGTCGCCGGCCTGGACACACTGTCTGTCCACATGGGGAATGAAGCAAGCACACTTGACCTGCCAACGCCTCGACTGGAGCGCGCAGTCATCGAGCGTGCCGAAGATGCAGCCAATCAGGCCATCTATGACAACCTACCCATCACGGCCCGCGAAGTAACACGTGCCGAGGTGGAGCACGTTCCGGTGCGGAAGCCGCCGACCGTGGACGGCCTGGTGCGTATTGTCGAGATACAGGGTTTAGACTGGTCAGCCTGCGGCGGAACGCACGTATCCTCGACCGGGCAAATCGGGATCATTCGGATTGTGAAAACCGAGAAGCGCGGCAACGAGACGCGCGTCTATTTTGTGTGTGGCCGGCGAGCCGTGCTGGATTATCGTGAGGCGAGCGGCATCCTAGCGGCGCTGGGCGAAACATTCCGCGTCGGGCGGCATGAATTGCCGGCAGCGATTGAGCGCTTGCGCGCAGAGGCTCAATCTGTGCGCAAGGCATTGTCCACTCTGCAAGAGCGCCTGATCGACACAGAAGCCCTTGCGCTGTTGCGCGCAGCAGAAAACAATCGCACCGGCGGGGGACATTTGGTGATTGCACATACATTTGCAGAACGCGATGCGGCGGAACTCAAGGCGATGGCTAAGCGGCTGGTAGCCGAGCCAGGGGTGATTGTGTTGTTAGGCGCGGCAGGCGAGAAAGCCAGCTTGTGCTTCGCGCGGGCAAAGGATGCGCCGGGACACATGGGCGAGGCATTGCGCAGTGCGCTGGCGACGCTAGGAGCGAAAGGGGGCGGATCGGCCGAGTTCGCGCAGGGCGGCGGCTTGCCGGCCAACATCGAGCAGGTGAAAGCGGCCATTGAACTGGCCAAGTTGAACATTATTCCATAGCAGATGAAGAAGCTCCAAAAGAACATTTACTATCACACCACACGCGACGGCATCAACATCGGTTGTGTCATTGGAGACACCGGTGTAGTGAGCATCGACTTACCGTCGAGCGCTGAAGAGGCGTTGGATTGGCGCGCGCAAATCACCGCCCTGACCAACAAGCCTCTGCGCGCGGTCGTCTTCACCTCCGCAGATCGGGCAAGCAGCGCAGCACTGGCTGCCTTGGCGCCCCACCCAGGCCCACTCAGTATTCCAGCGATCATTCACGAAGCGGGCTTCACCCAGTTGTATGCCGCGCTGGAAGCCTCGCAGCCGAAATCACCGGAGCCGCTGAATCCTGTTCAGTTGCGTGAGCAAGCCGTTCTGCCAGAGGCGACGTTCAGCGAGGCCACAACCATTGTGGTCGGAGCCGAAAATCCATTGTTTCTTGATGTCAAGCGCGTAGGCGGTTACTCAGCAGGCAGCGCTATTGTGGCCGTACGCGATGCAGACATTGTCTTTGCGGGTGATTTGATCACAAGTAAAGAGCCAGCTCCGTTGGTCGGATGCAATCTGGACGAGTGGATCGCAGCATTAACAGAGATGAAACGGAGTTTAAAGACGGCCATGATTGTGCCGGGGCGCGGGCTGGTGGCCGACGCCGAAACAATCACTGAAACACTGACCTACCTCAAAGCAGCCCGTACCACCGTGCAAAGGCTCGTGCGTAGCCGCAAAACCCGCGCCGACGCAGCAGGCTTAGCAACAGAGCTGCTGGCTCTATACCCGCTCAAAACGAGCAAATCCCGCCGCTCTGTCAATGTGAGTGCAATCGAACGGCGGATTGCGCTGGGCCTAGAGTATCTGTTCGACCAACTCAGCAAACCTGCCGATCCACCTATCACTAGTTGAATCTGCGCGGGACTTACTCTCGGTATTCGCTGTTCAATGTCTGAGCCGGCCCGTCGCCCGATCACCGTAGTCGGCAGTTTGATGGTCGATGTGTTCGCGCGTGCGCCGAGTTGGCCGACGCCGAGCCGCATCACCCACGGCGAGTTCGGGTTGATTGACAGCGGCGGCAAAGGAGCCAATCAAGCGCTGATCGCAGCCCGCATGGGCTGGCCGACTTGTCTGATCGGCTGCGTGGGGCTGGACTGGATTGGCGCTGCACTGCTCGCTCAGCTCAACGCCGGCGGTGTGGATACCACACGCGTGCTGCGCACCGCTATGGACCCCACCGGCCTGTTTATTGCACTGTCAACAGACAAACAAG
>JANWVJ010000098.1 GCA_025056895.1 Thermoflexales bacterium
AAGGTGGGGTTCGATGTCTTCGACGAGCTGGATAGCGCGCTCCCAGTTGCGCCGGACGGCCAGCGGATCGCTCGTGAAGGTGGCCAGCCGGCAGGCGACCAGCTCCCGGACGACGGCAGCGGCGTCCTGGTTGACGGCAGCGCATGCGGCATGTGCGACCTGCCGGCGCGCCGTCCAGTAGCGCTCGACGTGATCCAGCCAGGCAGCCTGCTCCGTGCCGGGGAGCGGCAGGAGCGGCGCGATCCGGCGCGCCATGGCCGGGCTGGGCATGCGCTTGCGCTTGATGATGTTGTTCACGAACACCGGCGTGATGCCGGCGCGTTGCGCGAGGGTCTTCTGGCTGCCGTGGGCGTGCAGCGCGCCGGCCAGCGTCTTCGCGACAATCTCCTGGGCCAGTTCCGCTTCGTCTGCCGGGGTAAAGAGTGACATCGGCATCCCCCTGTTTTGGTAAGGATCAACCCGCTTTCGACCGAAATCTGCCGAAAATTAAACACCGGATTTCACCGTTTGCATAGGATTAAGCGTGTTGCCGGGCGCAGGCAGCGTTGTGGCCGACAACGAATGTGCGTCCCAGTCCGGCAGGGGGAAATCACTCTTGCCGGCGCGCCCTGGCTATGCACAATGACCGGATGCGGGACAGGGGGAGCGACGGTGATGCGCGCCCGGTCGCGCCACCGTCGCCCGCGCGTCCGGCTGGAGTGAAGGATGGGGCGAGGTGTAAACGGGAGTTCATGACAGAGGACTTAATGCTTGAGTAGGGGATCGTAGGTAGCGGCTGGGCATTTCAGCGTCGCCCAATAAATGAGGGTACATTCGACCGGAGTTGCGTAAACCAATGAAGCAATCCCTTTCCTTGTTTCATCTCGCCATAGCAATCACATTGATCGCAATGTGTGCGACAAATACGTCTCGCCGGGCTCTGGCGCAAGCACCTGAACCAGTCATACCTTCACCTGTTGCCTCGCCTGCGCCCAAAGTGACTGAGCGTGAGCCGATTCCATTACAGCCATCGTCGCTCGACGCAATCCAGACAATAAGTTCACGCGTCGGCTGGCAACAGATGCCACTTTCTTTACAGCAGGGCAGCACATATTTCATCACCTATGTCTCCGGTGCATGGACAGTAGATTATCGGTTATATCCAAGCGTCGGCCCAGAAGGATACGGCCCCCAGGTTGACAATCGGGTCGGTTATTACGATTTCTGCAAAACTGTCCGATCTCTGCCATATGCCACACTGCTAGGGCGGATCGGCAACGGTCCGATCTTTGCGGTTCGCCGTGGTGGAGCGTTCACGGCAAATGGTAGTGGTTTTTTATCCTTACGCATCAACGATAACGATTCCTGCCAAGGTGACAACGCTGGTGCAATCCAGGTCGAGGTAGGCACAGGCAATCCCACCACTTGCTATACGCTCAGTAGGTTCGTCTCGCCACCGAACGCGGGCAGTCTTGCTGCAACACCAAGTCCGAATTGTGGTGCGAATGGATACACATTCGGCACACTGCTGACTTTGTCTGCCTCTCCATCTAATGGTTTCAGGTTCTTGGGATGGAGTGGCGATGCAAGCGGTAACTCAACAATCGCCAGCGTCAAGGTAACAGGCAACCTCACTGTCACGGCCTCATTCAAGCCAAACACGCTGCCAGAAAAGCCGGTTGTTGTGCTCGTGCGCGGCTTTCATGGTACTCCAATCATCAATCCACCTGTCTACGATGTGTGCCAAGATCAAGCCTACCGCGTTCGGCCAAGTGACCTGCCAAACAACTTCCCCGAATACGCTAAAAATGACTTCGGTGGGTTTCCTAAATGGCTAATTGAGGATGGATGGGATGTCTGGATTGCCCACATCGAAACTGGCACGAGGCGCACTCCGAGCATGGCCGAGAATGCTTTATGCTTGAAAAGGCAGATTGCCAACATTCGGGCGATTACGGGCGCATCCCAAGTTGTCTTAATTGCCCACAGCATGGGCGGGCTGGTTGCACGCGCTTACATAGAGTCGTCATATCTGTATCGGGACAGCAAGGATGTTTCAACACTCGTGACCCTCGGTTCCCCTCACGTCGGCACAAGCCTAGGTACGCCTCTATGTCTGGCTTACTACAGCACTCAATACGCCGCATGCGAGTTTTCGATGTTTATAGACTCGTTCAACGATCAGCACAGAAAGAATGGCAGCGTGATATATCACTTCATCGCTGGCGACAAGACCCCTCTGGGAGTTTTCGGCCCGCTTGATTACATCGTGGACGGTCCTAATGATGGTGTAGTGGGCAAGCAAAGTGGGTTAGGGCGGCGATATCAGTGGCTGGGCCCGCCAAGAGATATCTTCATACCGGACAGTCGTCATAGCTTTAGCGCAAGTCATAGCACACTACAATGGGAGTTCGTTGTGTCCTGTGTGCAAGTCCCTTTTAGAGATGAACTGGCATGTGTCAAACTGCAAGTGGGTCTAAGGCAATGGTTTCCAAGTTACTTCAACACAAGCCCGTTCGACTATTCCTCCCATACTGAAACATATGAGTGCGTCAGAAGGCTGTTGAGCGGGCGCTCCTGCTTTAACATCGAGGCAGCTGAGTTCGAAGGCCCTGTGCCTGCACAAGCAGCAGATAGGACATCAGGACAGTTACCTACTTTCGCAGGGGTACTATTCCCCGGACAAGTTATTACCAACAGCTTACTCATTGACTCAGCCGGATTTGGTCAGTTTCATCTCTCCTGGCTCACCGGCACACTTCAGTTCACTCTAACCAATCCGGCCGGCGTTGTGATTGACCCGGCATATGCCGCTGCACATCGAGATGAGGTGAGCTATGTCGAGGATTCATCTCAGTCAAGCCCCCAGAGATCGGCTAGCTATCTGATTACTACTACTCTGCCCGGCGTATATGTCGCCACCATCAAGGCTGCCGATCTCAACTCGGTCGGAACGAACTACACCTTGTGGGGATGGATCACTTCCTCACGTATACTGACTGTGACTTCGGACAAGCCGCTATATCGTGCTGGAGACACTGCCGTCATCACAGCGACGCTGACAAATGGTGGAATTGGACTTTCAGGTGCAACTGTCAAGGCGTATGTAAAGCTTCCCAATGGCTCTACCACTATCCTAAATCTGACGGATCGTGGCAACGGCATCTACTCAGGTCTCTATGCAATTCCCTTTGCGAATGGTGCGCTGGGGTTGATCGTGACCGCGTATGGAAGTGATGGCAGCATTCCCTACGCCCGACAAGCGAATAACGTGTTGGCCGTTTCCCCTGATACGCTCGTGTTAGCTGGGCAATACTCTGACAACCCACAAGACGATGATGGCAACGGCAAATATGAGACCTTGAATGTTTCAATTAGTACTCAATCATTTGGCTTAGGAACTTTTCTGATCTCCGGCGACTTGGTTGATGTGAACAACTCGCTGGTTGCACATAGCGTCACATCTGTCACGATAGGTGGGGGTTTGGCAGCTCCAGTATTGTCATTTGACGGTGATGACATTCGGCGCAGCGGTGTAGATGGCCCATACACTCTGACCAATGTCACCATCGTTGACTTAGCCTATGCTGGCGTGCCGGTAATCTTTCGGGGTAAAAATCTTTGGACAACCGCGGCTTACTCAGCAAAGGACTTTGCCGCCAGTTGCTACGTGCTCGATGCGACAAGTGTGGCGGCTGACACAGCGATTACAGCCACTCCGCTCCCCGACTGCAATAGCGGACTGCAGTATTCCTCAGGCACAGTAGTAACGCTTACGGCCGCTTCCGCAAAAGGACGGCCTTTCGGGAGATGGAGTGGTGACATTATCAGCACATCCAACCCTATAACCGTCACCATTCAATCAGATTTGCGCGTGCAGGCGGAATTTGATCCATTCCGAGTAAGCCTGCCAATACTCCAGCGCTAGCTCACTTGCCGTCACATGGGTCTAAGGGCCGAATCTTGATTGAGACAGGGGTGCAACATGCAACGCACATTCACGAACCTGAGAGTTTTGCTGTTGGTTTTTAGTGCTTCTGATAAGCGCTGGCCGGCCACAGACTGCGACCGCTGGGATCAACGTATGGACAAGCATCGGCCTGAGGGCGGTTACATTAACGCTCTAGCGATTGATCCGCAGACGCCGACAACGCTCTACGCCGGGACATATGGCGGTGGAGTGTTCAACTAGCAGAGCGCCGATGGAATTACTTCTATGCTTACAAAGCACCTGATCAGACTGGGTTGCTTGACTGCCATAGCGTTGATGTCAGTCGCGTGGAGCAGTCGCGATAGCAGCTCTTTGCATGCTGCACCTGGCGCATCGCCTAACCTTGCGTTCTATTGGCTGTACTACTCTGCGCGCGTCGGCGAAGGTATACCGACCGAAGTGACGGCGTATTTCGCCGCGACTGATTTGAACGCTGCTCAGCTCACCGCCTTACAAGTTGCTGCCTACCGAGGCGATCCAGCCGCGGGAGGTGTGCAGATCGCCAGCACAAACGTGTTCACCAGAACGGAGGCGGACAATTACTTTACCCAGCTTTCGTGGACGCCTAACGCAACAGGCGTGTTCAGCCTGTATGTCGTGCTGGACCCCGACAACCTCATCGCGGAGGCGAATGAAAACGACAACCGGTGGGCGGGCACGATCGAAGTCGTGCCGCCGCGTAGCGAGCTGACGGTGTTTACTGCTGAGTACAGATCGAATCCATTGGCCATCGGCTTGCCAGTCGAGCGCTCATACTGGGTATTCAACAGTGGTGATGTTGCAGCGCAGAACGTATCGCTGAACGTCTACTGGGGCGATCCCCGTAATTCGGGTCAGTTCATCGGCGCATCCTCAGTTACCCCCTCATTGGCAGCCAAGACTAGCACACCGGTAACCGTAGTTATCACCCCAACGCAGCTCGGCGTCCAGCAGCTATATGCATGGGTTGACCCTGCCGATTCCATCCCAGAGTATTTTGAGGACAACAATCTACACGTGCAGACCATCACTGTGCGAGAGGGTTACCTTACATGGTATGTAGACGATTCTGTTAATGCGTCCGGCGATGGACGTTCGCCTACGACGGCATTTAAGACGATTACTGAAGCCCTCGCCGTTGCGGCAAACAGCGACACGATATCGGTTGCGCCTGGTCGCTACAAGGGTGGAATTCATGTCCCCGCGGGAGTATTCTTGAAGGGCGCCGGCCGTGACGAGTCATTCATAGACAGCGTGCCTACATCGTACGCTACTGTCCAATTGGACAAAGATAGCCGAATTGAGGGCTTTACAGTTGCAGGCGGGGAGCCGATCAACAGCTTCCAGTTTCAGGGCATTGTGAGTGGCGAGCGAAGTGTTATACGCAACAATCGCGTGCATAACCATGACATGGGTATCAGCGTGGAATGCCAAGCAGTATGGCACGGGCCGCCATGCAGCGTACGGACGCTAATTGAGGGCAACATCGTTGACGGCAATCGCTTCGTGGGAATTTGGGTGCACGTTGGTGCAGCGACGCATATTCGAAACAACACCATCGCAAATAACGCCCATGGCATTGGCGACAGCTACGGTTCCAGAGTACTGATTGAGAACAACCTGATCGTCAATAACCAACTGGCCATTAGTGCGCCACCTTCCTCAACCGTCCAGTACAACTTGGTCTATCCGGCCCCGCAGTGGCATTCCCCACACTTGACAGGAACTGGCATGTTGCTTATGGATCCCCTGCTGCGCAACGTGACAGCCGGGGACTATCGGCTGCAAGCCGGTTCTCCCGCTCGCAAACGCGGCAATCCGCCGGGCACCGACATCGGTGCATTGCCTTTCGTTGCTTCTGGCACTGCACCAGCAGGCTTGACGATCAATCCACAACCCGATGGCACGTGGTTAGCAGTCTGGCAGGGGAACGGTTCAGCCGGATACGCGTTGTATGTCGGTGAGCAATCTGGACTATACACACGACGCATTGATACAGGACTGTCCACCACATACGTGCTCTCTGGAGTGCTGGGTGGGAAGCCGAACTTCATTGCAGTCAGCGCCTACAACAGCTCGGGCGATGAGAGCGATCTATCGGCTGAGCAAAACTTCACTGCGCCTCCGCTCAGCAACGGCATATATCAAGAAGACCATCCGCAACTGCGATACCGCGGAAGCTGGCAACGTGTGTCGGATGCGCGTGCATCAGGGGGCAGCTATATGTCGGCTTCGAGCGCAGGGGACAAACTAGAGTTTGTATTCACGGGTGATCAAGTGGTGATCTACCGGCGCATCGCCCCCGACCTCGGCGAAGCGAACATCATGATTGACGGGGTAAATCTCGGCACTATGACGTTTGCAGGTGCACTTGAGCGCTGGCAGGTTCCAGCTATCTTCGATCGGCTAGGACCGGGACAACATCACCTCGTGCTGACGTTGAGTTCCTGGCCCGGCGTGAAGCCCATTCACATTGATTCGATCGAGATCCCCGGCGCGTTCATGCCAGCAGAGCATCAAGCGCAGGCCGTTGCACGCGTCAATTACTTTCGAGATCTGGCCGGGTTGCCGAAGGCATTTGGCGCCGCCGCTATCCATCAGGCCGCTCAAGCGCACGCAGAGTTCGTGGCGAATCACCAAAACGATCCGCGCATGGCGGGGCTGGGCTTCCATCGTCAGCATCCGGACTTATCGGGTTACACAGGGATGTGGCCGAGTGATCGTGCTCGATACTTCGGATATACCGGCTATGTGGGAGAGGACGGTCATTTCATCGGCGATCCTGTCGGAAGCGTTGATGGCTGGATGGAGACGGTCTATCACCGCACGCTGATCTTGTGTTACAGCTGCATTGACGTAGGCTACGGTCGAGTGAACGATGGAAGAGGACGCTTCGACGTGTTGAATATGGGCAGCCGATCAGGTCTTTGGCCTGATAAGGTGTTACCCTCGACGCGGCGCACGATCGTTTACCCGGCGCAGGGGCAGGTGAACGTGCCAGAGGCTTGGTCGGGGGCGGAGATTCCGGACCCGCTGCCCGGTCTACCTCGTCCGGTCGGCTATCCGATCAGCTTGCAGATCGTTCAGCCATGGTCCACACAGATTGTGCAAGCTGCAGTGGAGCTTCCTGAGCTACGCCCCGGCCCGGGTTGGCTTCAGCAATCAGTCGAACCTGGCGCGGTGTCGTCTTGGAAGCTTACGCTAGCCGAGCTGCGCAATTCACGTCAGGAATCGGTGCCGGCTTACGTCTTAGACGTTAACTCAGATCCGCCGAAATATCTCGGCCCTGATACAGTCTTCATTATCTCCAAGGCGCCGCTGCAGAAAGGTGAAACTTACATTGTGCGCTTTGTCGGAGTAGACAGCCGGGGACAACCTTTCGACGTGCGATCCGCATTCTCGACGGGCGACCGATTGGCTGTAGCGAACTTGACCGTGAGCGCAGTGCGCGCGACCCCGTTGACGCCCCAGGCTGGTCAACGCGTGGACTACGAAATCGAAGTGCGCAATTCCGACGTAGAGGCGCGGGATATTGTCATCACCATCGCCCTGCCGAGCCAGGTTACGTATGTAAAAGGCAGCGGTTCAAGTTCAGCGGGCATCGTCAGTGGCGAGGGACCGCTGACGGTAACGTTGAACGCTTTGCCTGCCAATCAGACTTTGTTGATTCGCTACGCGGCGACCGTTGGCGAGACGATGACGCAACCGGCAGTGCTCAAGACCGCGTTGAAAGTGCACTGGGATGCGGGGACGAAGAACACTGAATCTGTTGTTATCGCGAACGGCAAAACCATATCGCTGCCGCTCTTGACCAGGCGCTGAGCGCAGTTGTCTTTCCTCGATCAATTCAGCTGGTCTGTCGGCAAATCTGGCGCTGTGCGCGAGCAGAGGAGAAACAAGGATGATCATTCGAATAGCCACTCTTATCTGCTGTGGCGCATCGCTCGCCTTGGCCTCCGGGTTGAGTGCAACTCGCCCCGCGCATTCAGCCGCGCCGGTGCGTTTGAACAGCGCTAGCGCGCTCTCGCCTCAGCCGCATCCGATCTTGAGTGACGTGAACGTCAGGCGCGCCATCGCGTATTGCACGGATAAGGGCGCGCTGATCGAATCAGTGCACTCGCCGCTAACGCCGGATGAGCGACAGGCCTTGATTGCCGAGACGTTCGTCATGTCGTCGAGCTGGGCTTTCACTACGCCGGCCGTGATCTACGCCTATAACCCAGCGCAAGGTATCAGCTTGCTCGAAGCGGCAGGGTGGACATTGCAACCGGGCGACACGTATCGCACGAAAGGCGGCAAGACGCTGGCCTTCGGCATCACCTCTACCAACTCGCCCTATCGCCAAGCGTATCTTTCGGTCTGGATCAATCAGATGCGTGCTTGCGGCATCCAGGTGTTGCCGAACTACATTCCTGGCAGCGTTTTCTTCGGAGGGACGACAGGGCTGCGGGTGCGCGACTTCGAATCTGCTGCGTTCGCCTGGGTGGCCGACGAAGACCCCGGAGGGCGGTCGCCTTTCGCCTGTGACCAGATCCCTTCCCCCAACAATGGCTGGTCGGGACAGAACTACATGGGTTGGTGCAACCTAACCGCCTCAGCAGCCATTCAATTGGCAGCCGATACTTCTCGCCCACAAGCGGAGCGCAAGGAGCATTACGCGACGGTCATCAACGAGTTCGCCAACGACGTGCCTTCATTGCCGCTATTCTATCGCCCAAACAGCACCACGTGGGAGCACATAGATTTCAACCTGCAGAGCTATGCCCAGGAAACCGACCTGTCGGCCAACGCTCCTACGGCTGCCAACTTCGAAGATTACTTCGGCAGCAGTGTAACAGTCACTTCGCCGGTGGGGGCAGTATCCCAGTCTATTTCACTCCGGTTCGAGCCGCTGGTGTCGCCTACGGCGTCTCTGCCCAACGATCAGCAGTCCGTCGTCAGCTTCAGGTTAAGGGCGCTCATTGCGAATGTGCCGGTGTCCGGCTTCGCTTTCAGCGCGCCCATCACGCTGACTGTAAGTTACTCACCAACGCTGATTCAAGGTTTAAACGAGCAGTCGCTCGCCCTGTATTACTACGACGTTGCTAGCAATCAATGGAAGGATATCTATGAATCGTGTCCGATCCCTCAACGGTATCGAAACCTGAACGTCGTCGCTCGCCGGTATACCGTGAGGGTTTGTCATCTGACTGAGATGGCCTTGCTGGGACGACGGTTCGGGGCTTACTTGCCGGTTGTCATTCGTTGACACGTATGAGTGGATAGATGAGTGAGCATTCTCAGGCGAAAGCCATCATCAAGGCTGCAGTTATAAGCCTAATAGGCACGGTGATACTAGGTCTTTTTACCTTGGCGGCGGCGTTCGTTGCGAGGAGTAACCAAGGTGACCAGCGCCTATCTACACCGACGGTCACTATCGAAACCACTCAGACGGCGAGCGCGCCTATAACTTCGATCCCTGCTGCACCCCGCGACATTCCGACAGCATCTTCTCGTGCCACGCAGCCCACTTTGGCATCGCCCCCGGCGCCTGCGCCAACGCGCCAGGCTCAGCCCACTTCGAGCGTGGGAGAGGGCGAGAATCAAGTCATCCGTATCACTGCGCGGGGGACCGGTCTGCCGCAACCGACGGCGACGAACTCGGCCATGAGAAAGAAGACCGCCGTCACGGCTGCAGAACTCGACGCCAAGCGCAAGTTCGCCGAGTGGCTCAATGGAGCAGAGATCGAATCTGTGACCATCGTTGAAGGCGGCGCGCTCACCAAAGATGAGATCCGTCAGGTTGTCAAAGCCAAGATCCCGGCTTACGATCGGGTGGTTGAAGAGGTTTTCGATGAGGTTCAAGGGATCGCCTATGTCACGCTCGAATGGGTGATCACGCGCTGAGGATTCCCGATGAAACCTTACCCCTTGCTGCTGGCCTTGCTTCTCGTTGCTGCCGCGCCGCTGCCCCAGGCGGAAGGCAGCGTCGTCACGAAGACCTACTGTGCCCAAGCCACCGGCTACCCCGACTTGGAGACGCTTAAGACCGAGCTTCTGCTGGGCGCCAAACGCCTCGCGGTGAATGAGTTGTTCGGCGAGCTGATCGCAGCTTCGACGGCCGTCAAGGATTCTGTGGTGACGAGCGATCAGATCAGGGCCTCCTCAATCGGATTCGTCCGGCTGGAGGGCAATGTCGAGTATCGCAACGGCGACAATTTTGCTGAGGTGTGCGCGACGATTCGAGGCTATGCGACGCCGCAAGACCGTGAGCAGTTCAAGCCGGTGAAGCTCATCAAGCGGAACTGCGTTTCGAATCCCAAGCTAACGCCGCGCGAGCTTAGGGGCCTGGCTCACGAAGAGGTGATTCTCAAAGCGCTGGAAGACTTCGAGCCGAAGCTGAAAGACCAAGACCGCGAGAAGCTGCTGCGGTTGATGCGCCGGGTGCGCTATCTCGAGAGCGGCCTTGTGCCGGATACGGACACCTACTGCGCGCGTGTGGAGGGCGAGGTCGTGCCCATCGAGGTGAAGGCACTGCTGGAACTGGATGCGACCGAACCGGCGCCTGAGCCCACGCCCCCCGATGCCGCTGCGACCGGCGAGGCCGCACCCACCGTTACAGCGACTGCGCCTGCAACAGCGACGGTCGGTTCTGGACAGGTGCTCCAGTTGCCCGACAAGGGCAAGTTGCGAGTCCCCTTTGCAGACCCGGCAAACCCGATGGCGCTTAGCGGGCTGTGGAAGTGGGCTGCCGGAGATGCGCCGGAGAACAGATATCGCATCTCTGGCGACGGCGCCGAGGTGACCTTGATCAGCGGTGGGCAAACGAATTTCTGGGAGAGAGTACACACGGCGCCCCAGTTGTCTTTGCCGCTGCAGGGGGATTTCGAGGTCGAAGTTCGTCTCGATTTCGATCCGCGCGAGCGATGGCAAGTCGGTGGCTTAGCCATTCGCTCGCAAGAAGACCCTCTGTCCTGGATTGGGTTACGTCGTTTTAGCGACGGTAACGGACAGATTTTCGAGATCATACGTAACCAGAAAGGGGCGCCTACGCAACTTTTCTGGATGCCGTATTCAAGGACGACTATCTTCTTCCGAATCATCCGGCGTGAGGAGCTGTGGTCGTTTGCGCTGAGTGAGAACGGTGAAAACTGGCTGACAGTTCGTGCGAATGAGCTGTTCGCGTTGCCCGACCGCGTCGAAGCAGTGTTGCATCTCTACTCGACGACTCCGAACGGGACCCTCGGGCGTTTCTCTCAGTTCACCGTCGGCAAGCCCGGCACACCGTATGTCCACAAGCCCGCCGGCGCGGTGCCGTTTGCCGCGGCAGACAAACCTAAACAGCTCAGCCCGATTTGGGGCTACACCCCCGGCGGCTCGCTCAACAACGCACTTCGCGTCGAGCAGGGCAAGCTCACGCTCACTGCTGGGTCTCCAACCGGGTCATACGATGGCGACCGCACCGCCCCGTTTGTTGCCTTGCCGGTATCGGGCAACTTCACCGCGCGGGTGCAGTTAGATTTCGATCCGAGTGGACGGAATGTGGTTGCTGGCTTCGCCATTCGGAGTCTACAAGAGCCTGCGCAGATGGTCAGCTTGCGACGCTACAGCGGCGGAGACCAAGGGCAGTATGTGGATGTCCTCGTTCCTGTTGATGGATATCGCACGCTGACATGGCAGAACTTCTCGCAGAAGACAGTCCACTTTCAGATCCAGCGATCCGATCCGCTGCTTACCCTGTCCTTTAGCAACGACGGCAAAACATGGACGCCACTGGCCGTTGACTACGTGAAAAGCTTCGCCGATCCGGTGACGCTCATGCTATACGTTTGGTCGGGTAGCGGCTATGGTACGTCGGCCACATTCTCCAATCTTGTCATCGAGCCTAGGGAGTGAGTGC
>JANWVJ010000099.1 GCA_025056895.1 Thermoflexales bacterium
ACACAATCGACTTAAAAGCGCAGGCCGTGTGCCAGCACGTCTCACAGCTCAAAGAACCAGACCCGCTCAAAGTAGGCGAGCGCCTGCGCAATAGCTTATTTCGTCTGACGCCAGACGGACGCGTTGAGTACTGGGAAGCCTTTCGCTGCGTGTCGTTGTGACGGTGAGGGATGTCGAGACGACTGCTGCCATGATCGTTGCTCATATTGTGCCGGCTGATCCGACTCCCATTCAGGGCAGCTTGACAGTTCCTTGTGTCCTGGTCGAGTCCTACGATCCTGACCTGGCAGATCCCTTTATGCGCGTTTTGGATGAACCAGAGCGAGACGAAGCCGACGAAATGCTGTAAGATGAGTGTGTGACTGCCCGTCCCAATCCCTTTATGTGCTCCCGGCGCGGGCAGATGGTGCAGACACTGTTCTGTCCGCTGCTGATCGTTGGTCTTGCGCTGATTCCATCCACTCGACCGGCTATCGCTGCGCCGGATGTCCCGCAAAATCCCCGTCTGGGGTTGACCTTTTCCAACTACTTTGCCGGCAACCCGATGTACGCGCGGGCGCGCGAAGCCGGCGCAACCTACGATCGCGTCGAGTTCCAAATGCGCGCGATTCGTCCGGCGCCGGCTGTGTGGGAGTGGCAGGCTTACGATGCATTGGTCGCCGACGAGGCAGCGCATGGCTTGCGAACCCTGGCGGTGTTGACCGCGCCGCCAACGTGGGCCGCTGATTTGAGCATACCCTACGAAAGTTGGCCTGTGCCCGCTAATCTTCACCTGCCCTGGAATCACCCCGACAACCACTGGGCGCAGTTCGTCTATCAGGTGGTGTTACGTTATCGCGCAACCGTTAAAGACTGGCAAGTGTGGAATGAGCCGGACATTCGCGCCTACTGGAAGATGCCCCAGGCGCCGGCCTCTCTATTCGCTCAACTGTTGCGTGTGAGTTACCAAGCAATCAAAGCAGCCGATCCACAAGCCACGGTTGTGCTGGCTGGTTTCCTGTATCGTCATGATCAATGGCCCAGCCCCATTACAGTTTGGAACGCCATCCGCGACCTGCCGGACAGCGCCGCACACAACAACTACTTCGATGTGGCAGCATTCCACTTGTACGACGGCGGCACGTGCGAGGTGTTCGACGTAATCGAAGATTTCCGGCAGAACATGACACGCCCCGACCGAGGAGGGTTGTTGCCCCATCCGTTGTGGGTCACCGAGACCGGCATTCGCCACTGGGATGGGTACTCTGGCTCGCCTCCCCCCGGCGCACGCTACGCTTGGCCGGACGAAGCGGCCTCATTCCTGATTCAGAATTACACCTACGCTTTGTACAAAAATGTCGGACGCTACTATTACTTTCGCACGACCGACGATGGCAGCCCAGAACAGTGGGGATTGATCCGGCTGGATGGCTCATTGCGTCCGATCTATCGCGCCTTTCAAGTCGCGGCACACTATCTGCCACCTGTGTTTAACTTCTCCACCCGCGTCTGGACGAACAACAATACAGTGAGTCGCATCAGCTTTTGGGGCACACCACTTGGGCGGGTGAGCGTGATTTGGAACATCACGAACACACCACAGACCTACGTGTTCGGATCGGTGTTGCCAACCGGGACGCTGGTTCTGCAACAGGGCAGCGTCACGCCCATCACCTTTACCGACTATCGATACACCTTTACGTTGCCGGCTGCGCCAAACTTTACCTGGCACAATCCCCCTGCTTTGTGCTTGGTGGCCAGCCCACCGCTGATCTTGATTGAGCCGGATGTGACGCCGCCGCTGGCGACGATTGACCCCTTGCCCCCCATCACCACACAGCCGACCGTTACCCTCACATGGAGCGGCGGGGATGATGCAGCCGGCGTGTGGTCGTATGATCTGCAATATCGCATCCAAGCCGGCGGGTGGGTCACCGCTGCCACGTGGCTGTACACCACCACTCGCGTCTTGAATGTGCACCACGGCGCAACGTATGCCTTTCGTGTGCGGGCGCGCGATCGGGCCGGCAACGAACAAGCCTGGGACACAGCGGCCGTCGCCACCACTACGGTGATGTTGCCCAACATCAACCCGCTTGCATTTGTGCCGTTTGTCTGCGCGCCGTGACGGCCTGCCAGGGTTGTTCATGCGGTTCGGGCGCATCGTGACGCCGCCGGCTTGCTTTCCCTAAAACCGACCAGCCCACCGTGCGTTCCCAGTACACTTGACCTGATGCACCTGAGTAACCTGTTTCGTCTTTCGTACTGGCTGGATGCCGAGGTGTTGAATCGACCGGCCGCCCCATTTGTCTGGTGGCTTGCTGCGCTTGGCGCAGTATGGGCGTTGGGGGCGATCATCGCCTGGCGCGCACGAAAGGTTCCCGCCGACGTAGCCCTGGCGCAGGCTGTCGCCGGCGTCCTGTTTGCCCTGGTAGCGGTAGGCCGGCTGTATCAGCTTCCCTTCCTCGGTTTACGAGTTGGCTGGTTGTTGGCCGCAGGGATTGCCGTCTTGCCCGCCCTGTTGCGCATCGTGCGGCGCGCCCGAGATGAGGGCGTGGGGCAGGCGTGCTGGCGTGCGATGGCTTTCCTCTCTCCAACGGGTGCGGGCCAACTCGCATGGCATCCCATCACCCTGTTGGCCTGGGCCGGCTTGCATCTGTTCGCTCTAACTGTGGTGTGCTCCGTAGTGCGCCTGCCCTTGAGTGTTGCGCCGGCGTTGGTGGTAGCGCTCCTTGTGCCAACGCTTATCTCTTTTGTTCTTAGGTCAGGCCGGCGGGACAGACTGTCGGTTCGCCAAGCGCTCACTCAGGGCTTGGTTGCCCTGACGCCGCTGGGGGTGGTATATGCCGTCTTGGCCTTACGGGTTGTCGTTGGGCTGATTGCTCGCTTCGCCATTGGTGAGTTTCGCGTCATCGAACCATTTGGCGCCTTGTTGAATGTGCCGCTGACGCTCATCATCATGTCGGCTTACGGCTTACTGATCTCGGTTCACCGCGCTGCGCCATGTGCGGACACGCGATACGTGAGGGCAGGCGCGCTGGCGCTGATGGCCGGTGTGATAGCGTGGTCTATCTGGACGGCGCTGACCCTGCGCACGCATGGGGTCAGCGGCAGCGACCCATATGCCTACGCTCAGATGGGCGTCGATTTTGCGGAGCGTGGCACGGTATTTCATCCCTTTCCTCTCGCCCGCCTCACCCATGCGCTCAACATCCCAACCGAGCCGATTGTGCACGTGGGGTATAAGCTGCCGCAAGATGTCTCGCGCATGGCCACCACGGTCTGGCCGCCCGGCTATGCGATCTTTACCGGCGCCGCATACAAGATTGGCGGCGAGCAAGGGCTGTATCTCGTCACGCCGCTGTTGTCCTGGGTGGCGTTGTGCGCCATTGCGTGGATGGCCTGGACGTTTACAGCCGGCCTAGGCTTTTCGGATGCGTCCGGCAGCCGGCTGGCCATTGCTGCGCTGGCTGTTTTCCTCACGGCCACCTCCTATCAACAGATCGAGTGGCAGATGATCCCGATGGCCGATGTGGCCGCGCAGCTCTTTTCAGTACTGGCGCTCACCTTGGCGTTTGCCGATCATCGTGTGCCGGTGCGCCGGCTGCGCGCTGCGCTCAGTGGCCTGTGCCTGGGCATCGCATTTGACATCCGCTACACGCAGGTGTTGATTGCGCCGGCGCTGGCCTTAGGGCTGATAACGTCTGTCGGCGATGACATATCCCCCCGTCCGGCCGGCCATGCCCTTCGACAGGTCATCCGTGCACGACTGCCCGATGTGATGACGTGTGCCCTTTTTGCCTGCTTGGCGGCACTGCCGGTGTTGATCTATCACGCCCTGGCTTTTGGCAGCCCTGTTCACACCGGCTCCGAGGAGTGGGTTAACTTCTCTTTAGTTCGTCTGCCCGAAACAGCCTGGCGCACCATTAATGAGTTGCTGAGTGCGCGTGAGTTTGGCTTACTGGCGCCGATCCTGGTTGTCGGCGGCTGGGTGTTGTGGCGTCGATCGCGGCGCGCGTTCTGGGTGTTGTTAGCTTACTGGGCGCCGGTGTTCGTCTTTCATGTAGCGTATTGGCCGCTGCGCCTGCGCGACATCTTATCATTGTTTCCAGCCCTCAGCATCCTAGGGGCGCTGGGCGTGGTGTGGATGGTTCAACGCCTGCTTGAGGCGAATCGCGATGCCCCGACGCGCCGCAAGATGATCGGACTGGTCGTTGTGTTGATCGGCCTGTCGTTTGTGTTTGTGTTGCGTTCGATGGACACCCTAGCCTTGCCGATTACACGCGGCTTCGGCGCGTTCGGCTATCTGGTGCGCGAGCAGCGTCAATCCTTCAACGAGATTGCCCGCCTTACGCCGGCGAATGCCGTGATCGGTTGTTCGCTTAACAGCGGCCCGATTGATCTGTATGCCGAACGGCTCACCTTTCGTCCTGCCAACTGGACGCCCGATCAGCTCATCGCTTTTGTCCGCGCTGTGCAGCACGAAGGCGCGCCGGTGTACGTGCTTGAGGATGGCGTTGAGCTGGCCGTCTCGCTACAGACATTGCGCGAACAGTTCGTTTTGCGTCCGGTGGCGCGACTGGATGTGCCGTACTATTTCGCCGGCAGCGGCTCCGAGAATCGCAAAGTGGCCCTGTATCAAGTGCTGGGCCAGAGATAGTCTCAGCAGAGAAACTCACCCCTTGATGCTTCGACTCTTAGAATAGTGTCCATGCACGAACTAGCCATCGTCGTCCTGAATTACAACACCAAAGAACTGCTCGATGCCTGTCTGGACTCGTTGCGTGCGCAAGCGGACATAGATTTCGTCACGTGTGTGGTCGATAACGCCTCCTCCGACGGCAGCCCCGACTGGGTTGCTCAGAATCATCGCTGGGTGCATCTCATTCGCAACACGCAAAACAACGGCTATGCTGCCGGCAACAATCTGGGCTTGCGTCACTTTGGTTATCCTGAGGAGGGTGTTGCGCGCTATGTGATGTTGCTCAACCCTGACACGCTAGTTCCTACCGGCGCCTTGCGCGGTTTGGTGGATTTTGCCGACGCCAACCCAGATGTAGGGGTAGTGGGGCCGAAGCTGTTGTTGATGGACGGCACACTGGACTTGGCTTGCCGGCGCAGTTTCCCAACCCCCGCAGTGTCGTTTTATCGCTTGATCGGCCTCAGCAAACTGTTTCCCCGCAGCCGGCGCTTTGGCCGCTACAACCTGACCTATTTAGACATCGATGAGCAGGCAGATGTCGATTCAGTCGTTGGAGCGTGCATGATGGTGCGCGCCGATGCAGTGCGGCAGGCCGGCCTGTTGGACGAACAGTTCTTCATGTACGGTGAGGATTTAGACTGGTGTTTGCGCATCAAGAAATGCCGCGCAGCGGATGGGTGCCCCTACCGAGTGGTGTACTATCCGCGCGTCACGGTGCGCCACGTCAAGCGCGCAGCCAGCCGGCGCAGCCCCAAAGCGCAATTTGAGTTCGATCGCGCGATGTGGTTGTTCTATCGCAAGCATTACCAGCCCAGCACTTTCTTTCTGGTGGACTGGCTGATCCGGCTTGGACTCGCGCTGCGCGGCGGGCCAAGGCTAGCGCGAGAAGTATTTGGATGATCAGGTCTATGTGTCTTGACGCATCCTATTCGATCACACCCTCATGCTTCTTGCCGAGGTGTGGGCCAAATGCCTGAGCGTGCAGATTGGCGCCGGCCTTCAACTCGGAAGCCTCTTTCAATAACTGCTCGGCACCTTGGCGTCCAGCCTTGCCGGATGTGCCGAGCATTTGCGCCAATTCTTCCAGCCGGTCTTCGCGCTTCAAGCGACGCACGCTGGTGATGGTGCGCCGCGCGCCATCGCTGCTGTCGCGCAGAACCTTCTCTACCTTGAAGTGTGCGTCGGCGAAGCTGGCCAGTTGGGGCAGATGCGTGATGCACAACACCTGGTGTGAACCGGTGAGCCGCCACAACTTTTGTCCTACAACTGTGCCGACTCGTCC
Source organism: Thermoflexales bacterium (assembly GCA_025056895.1). Classification (GTDB taxonomy): domain Bacteria; phylum Chloroflexota; class Anaerolineae; order J036; family Brachytrichaceae; genus Roseilinea. The sequence goes on from JANWVJ010000099.1 coordinate 5,964, forward strand.
GCCAATGCCCTGGTCGATTTCGTCAAAGATCAAGGTGGGCGTGCGGTCGGCGCGAGTCAGCACCGCTTTAAGTGCCAACATCAGGCGCGCCGTTTCGCCGCCCGACGCCACTTTGACCAGCGGTTTCAGGCCCTCGCCCACATTCGGTGCGATCAAAAATTCAACGCGGTCGATGCCGCTCGCATCGTAGTGGATTTTGGATGCGGGAGATAACCCGTCCGGCGGCGCATCAATACCGTCATCGCTCGGTTCGCGGGTGATGCTGACATCGAAGCGAGCGCCCGCCATGCGCAGGTCTTGCAATTCTGCTTCGACGCTGCGCGCCAGCTCCTGGGCGGCCGCCTGCCGGCGGGCAGAAAGCTCGCACGCCAGGACTATGTATTCCGTGTTCAGGGCAGCCAGCCGCTCTTCGAGCTGCTCGATGCGCTCGGCGCTGTTCTCAATTTGCGCCAGTTCAGCCTCGGCCTGTTGGCCAAAAGCCAACACAGCCTCAACCGTGTCGCCGTACTTGCGTTTGAGTTTCTTGATGAGTTCCAGTCGGCTTTCTACCTGCTCCAGTCGGCGAGGATTGAACTCGATCGCCTCGCGGTAATCGCGCAGGCTGCGCGCCAATTCTTCTAACACCGCCATTGCTTCGGACAGTTGTTTGCCATATTCCTCGAACTGCTTGTCGAAGCGAGCAAGGTGTTCAATGGCCCGCGCGGCCTGCGCCAGTTGATCCAATGCAGCCGGCTGGTTGCGCCCCGATTCGTATAGCAACGCATACGCTTCCTCCGCGTAACCGGCCAGCGTCTCGGCGTTGGCCAGCCGGGTGTGCTCTTCTTGCAAAATTGTTTCCTCGTCGGCCCTCAGGCGGGCAGAACGGATTTCCTCGAGTTGAAATTTGAGCATATCGACGCGCCGCGCGCGCTCGCGGGCGTTGCGCACAAGCTGGTCCAGCTCGCGGCGTGTGCTACGCAACTCGTGATATTTGGCTGCTACCTGCGCCCGCAAGTCCCATAGGCCGGCGTAGCGATCGAGCAAGTTGATGTGTTCCTTGACGCGCAGCAAGGAGATATGCTCGGACTGGCCGTGGACATCCACCAACATCTCGCCTAGCTCACGCAGCACGTTCTGGCTGACCGAGCGGCCATTCACCCGACACACGCTGCGTCCGTTTGTCCGCACTTCGCGCCCTAGAATCACTTGTCCCGGCTCGTCCGATTCCAGCCCTTGTTCCGTTAGAAATGCTTCCACCGACTGGCGCACTTCTCCATTTAAGGAGAACACACCTTCAATCAATGCCCGTTCTGCGCCGGCGCGCACCATGTTGGCCTCGGCGCGGTCGCCGAGCAACAGGCCGATCGAATCGACGATGATGCTTTTGCCGGCGCCGGTCTCGCCGGTGAGCACATTCAATCCGTTTCCCAGCTCGATGTCGAGCGCATCGATGATTGCAAAGTCTCGCACGTGCAGCTCGGTCAACATGCCAGTCAGCCCTTGCTTGTTCTGCGGCGCTCCATAGGAATGTAGAACAAACATTCTACACGAAGACCGAGCCGAGCAATCAGCGCCGGGTGCGTCTTCTTGCGGGCGCAGCACAAGCCGTTGCACGACAAATCAAATCTGCGCGGAAGACTCACCTGGCCAGCGTCGGTGCAGATCGTCCGCGCCGGTTTTGCCTGCGCTGCATAGGCCCAGAGGGTAGGCTATTGTTTCACCGATAGGGTGCGCCAGGCGATCCTTAAGATACAATTTGGAGAGGTTGTAAGTGGAATGAAAACAGATGCGCAGCGATCCCCTTCCTCGGCGTCGACAGTCCTGCTGGAAGAGCTGAGCCTCTTGCGTGCACACGTAAGTGACATCATGTCGGTCGAGGATCAGCGCCTGGAAGATGGACGAGCTGTGACGTTCATTGGCAAGTTGCGCGTAGAAGCTGAAGAAGCATTCAGCCGGCTCAAAGCGCGCTTCCTGGAGTTGGGATATGTTCCTTTATTGCGTGAGCACGAAAAGGGTGAACGGCAAATTGTTGTTGCGGTGCGCGGCAAAATGCAATCTGCCCTTGTCCAGCGTCCGTGGATTCATCTTGCCTTGCTGATGGCTACAGCGATCACAACCGTGTTTGCCGGTGGACGATATGCCGGCATGTTGGCCGGCGACCCCGATCCCTCGCTCGAGAAGAGCGTGGGTTATGGCGTGCCCTTTGCTGCTGCTTTGTTGTTGATCTTGGGCGCGCACGAGTTGGGTCATTACATTCAGGCCCGCCGGCACCGTCTGCCGGTTACGCTGCCGTATTTCATCCCCGTGCCGTTTGGGCTGGGCACGTTCGGCGCGTTTGTTCAGATGCGTGGGCCGGTAGAAAATCGGCGCGCTCTGTTTGATGTGGGCGTCGGCGGTCCGATTGCTGGCTTGTTGGTTGCCGTGCCGTTGTTCATTGCCGGCTTGGTCATGAGTGTCGTGACCGATCAACCTGCCCCGCCAACGCGCTCGATGTTGATGGATTTGTTGATTGCCCTCTTCCTGCCGGATGCAACAACCAACGGCATTCTGTTGAATCCGGTGCTCTTGGCGGCCCGTTTTGGATTGGTGATTACGGCCATCAACTTGTTGCCTGTTGGTCAGCTTGATGGAAGCCACATTGCCTATGCTGCATTAGGCCGTCGGTGGGCGCGCTGGATCGGAAACCTTGCCGTCGTCATCCTGTTCGTTCTAGGCCTGATCTCGTCTCCCATCTGGCTTGTATGGATGGGCTTTGCTCTATTGAGCGGTGTACATCATGCTGCGCCGATGAATGACATCACTCCGCTCGACCTGCGGCGCACTATGGCTTTTCTGGCGACGGCTGTTCTGTTCCTGTCGCTCTTCTCCGCAACGCCGTTCTAAGAGCAGCCGGCCCAATAACCACACCTTCTTCAAGATCGATGAGAGCGGCTACTCTCTTGGCCGCGCCAAAGGCGCCCAGCCTAGCAAACACTTTGCTTTCTGCATGTTCATGATCTTGTGTTCGTAATCGCCGCTGATCATGAAGGCCTGAAAGCCGCATCGAAAATCCAAGGCGGCTAGCAGAGCGCGGGCAACATCCGGGCCGGTGGTGGCGATGGTGGGCACGCCTGCTTTTGTCTCGGCCAGCCATTTCTCTTCATCTTGCGGATAGCACAGTCGCAATGCGTTTACGCTCATGCTATAGTCGCGCGCAGCAACCCGACAAATCTCCTCCCCAAAGCGTTTGGTTAGGCCGTAGAAGTGGCGCGCATCCGGCGGCACGTCTTCATCGGGGTAGTAGTACGGCGGTTGCAACGGGTCTTTGTACACAGACATAGTGCTGGTGTACACCGCGTGCGAGATGCCGGCTGCGTGGGCCGCTTTGAGCGCCAAATACACCCCTTTAACATTCACATCGAATGCAGTCGTGATGCCCATGAGGGTGTCCCACGCTAGGCTGCCCATTGCCATGTAGATCAACGCCTCCATGTTTTGGGATGCCTTCAACAAAGCGTCATAGTCGGTCACGTCGCCGGCCACATACTCCAGCGTTGCATCGGCCGGCGGCCGCAAATCAAATACCCGCAGCGTGTGATGCTGTTTCAAGATCGGCAGCGTCAAACTACCGACATGTCCTGAGCCGCCAATCACCAGCACTTTCATGAATGTCCTCCTTGAGCTGTGACTTGTTTTCATCTGCGCGCAACATGTTGCGCACGCACAGTTTACCGAACCTCTGATAAAGTGGACGATCGCTTGCCGAACGCGCCGGAATGTGTGTGCGCGGCGCCAATCAATCCTGTTGGCAGTCGGCGTTAGAAGCGTGGCAAACACATCAACGATACAGACTTGGGAGAGCAGACATGGAGTTGAAGGACAAAGTGGTACTGATTACCGGCGGCGCAGCCGGCATTGGGCGCGCGGCAGCAGAGGTGTGCGCTGCGCGTGGCGCGCGGGTTGTCATAGCCGATTTCAACGAGGCAGAAGGGGCGGCAGTCGCGCGCGCCATCGACGGATTGTTCGTGCCGGTGGATGTGGCAGATGAAGCCTCGGTCAAGCGCCTGTTTGAGCAGATCGATGCGTATTTTGGCCGGCTCGATGCCCTCATCGCGGCAGCCGGCGTGTTGAAGGGCGCCTATGTTCCTGTGGAAGATTTTCCATTGGATGTATTCCGTCAGGTAATCCAGATCAATTTAACAGGCAGTTTCCTGTGCGCCAAACATGCTGTACCCTTGATGAAGAGAACCGGAAAGGGTGTGATCGTGTTGATCTCCTCCATAGCGGCCACAAGCGTCAGTTCTTCGGTTGCCTACGGGTCGAGTAAAGGCGGTGTGAGCAGTTTGGGAATCACCCTGGCCGGCAAACTTGCGCCGGACAATATTCGGGTCAATGTTGTTCATCCCGGCGGTATCAAGACCAACATGAAGTTGTCGGTGATTGCGCGTGAAGCAGAGCTTAAAGGGCAATCAGGCGAACAGGCGCGCGCCGAGGCCGCCGCCGGCAGCGAGTTGGGCGAGCCGGAAGGCGTCGGTAAAATCCTGGCCTGGTTGGTAAGCGACGATGCCGATTACGTGCGTGGCTTCTTGCACACCCGTTGATTTCCGGTAAGCCGATCTCGCGTTCAAATTTCGCGGATAATTTGGCCCATGACACCACGACGAAGCGAATCCAAACCGGCCGGCGGGCAACCGTTTGCTGCGCCTGTAAACGATCCAGTGCGACCGAGCGACGCGCTGACCCTGGAGCAGTTGCTTGCGATGTATGAGCGCATGAAGCTCATCCGCGCTTTCGAAGAAGCGGTTGTACAACTGTATGTCGCCGGCGAGGTGCGCGGCTCATTCCATCCGAGCATCGGTCAAGAAGCGACGGCAGTGGGCGGCTGCTTTGCGCTTGCCCCAGATGACTACATGACCTGCACCTATCGCGGCCATAATGCCTGCATTGCCAAGGGCATCGATGTGAATGCGGCTATGGCGGAAATGCTGGGCAAGCGCGCCGGCGTGAGCAAAGGCAAGGGCGGCAGTATGCACTGGACGGAACCAGCCATTGGGTTGCTGGGCGAAAATGCGATCGTTGGCGCCGGCGTGCCGATCGCTGCCGGCGCGGCCTTGACCGCTCAGCTCGATCGCAGCGGGCGTGTGGCGCTCGCTTACTTTGGCGACGGCGCGATCAACCAGGGCATGTTTCTTGAAACGCTCAATTTGGCCCAGTTGTGGAAATTGCCCCTCATCCTGGTCTGTGAGAACAATCTGTATGCCGAGATGACGCCTCTGGACCGCTCGAATCCCCATCAATCAATTGCCGAGCGCGCTGCCGGCTTTGCGATGCGCGCTGTGACCGTTGATGGCAACGATGTATTGGCGATGTATGATGCGGTTGCCGAGGCGCGCGCGCGGGCGCTGGCCGGAGAGGGACCGACCTTCATCGAGGCGCTGACCTATCGGTACCTCGGTCATATGATCGGCGACCCGGAAACCTACCGCACCAAAGAGGAAGTTGCCGAATGGAAGAAGCGCGATCCAATCGCACGCTTGCGGCAGCATCTGTTTGAGAAGCATGGTGTGAGCGAGGGGCAATTTGCCGCAATAGATGAGCGCGTGGCGCAGCGCGTAGCGGATGCTGTTGCATTTGCAAAGCAAGCTGCGCTGCCCACACCCGATGAAGTGTGGGACGATGTGTGGGCTTGACAAACCGGTGATTGGCCAAGTTGATGAGTTGATGGGCGCTGACTG
>JANWVJ010000009.1 GCA_025056895.1 Thermoflexales bacterium
ACTTTTCTTCCTATGCGAAACAAGAGCGCATTCCTGCACCGGCCAAGGCAATTTTGCCGGCGCTAAACGCCGCACTGCGGGCCTGGGAACGCCGCGCCGCCCAGCGCGTCGATCAGTTCATTGCCATCTCGCGGGCGGTGCAACACCGCATCCGTACCTATTACGGGCGCGACTCGATCATCATCTACCCGCCGGTGCAAATCAACCGCTTCGCGGTCTCTACGACCCACGCAGATTATTTTCTGATCGTGTCGCGACTGCTGCCCTACAAACGCATCGATTTGGCCGTTGAAGCCTGCAACCGGCTGAGGCTGCCTCTCGTGATCGCCGGCGATGGACGCGACCGGCCACGCTTGGAGCGACTCGCCGGACCCAGCGTGCGTTTTTTGGGGCGCGTGGACGAGGCCACCCTGCACCAGTTGCTGGCCGGCTGTCGCGCCTTCCTCTTTCCGGGCCTGGAAGACTTCGGCATCGCGCCGATTCAGGCTATGGCGTGTGGCAAACCGGTCATCGCATACGCCGGTGGGGGCGCACTCGACACGGTGATCGACGGCGTGACCGGCTTGTTGTTCGACGAGCCGAACGCCGAGGCGCTCGCCGCCGCCTTGTCGAAACTGGAGACAGTGTCCTTTTCCCCTACCATCATTCGCGCTCATGCAGAACAATTCAGCACAGAGAGATTTCAACGTGAGATCATGCATCTGCTACGCGAACATGCTTCCCCTCGGTTGAAATAGCTCCTGGTGTATGATCAGCGCCCGAATGGAAGCCTTCTGTTTCAAGTGCCGGGGTAAGCACACACTGCTTGATCCAAAACCGATCTTCTTCGCCAACGGCTCGCCGGCCTCGGTCGGTGTGTGCTCTAACTGCGGCTACGACAAAGTGTACAAAATGGGTCGCACGCCGGCCCACGACGGCTTGACGCCGCCAACGCGCTCCGAACAGGGTGCGGGCAGCGGGAGAGCATCGGCGGGCAAATCGAACGCCCCAGCGGGCGCAAACAACGCGCGCAAAACCCCGTTGGTTATCGTCGAGTCGCCGGCGAAGGCGCGCACCATCGGCAAGTTTCTGGGGCGGAAGTTTCGTGTGCACGCCTCCATCGGCCACATCCGCGACCTGCCTAAAAACCGCCTGGGGGTGGACGTAGGCGCCGATTTTGAACCGCGCTACGTCATCCCGACGGACAAAAAGAGCGTTGTCAAGGAGTTGAAGGCGCTGGCTAAAGAAGCCGGCGAGGTCTGGCTGGCGACAGACCCCGATCGCGAAGGTGAGGCAATCTCGTGGCACCTGACACACGTGCTGGACAAAGAGTTAAACGGCAAGCCGGTACGCCGAGTGGAATTTCACGAGATCACCGAGCACGCCATCGCCGAGGCGTTTTCCCATCCCCGCGAGCTGGATCGCAATCTGGTAGACGCCCAACAGGCGCGCCGTATTCTGGATCGCCTGGTAGGCTACACCCTCAGCCCGCTGTTGCGAGACAAGATGCAACGCAAAGGGCTGAGCGCCGGCCGCGTGCAATCGGTGGCGCTGCGCTTGGTGTGCGAACGAGAGCGAGAAATTGAGCGCTTCAAGCCGGTGGAATACTGGACAATTGAAGCAGAGTTGGCAAAGCGAGCTAGCCTGGTCGGCAACGGCGGGCAAACAGCCGAGCAATCAGTTGACAGTCAAACGTTTATGGCCCGCCTGTTCAAGCTGAACGGGGCCGAACCGGACCTCAAGACACACTCTGATGCGCAACAGGTGGTAGACGCTCTGCAAGAGGCTGACTACGTTGTACTGCGCGTGGAACGCAAGGATCGCACCCGTCGGCCGGCGGCGCCGTTCACCACCAGCACCTTACAACAAGAAGCCAGCCGTAAACTGGGGTTTAACGCGCGGCGCACGATGGCCGCCGCGCAGCAACTGTACGAGGGCATCGACGTGGGCGAAGGGCCTGTGGGCCTAATCACTTACATGCGCACTGACTCGACGAACGTAGCCGTTTCAGCTCAGGCCGAGGCGCGTGAATGGATCGCCCAACGATACGGGCAAGAGTATCTACCCGATCAGCCGCCACGCTACACGTCGCGCAGCAAAAACGCCCAAGAAGCCCATGAAGCCATTCGTCCCACCTCTGTCTTTCGGGCGCCAGAAGAAGTGAAAGCGTATTTGGAGCGCGACCAGTTCCGTCTGTACGACTTGATCTGGAAACGCTTCATTGCCAGCCAAATGGCCAATGCGGTGTACGACGCAACCACCGTTGACATCGATGCGCGTCCGGCCGGTGCGCCCGCTACAACCAACTCCACAACACCGGCCTATCTCTTCCGCGCCAGCGGGTCAATCGTCAAGTTTCCTGGATTTCTCAAAGTCTATGAAGAAGGGCGCGACGAAGACATTTTTGCAAACGCTGCCAATGGCGAATCGTTTAACACGACAGACAAGCGGCTGCCGGAGCTGAGCGAGAACGAGCCGCTTGACCTGGTGCAACTGCTGCCGGAACAGCATTTCACCCAGCCCCCGCCGCGCTACACCGAGGCCAGCCTGATCAAGGCATTGGAGGAATACGGCATCGGCCGGCCGAGCACCTATGCCACGATTCTGGGAATCATCCAGTCACGTTATTACGTGGCGCGAGAAGGCAAACAACTGCGCCCGACTGAACTGGGCCTACAGGTTAATGACCTTCTAGTAAAACACTTCCCGCAGTACATCGACGTAGGCTTCACAGCGCATGTCGAGGATGAGTTAGACGATATTGAAACCGGGGCGCGCGCGTGGCAGCCGGTGCTACACGAGTTCTACGATCCTTTCAAAACAGCAGTTGAGCAGGCAGCGCAGTCTATTGCCCCAATCGAACGCACGGTGGAATACACCGGTGAACCATGCCCGCGTTGCGGCAGTCCTCTGGTGTACAAGCAAGGTCGATTCGGGCGCTTCATCGGCTGCTCGAACTTCCCGCAGTGCCGCTACGTAGAACCGATTAGCTTGCCGGGTGTGCGCTGCCCCAAGTGCGGCGGTAAGCTGGTCGAGAAGCGCGTGCGCAAAGGCCGGCGCGTGTTCTACGGCTGCGCCAGCTATCCGGCTTGCGACTTTACAACCTGGAACCGCCCCGTGCCGATGAGATGCCCCAGCGGAGATGGCGGATTGATGGTAGAAGTCGGCAAAGGCAAAGCCAAGTGCCTGACGTGCGAGCAGGTGTTCGAGATTTCGGATGAAGGCGATGCAACGGCCACAATGCAGCAAATAGTAGGGGACGCTGCAGTATGACGACGATGGGCAAGGTTGGTTCGTTATCCAAGCTGGGGGACCTGCGCCGGCTGCTTCGCTATGTGGCGCCCTATCGCTGGTCGTTGATTGCAGCCAGCCTGTTGTTCTTGTTGAGCAGCGGCCTGTTTCTCGCTTTCCCGGCCATCAGCGGACAACTGGTCAACTCTGTGAGCGGTATGGCGCTGCCCTTTTCGCCCGGCGAGATCATGCTGGCGCTGGTGATCGTATTTGTCTTGCGAGCGCTGGTGGATATCGTCAGCCAGTATTTGCTCAACCGAACTGCTGAAAGCGTGACGCTTGACCTGCGCAGCGATGTATATCGCCACTTGCAGAAGCTGGGGCTGTCATTCTACACAGCGCGGCGCACCGGCGAGCTGGTTTCGCGCCTGTCGTCGGATGTCACGGTTGTGCGCAACGCCCTGGTGAACAATGTGGCAACGTTGCTATCCAACATCTTGTCGGTGGTCGGGGCAGCAGCGCTGATCCTGATGGTGAACTGGCGGTTGACGCTGGTCGTGCTGATTGTGCTGCCGGCAGCGACGTTGATCGCAGTAGGCTACGGGCGCGCCATTCGCCCGCTCTCGCGGCAGGTGCAGGATAAACTAGCCGAATCAAGCAGCGTGGCCGAAGAGGCCATCAGCGGTGTGCGAGTGGTCAAGTCATTCGGGCGTGAGGAGTATGAGACCGCCCGCTTCGAGACAGCAGCTCGCGCGACCTTTCGCGCCGCCCTTCGCTTGGCCACTATCCGCTCTACATTTGGGCCGCTGATCGGGCTGATGTTCTTCTTCGCGCTGCTGGCAATTTTGTGGTTTGGGTCACAAGAAGTATCGGCTGGGCGGCTGAGCGCCGGCGATCTAGTGGCTTTCTTGCTCTACGGGAGCATCATCGCCGGCAGCGTCGGTGTGCTGGCGCAAATCTTCTCACAGCTTCAGGAAGCCGTGGGCGCTACCCAGCGCCTGTTTGAGATTCTAGACACGCCATGTGATGTGTGCGACTCGCCTCATGCCCGGCCGATCGGCGTTGCCCAAGGCCGCATCACATTCGAGCGCGTGTCATTCGCTTACGAATCCGGTATTGAAGTGGTGCGTGACGTTGACTTAGACATTGCGCCGGGCGAGATTGTGGCGCTGGTCGGGCCGAGCGGAGCCGGCAAGTCGACCTTATTTAACCTGATCCCGCGCTTCTATGACCCTACCGGCGGCGCAGTCAAACTGGACGGCGTTGATTTGCGCGAGATCACACTGGCGAGCCTGCGTGCCAACATCGGCATCGTGCCGCAGGAGACAGTGCTGTTCAGTGGGACGGTGCGGGAGAACATTCTGTATGGCCGGCTGGATGCTACGGAATCCGAGATGATCGCTGCTGCCCAAGCTGCAAATGCCCACGATTTCATCGTTGACTTACCACAAGGCTACGATACGCCGGTCGGCGAACGGGGCGTCAAACTGAGCGGCGGTCAACGCCAACGAATTGCCATCGCGCGCGCCGTGCTCAAGGATCCGCGCATCCTGCTGCTAGACGAGGCGACCTCTTCTCTGGACAGCGAGAGCGAAGGGCTGGTGCAAGAGGCGCTGGGCCGCCTGATGCAAGGCCGCACCACCATCATCATCGCCCATCGCCTGAGCACAGTGCAGATAGCGCACCGTATCGCCGTGCTTGATAAAGGCCGGCTGGTTGAGCTGGGAACACACAACGAGCTAATCGCGCGCGACGGTTTGTACCGCCGACTGTACTCGTTGCAATTCGCTTTGCCGGATGAAGACATCGGCGCGCTGCCAGCAGATCAAACCGATTCTGTGCTTTTCGGCTCGCCCGCTTCGCCGCTACAATATCGCGCATGAACGAACTGCATGTCGTCTTCGGCGCCACCGGCGCACTGGGCTCGGCAATTGTACGCTGCTTGAGCCGGCACAATAAGCCGGTGCTGGCCGTCGTCCGGGATGAGGACAAGGCGCAACGTGTGCTGCCCGAAGACACCGAGTATTCCGTTGCCGATGCGCTGGACACCGATCATGTGCAGTATCTGTGCCAAGGCGCGACGGCCATCTACAACTGCGTTCACACGCGGGGCGAGAACTGGTTTAAGCTGACCGAGAATCTGATTGCCGGCGCCAAAGCAGTCGGCGCGCGATTAATCTATCCATCCAATATTCACGTGTATGGGCCGCTGCAACGTTCGCCGGCGACGGAAGACCATCCGCGCTTGGCGACCAGTAAGCGCGGGATTCTGCGCAACAGCATCGAAAAGATGCTCGCGGACGCCCACACACGCGACGGGTTGCAATACGTTATTCCCCGCTTGGGGGGCATCTACGGCCCGCTGGTCACGGACAGCTTCATCGCCGAGATCACCGAATCAGCTATCCAAGACAAACAAGCGTTCTGGTACGGCAAACTGGATGTGCTCTTTGACCTGGTGTACGTGGACGACGCAGCAATGGCGTGCGTGCTGTTGAGCAGCGTCCCACAAGAGCCAGGCGACGACCCGGTCTGGCACATCCCTGGCTGCGGGCCGATCACCGGACGACGCTTCATCGAGCTGACCTTTCAAGCTGCCGGCCACAAGCCGAAGATGGGCGTGCGCAGTCGGCTGATGCTGTCGGCGTTGGGGATGGCCGTACCGGCAGCCAAGGAGCTGGTCGAGCTGCTCTACGAATTCGAAACGCCCACCTTGATGGATGGATCAAAGTTCACTACCGCCTTCCCTCGCTTCCGCTACACCCCTTACGAGGAAGGCATTCCGCGCATGGTTGAATGGTTCCGCGAGTATTTGGCGGAACAAGCTTCTTTGACGGGCAAGCCGTAGCGCACCTCTGGAAAATAAGCAAAACAAGCCGGCGACAGAGATCAGGGCGAACGAGGCGAACAGCTCAATCGCCGATGAGGTGTAAGACTTCCTCAAGGGTTGGGGGAGGAAACAACGATTCGCGACTGCACTTGAGTGCAGCGGCTGCATTGGCAAAACGCAACATGCGCGCAATCGGCCAGCCCTGAAGGTAGGCGTAGAGGACGCCGGCTTTAAATACCTCGCCGGCGCTGGTCGTATCCACCACCGGTACATCAAAAGCCGGGCTTTCTAGAAAATTGCCGTCGTGGTCGAGGGCCACACAGCCTTTGTTGCCCAGCGTGGTGATGATGAGCGCTTGGCCGCTGCGACGGAGACGATCCATGTGTTCGCGCACATCGACGCCCGGAAACTGTTGCGCGGTGAAGTCATAGGAATTGACGATCACGCCGGCGCATTGAAGCATCGGATGATCGGGCCACACCACATCGGCGGCAACCACCGGCCGGCCGGCATCCCTGGCCAGTTGGGCGGCGCGGATGCGTTCTTCGCGCCCATACACATCTACACTCAGGAGCCGCGCACGGCGAACCACTTCCACTGTTAGCGGCACTTTGGGCGTCTCATCGAACCAGTAACCCAATACGCTGCGTTCGCCGTCGGGCGTCACTAACACACGTCGAAAGGGGGTGCGAATGCCGGCTTGACGCGCCACATAGCGCAGATCAACGCCGGGATGAGCATGAAGCGCTGTGATAATTTGATTCCCATACTCGTCTTCGCCGATCAGATTGCCGATCAGCGCCACCTCCAAACCCCACCCCGCCAGCGTCACTCCTACATTCACTGCTTCCCCGCCCGGATGATATTGCTCGGCGATGACCTGAACATCACGGCGCGGATGCGGCAAAAAAGGCACGCGCACGGTGTTCTCAAAGGAGATCGTGCCATAGCACAAGACATCAAAACGAATCATTCGCTCCGGCAACATGCTTACTCTCCGTCGTCACCGGTGATTGTAGCCGGAAGTGTCTTCTGTGGAGGGCACATTTTCGCTGAAGCGGCACACGCTGCTGCGTGATCGGTGAAGCGGCGCGGGTAAAGAGTATCCCGTCGCCTGCGCTCGGACAGTGCGCCGTCTTCATCTGTTGACTATGTGCCGTTTACGAAAACTTAACACGAAGTCTGTATGGTGCTGGTAGTTCACTAGATCACGATGGTCGAAGGAGCACTCTGATGAAGAAGCAACAACTTGAGCAACAAATCGACTTCGTCCGGCGCGAGTTGACTCGTTTGAACCAGGAAATCAGCTTGCACGAAGGCGTGCAAGCGCAAATGCTCCGTGTGCGCCAGAACCGGCTCATTGCCGAGCTAGAACGCTTAGAAGCGCTTCTCCACAATCAGCCCAGCGCCGTGCCGGCCATGGCCACCAGCCATTAGGCCGGCTTAGTCCTCTGCCCTCTCCTTTCTTCTCTCCTCTGCTTTTCTGCCTTATTCCCGTTCGCTTCCAGAACTGCTGAATCGTCAAATCCCGCCATAGCCCTCCCGGTTGATTGACCACCCCTCTGCTTCGGGCTAGAATCACCGCGCCCAGGCCAAGCGTTATCGCCTGCGACAAGCGGGTAATCCTGATCCGAGGAGTGTTAATCCATTCACGCACACATGCAGGCCCTAGAGGCCGACTTAAACTCATTCGACGGGCAGGTTCGCGCCCAAGCACTCGATGCACTGCTGGCGCTGGCCGCCAACGGCAGCGTACCATTGCCGCCTCAACGAGACGCTGTGAACATGCACTGCCACTCGTTCTATTCGTTCAATGCCTACGGCCACTCGCCTACCTCACTCGTTTGGCTGGCCAAAAAACTCGGCCTGAAAGCCATCGGCATCGTCGATTTCGATGTGCTGGACGGAATAGATGAGTTTTTATCAGCTTGTGAGCGTGCTGCCGTGCGAGGCAGCGCAGCCATCGAGACGCGTGTGCATATCCCGGAATTCGCCACACGCGAGATCAATTCGCCGGGCGAGCCGGGCATCTTTTATCACATGGGTATCGGCTTTGCACAGAGCCACATCCCAGCTCATGTCCAGCCGATTGCCCGTGCTCTACGCGAACGCGCCGCTCAACGCAATCGTGCGATGGTGGATCGAATCAACGCCTACCTACATCCGGTGACGGTGGACTACGAGGCGGATGTGTTGCCTCTCACGCCGGCCGGCAATGCCACCGAGCGACATTTGCTGGTCGCTTACCTGCGCGCCGCCGAACGTCATTACCAAGGGCAGAGATGGATCGAGTTTTGGTCAAGCAGACTCGACACACCAGCAGACAAAATCGTTGCCATCATGAACGATGTGCCGGCATTTGCTAACCTCATCCGCGCCAAGCTGATGAAGAAAGGCGGAGTGGGCTACGCTCAGCCGGTGCCGGCTAACTTCCCCACCGTGGAGGAATACCATCAGTTCATTCTGGCATGTGGGGCGCTGCCTTGTGCCACCTGGCTCGACGGCCTGTCAGAAGGAGAACAGGCAGAAGCAGAACTCTTAGAGCTGCTGATCGGCAAAGGCGTGGTCGCGTTGAACATTATTCCTGATCGCAACTGGAACATTGGCGACCCCGCGCTGCGCCAAACGAAAGTGCGCGAGTTGTACAAAGTAGTTGATCTGGCCACGCAACTGGATTTGCCGGTGCACGTCGGCACCGAGATGAACGCTTTCGGCAACAAGTTGGTGGACGACTTCGATGCGCCGGAACTGGCGCCGGTGCGCCAGGCTTTTCTGGACGGCGCGTTCTTCATCTACGGGCACACTGTGATGCAGCGCGCACATGGGTTGGGGTATCAGAGCGGCTGGGCGCAAGCGCAGTTGCCGACACGTCGCGCGCGCAACACCTTTTATCTTCAGGTGGGCCATCTGACGCCGGCAGGACAAGCCGGCTTGGCCAAACTGCGCCGCGTTAATCCGGACATGACGCCCCAGGACATTCTGCATGTGCTGGGATAATGTGGGTTGGAGAGGCTGTTACATGTCAGACAACTATACGGACTACCGATTCGTTAAAAAACCGCTGCCTATCAAGAATCGACTGTGGCCGCTATACGGCGCAGGGTTTGAGAATCTCGGCGTGAACGATCAGCCGATTGAGACCGACCTGCCGGCGTATGGACCGGATGAATTGCTGATTCGCCATGATGCGTGTGGCTTGTGCTTCTCTGACATCAAGATTCTCTCGCTGGGCGAGAAACACCCACGCATCTTCAAAGACATGAAGAAAGACCCGGTGGTGATGGGCCACGAAGTGTGCATGACCGTGGTCGGCGTCGGCGAAAACCTAAAAGACCAGTATCAGGTCGGGCAACGCTTCATCATTCAGGCCGACATTTACGTGGACGGCGTTGGCTATGCCTATGGCTACATGATCCAAGGTGGATTGTCGCAGTATGGTGTGATCGATCAGCGCATTTTGAACGGCGACGACGGGAATTACCTGATTCCGATCAAAGAGAAAACCGGATACGTCGAGAGCGCACTGGTTGAACCGTGGGCGTGCGTCATTGCTGCCTATCAGCTCACCTATCGCACCGGCATCAAACCGGGGGGCGTCGCGTGGATCATCGGCGGCGCAAACGCCGACCCCAACCTGCCCTACACCATCTCCGCCGGCTTTGATGAGCAGTCTCATCCGGCTATTGTGCTGCTCACCAACGTGCCGGCCAGCTTCGCAGGGTGGCTCAAACAGAAAGCCAAGGATTTGGGTATTGAAGTGCACGATGTGCCGACCCCAGATCAACTGCCGAGCGCGATTGACAAGATCGACGACATCATCGTGCTCGGCGCCGACGCAGACATCATCGAAAAGGTGAGTCCGCGCCTGGCAGACTTTGGGGTAGTTGCCATTGTCAGCGAGAAGCCCTTTGCACGCAAGGCCAGTATCGACGTGGGCCGCATTCATTACAACCGCTGGGTCTATGTGGGCACAAAAAGCCCCGACATCGCGCGCGCATACAGCGACACGCCAGTGCGCTCGACTTTGAAGCCGGGCGGACTATGCTGGATGGTCGGCGCAGGTGGACCGATCGGGCGCATGCACTTGCAGCGCGCCATCGAGCTGCCTGACGGCCCTTCGGTGATCGTCTGCACCGATGTAAGCGACACACGCCTGCAAGACCTGAAGCAAAGCTTTGAGCAAGATGCCAGAGATCACCTGATCACGCTGGTGTGCTTGAACCCAACCAAGGCAGAAGACGTTGCACAACTAGCCGAGTACAAGCAGTGTGGGGGCTTTGATGACATCATCGTGCTGGCGCCAGTGGCATCCGTCATTGCCGAGGCTGCAACGTATCTCAACCGCAAGGGCGTGATGAACGTGTTCGCCGGCGTCAATCGAGGCGTGATGGCCGACTTGGACTTGAGCGACGTGTTGGACAAAGACGTGCGGGTGATCGGCCACTCCGCATCCACCATCGAAGACATGCTGACTATGCTCCGTGACACGGAAGAAGGCCGGCTATCGCCCAACCGCTCTGTCGCGGCCATCGGCTCGCTCGAGGCGGCTAAGACCGGCCTGCAAGCATTAAAAGACGCCACTTACCCCGGCAAAGTGGTGATCTTCCCGAATATCAAAGAGCTGCCGATCACGGCGCTGCCTGACTTGAAGCATAAGCTGCCCACCGTGTACGCCAAGCTCAAGAATGGCCGCGAGTGGACGGTAGAGGCCGAAGAGGAATTTCTGCGACTGATGGCGCTTTGATCCGGCGCTCCACAGATCCATTGTCTTCTGCATCACAGCAAGCCAACCCATGAGCCAAACACTACAAGACAAAGTTGCACTGGTTACCGGCGGCGGACAGGGCCTGGGCGCCGCCATTTGCCTCAGCCTGGCCCAGGCCGGCTGCCATGTGGCAGTAGCCGACTTGAACGAACAGACCTGCATCGATACCGCCGAGCGCGTCGCACGCGCAACCGGACGCAAAGCCATTTCTATCAAAGTGGACGTGACCAAAGAAGATCAGGTGGCAGCGATGGTGGATCGTGTGATCGCCGAGTTTGGTCAGCTCGACATCGTGGTGGCGAACGCTGGCATCTTGATCTCCGGAGACATTGTTGATTTCCCGGCCGACAAATGGGCAGCCGTGATAAACGTCAACTTGTTTGGGTATTTTCTGACGGCCAAACACGCCGCGCGCGTGATGCGCCCACGCAAACAAGGCGTGATCATTCAAATCAACTCTAAATCCGGCAAGAAAGGCAGTTTGCGTAACTCAGCCTATGCTGCCTCGAAGTTCGGCGGCATCGGCCTCACACAATCCATCGCCCTGGACCTGGCGGAGGATGGCATCCGAGTGAATGCGATCTGCCCCGGCAACTTGCTGGATTCGCCTTTGTGGACAGACCCAGAGCGCGGCCTGTTCGTGCAATATCTGCGCGCCGGCAAAGTGCCGGGGGCAAAGACCATTGACGATGTGCGCCAGGCATACATCAATCAAGTGCCGATGAAGCGCGGCTGCACATATGAAGATGTGGCCGGCGCAGTCATCTACTTGGCATCCGACGCTGCGCGCTACATTACCGGCATCGCTCTCAGCGTGACCGGTGGTCAAGAAATGAACTAGAGGGGCGGCCTTGTCGCCCTCGAAATGCATCACATGTGCGTGAGCAGGCGGCAAACATGGTCCGAATCATCACAGACACGACGGCGGTGCTTGAGCCAGAAGTTGCCAGTCGATATGACATTCCTGTCATTCCCCAAATCATTCACTGGGGTGAGGAGTCATATCGAGAAGGGATTGACATCGACACGGCAACTTTCATACAGCGACTGAGCACCTCAAAGACGCTGCCAAAGACCTCTGCACCGCCGCCAGAGCTGTTTGTCG
Organism: Thermoflexales bacterium; assembly: GCA_025056895.1. Classification (GTDB taxonomy): domain Bacteria; phylum Chloroflexota; class Anaerolineae; order J036; family Brachytrichaceae; genus Roseilinea. Next base: position 11,911 of record JANWVJ010000009.1, read on the forward strand.
AAGCATTTCAGCGTTTGGCAACGGCCGATCACCCAATCCTGTGCATTCACCCCTCGGCAGAAGTGAGCGGAACCGTTCGCTCAGCCACCATCGCGAGAGGCGAATTTCCCAACGCAGATATTCGCATTATCGACACCCACACCATTGGCAGCCCCTTGGGCAGCATGGTGACGCTCGCTGCCGGCTGGGCCGCTGCCGGAGATTCCGCAGACGCGATCGTGTCGAAGTTGGATGGCTACATCAAACGCTGCCGGGTGTTCTTTTTGGTCACAACGCTGGAGTATCTGCAACGCGGCGGGCGCATTGGCGGGGCAGCCGCGTTGCTTGGCACGGTGCTGCAAATCAAGCCCATCCTTGAAATGCGCCATGGCAGAGTAGAACCACTCGAACGCGAACGCACCCAGAAGCGCGCCCTGGCGCGGTTGAAAGAGCTGGTAATCGAACAGGCGGCTCCGGGCAATGACAGCTTGCTCAGCGTGATGCACGCCGGCAGACCGGAGGAAGGAGACGCGTTGGCGCAAGATTTGCAAGCCCGTCTGGGACTTTCACAGAGGCCGCCAGTGCTGGCCGTTCCACCGGCAATTGTCACCCACAGTGGGCCGGGTGTTCTGGGAGTCGGTTTCTTTGCCAAGTAGAAACCAGTGCAGCCGAGTAGAATCGGCAAAACTCGTGCACGCGGGAGAAAACGGATGGCATCGACTGAACATCTGAAGACGCGCAGTAAAGAGCTGGAGGGACCGACGCGCGCACCCCATCGCGCGTTCATGCGCGCCATGGGGCTGAACGACGCAGACCTGAGGCAACCGTTAGTGGGCGTGGCGCACACGTGGAACGAGGCAACACCCTGCAACATGTCCATGAATTTTCTGGCGCAGGAGGCCAAGCGCGGCATCCGCGAGTTAGGCGGCACGCCGCGCGAATTTGTGAGCATCGCCGTCAGCGACGGCATTGCCATGGGTCACGAAGGAATGAAAGCGTCGCTGGTGAGTCGCGAAATTATTGCCGACTCGATTGAGTTGATGATGCGCGCCCACTGCTACGATGCCCTATACGGCATGGCCGGCTGCGACAAGAGTCTGCCCGGAACACTGATGGCCATAGGACGCTTGAACCTGCCCAGCATCTTTGTGTACGGCGGCACGATCAAGCCCGGCAAGTTTCGCGGCAAGGATGTCACCATTCAAACCGTATACGAGGCAGTTGGCCAGCACGAAGCCGGCCTGATCAGCGATGAGGATCTGTACGAACTGGAGTGCGCGGCTTGCCCCGGCATCGGCTCGTGCGGCGGCTTGTTCACTGCCAACAGCATGGCCAGCATCAGTGAAGCGTTGGGCATTGCGCTGCCCGGCAATGCTTCACCGCCGGCGGTGGACGAAGCGCGTAAGGCCATGGCCTACGAAAGCGGCAAGGCGCTGATGCGCGCCATGCGCCGAGGCTTGCTACCACGCGACATCATGACGCGCGAAGCATTTGAGAACGCGCTTACCGTTGTACTGGCGATGGGCGGATCGACGAACGTGGCGCTGCATCTGCCGGCCATCGCCCACGAGCTGGGCATCCAACTGACATTCGATGACTTTACACGCATCACCTGCCGCACACCGCACATTGCCGACATGACGCCAGGCGGCAAGTATGTGATGGAAGACCTGCACCGGATCGGCGGCGTGCCGGTGGTCATGAAAACGTTGCTCGATGCCGGCTTGCTACACGGCGACTGTATGACCATCACCGGCAAGACAGTGGCTGAGAATCTTAAGAAAGTTAAAAACGCAGAGCAATTGCGCAAGCAGAGTGTGGTCTTCCCCGTCAGCAAGCCGCTGCGCGAGAGCGGCGGCATCGTAATCTTGAAAGGCAATCTGGCGCCAGAGGGTGGTGTGATTAAAGTGGCTGGCGTATCAAAGCTGCGGCACGTTGGGCCGGCGCGCGTGTTCGACGACGAAGCCTCGTGCGCGGCTGCCGTAGCGCGGCGCGAAATCAAGCCGGGGGACGTGGTGGTTATCCGCTATGTCGGGCCAAAGGGCGCGCCGGGCATGCCGGAAATGCTGGCAGTGACCGCTGCCATTCGCGGCCAAGGTCTGGGCTACGACGTGGCTTTGCTCACCGACGGACGATTTTCCGGTGCAACGACCGGCTTGATGGTCGGTCACATCGGGCCAGAGGCGTTCGTCGGCGGCCCGATCGCTGCCCTACGCGATGGCGACGTGATTGAAATCGACGCCACAGACCCCGCACGCGGCAAACTGAATGTCAAACTTAGCCGCGCCGAACTTGCCAACCGGCTGAAGAAGTGGAAACAACCTCCGCCGCGCTACACCTCAGGAGCATTGGCAAAGTATGCCCGACTGGTTGGGCGAGCCTGCGATGGTGCGGTAACCCATTAGACCGACTTTTAACAACTCGATGAAAGCCATACGGCTTGTCAAACCGGGTCACCCGCTGGAAGCGCACGAGGTTCCGATCCCGGAAATCGGCCCGACTGATGTGCTGGTGCAGGTCAAGGCAGCCGGCATTTGCCATTCAGATGCCCACTATCGAGCTGGCGTTTCGCCGGCCGGCCCTCTGCCGATCACACTCGGCCACGAAATCGCCGGCATCGTCGAGCAGGTAGGCAAGCAGGCGCATGGCGTGGCCGTCGGCGACCGCGTCTGTGTGCACTACTTGGCAACCTGCGGGCACTGCACTTACTGTCATCGCGGCACAGAACAGTTCTGCACCGGCGGACAAATGATCGGTAAGCATCGCGACGGCGGCTATGCCGAGTACCTCCGCGCGCCGGCACGTAGTGTGTTCAAATTGCCGGACGACATTCCATTCGAGCACGGCGCAATCATGATGTGCTCGTCGGCCACCGCCCTTCACGCTCTGCGCAAAGCTCGCATCCAAGCCGGCGACTCAGTTGCCGTGTTTGGCGCCGGTGGACTGGGGTTATCAGCCGTGCAACTGGCGCACGCGATGGGCGCGTTGCACGTGTACGCTGTGGACATCAAAGAGACCAAGTTGAGCCTAGCGCGGCAATTCGGGGCAATCCCGATTGATGCGCGAGCCGGCGATCCGGTTGAGCAGATCATGGCGCACACGGGCGGACGGGGCGTGGACATCGCGCTCGAATTGATCGGCCTGCCGCTGACCATGCGACAGGCTGTATGGTCGCTGGCCGTCGGCGGACGAGCAGCCCTGGCCGGCATCACTCAACAAGGATTTGAAGTGGTTCCCTATCACGAGCTGATCAACAAAGAAGCCGAAATCATCGGCGTGTCCGATCACTTGGCGCAGGAGATTCCATTGTTATTAGAGTACGCCCGCCAGGGGGCGCTCAACCTGAAACCAATCGTGACACGCCACATCCCTCTCGATGCGACTGCCGTGAATGTTGCGTTGGACGAACTGGAACGCTTCAGCGACGCCGCACGAGTGGTGATCGTGATGGAGAGGCGTGAGGAGTGAGAAGCGCGGGGAGAAGGTAACAAGAGAGGGAAGATGTCGAAGGTCGCAATTGTTACAGACACGGATTCGAGTTTGCCGGCGGAGGTGGCCGGGCGTTACGGTATTAGGCAAGTGCCGATTGCTGTTCACTTTGGCGAGCAAACGTTTGAGGCCGGCGTGAACATCGACGATGCAAGCGCCTTTGCGCGGATTGACCGCGAAGGCAAGTTGCCTACCACAGCCGCCCCAACACCGGGGCGCTTTGCCGAGGCTTATCAAGCGGCGTTCGATGCCGGCGCAGACGCGGTGGTGTGCATCACCGTCAGCAGCGAAATCAGTGCCACCTATCGCGCGGCCCAGACGGCGCGCGAGCTGTTGGCAGGACAAGAGATTCACGTCGTCGATTCGCGCAGCTTGTCATTGGGACAGGGGTTCATGGCGCTTGCTGCCGCCGAAGCTGCACAAGCCGGCTCCGACGCACATACGGTCATTGCGCAGGCTGAAGCCGTTCGAGATCGCACCCATCTATTCGCTGCGCTGTCCACTTTGAAGTATCTGGCCATGAGCGGGCGAATCGGGCATCTCGCAGCCGGCATGGCCGGCTTGTTGAATGTTAAACCCATCCTCACCATCCGAAACGGAAAGCTGGATTTACTGGAGCGCGTGCGCACTCAATCGCGCGCCTGGGCACGTGTGATCGAGTTGGCCGGCGAAGTATCCGCCGGCAATGGCATCGAGCGCATGGCCATCGTGCACGTCAACGCAGCCGACGCTGCGCGCCAGTTCGAACAACAGGTGCGCGCATCTTTGCCCTGCCCCGATCAGATCATGGTAGCTGAGCTGACGCCGGGGCTTTCGGTTCACGCCGGCGCAGGGTTGGTAGGTCTCGCCCTGGTCTGCCGGCCGGCCCGCTCGTGAAAGATCGATCTAAAGCGGCTAAGGCGCAGGATGAAGTGCAGCCAAGGCAGGTCAGATGGAATGTGCCCTTGATTCGACACAGCGTGTTTCACCATTGACTTGAAGTCGGGCGGGACATACAATCAGTTCGAGAGAAAGACCCTCGTTAGGCGAGGCGTCTGTGCGGACACAGGCCATTGTCCCGAAACGTCGAGAGACGCCAAGGGGTAGACCAGGCAAGGCCGGCTTAAGGCTTTGCCCAAGGTGGCTGGAGCAAGCAGCTCCTCACGTCGCATAGTGCCAAAGCTCAACCAGTGGGGGCAGAAGGGCATCACAGATCGCACATGGGGCCTCCCTGGGAGACGGGGAGGTCTTTATCGTTTCCGCGCCGGTCGGCAGTGCGAGTGTGTACGAGCAAAGCCTGGCACATTGAATGAAGCGCGGACTGTTTTAGGAGGTGATCGCTATAGACGCGGATCACAAATCGGTCAGTAAATCACCAGCAGGTTGGCGTGAGGGATATGGCAAGCGCCAGCATTGCCGGCGTTGATCCGACATCGATTAGGCCGGCGGCAGTCGGATGATTGCCATCCTCTCGCCAACGTTGCGCCGTTCACGTCGAGCGGCGTATTTAAGGAGGCAAGTCGATGGCTTTCGTCAGGCAACTTCTCAATAAGCCGGTCACCGACACAGAGGGCGAATCGGTCGGCATTTTGACAGATATCATCGCTTCACGACTGGGCGCCATTCCGCAGCCGGCTCTGCGAGCCTTGTCCATCAAACGCGGGCAGACATCGATCTGTGTGCCGATCCATGACACAACAGCTCTAGACAGCCCTACCCCGCCCCACACGATCATCCTGCACCATCGTTTGCGCGACATCCCTGCTTACCATCCTTCCGAGCAGGACTTGCATCTGGCGCGCGACGTGTTGGACAAGCAGATCATTGACATCAACGGCGCGCGCGTTGTGCGCGTGAGCGACGTGGAAGTGGCCAAATTAAACGGCCATTTTTACATTGTGAATGTCGATGTGGGCGGACGTGGCTGGATGCGACGACTGCGAACCAGTCCGCTGGTCAAGTCAATCGCTCAGCGGCTAGGGCGGCCTTTGCCGGAGGGGATCATTGCCTGGCGCGATGTCGAGTTTCTGCCGGATACACACCGCATGCAACTCAAAGTGCCCGGCAGCAAAATGGCAGAGCTGCATCCGGCCGATATCGCCGAGATTATCAGTCAGTTGAACCGCGCCGAAGGCGGCCTGGTGCTGCAGCAACTGGATGTCAAGACGGTCGCCGACACTTTGGAAGAAGTTGAGCCGGAGTTCCAGGCCAGCTTAGTGGAATCGATGCCGGACGAAAAGGTCGCCGACGTGTTGGAAGAGATGTCACCCGACGCTGCCGCCGACCTGCTGGCCGAGCTACCCGAAGATCGCAGCGCAGAAATCCTCAATCTGATGGAACGTGAAGACGCAGAGGATGTGCGCGAGCTGTTGAAATATCCAGACGATTCGGCCGGCGGCCTGATGACCACCGATTACTTCACAGTCGGGCCGGATTTGACGGCCGGCCAGGCGATTGATTTGCTGCGCCAATCGGCGGATGAAGTTGGATCGGTGTCTTACATATATGTGACCGACCAAAACGGTACTTTGATCGGCGTGCTTTCTTTGCAAGAGCTGGTGCTGGCCCAGCCAAACACGCTGGTGCGCGATATCATGCATCGCCGGTTTGTCCACCTCAACCTGATGGACAGCCAAGACGTGGCGGCCAAACTGATTGCCAAGTACAGTTTAACGGCGTTGCCGGTGCTGGACGCAGAAGGTAAGTTGCGCGGCATCGTTACAGCCGACGATGCGCTGGACAAAATCATCCCCACTGCCTGGAAGAAGCGGCTGCCGAAGTTTCATCACTGATTCACAGTCTGGGCGTCAGACCGAGCCGGGCACAAAGCTCACGGTATCCCTGCACACCGAGCGCCAGGCTGACCTCTTCAGCATACACTTGGATGATGGGCTGCGGCGCATCCGCCGGCTGAGAGCAGCTTCCGCCACGCTCAAATAAGTCGTTGCTTTCATCCAGCAGCAAGCGCCGCTGCGCGCCATCCCACTCGTCCACGAGGGGAAAGAGGCAACAGTAATACGGCTTGAGTTCCCAGGCCGACATGTTATGCGCCACGCAGGCAACTTGAATCGCGCAGCGACGGTCCTCAGGGCGCAGAAAGACACACGTTTCTCCACTGGGATGAGTTGGATCGGTCACTGTAGTGGTGCCGGTGTAGGCGCCAGAGGGCATGTGGTCGTCCTCATGATACTCGGCAAACCAGGCGTCGGGATTACGTCGCTCAGCGGGCAGGTAGGGCGCAATCAACTCAGCATGTTCACGGATGCGCCGAGCTTGGCCGACATCAAGCCATACGCCATCACTACAACACCGCGCTTGGCATTGATGAACATCGCAACGACGAACCGGTTTTGAAGACAGGAGGGACGAGTCGATTAGGGTGTCATCGATGAAGACAGGATTGGGGAGCACATCGCTGCTCATGAGAGGAGATTATAAAGTGCGGAGACGTTGCCGTGTGTAGGGCAAATAAAGATGCGCTTCTTTGTTGAGGCAAAATCAAGCGGCTGAGTTGCTATTTCTCCTCCACCTAACTCTTTCCCTCACCCTAACCTTCTCCCAAAGGGAGAGGAAAACAGCCACACAAAAGAGAGACTGTGTGGGTGAAAGCAAAGCCTTCACCCACACCTATGACAATCAGCGATGGTTCAAGGCGGAGTGTGGCCTATGGATACAGCCCGCGCGTCATCGTCGCTTCGGCCACCCGTCCGATGCCAAGCACCAGCGCAGCGTTGCGCATGGTGGTGTTCAACTCTTTGGCGCGGTTGTAGACATCATGGAAGCTGCGCACCATGATGCGCCGCAACTGATCGGTGACGGTTTCTTCCTCCCAGAAGAGTTGTTGTAAGTCTTGCACCCACTCGAAATAAGACACCACGACGCCGCCGGCGTTGCACAAAATGTCCGGGATAACGATCAAACCCATATCCTTGAGAATGGCATCGGCCTCCGGTGTAGTTGGGCCGTTGGCGCCTTCGGCGACCAGCTTGCGGGCGCGCACACGCGGTGCGGTCACGCGAGTAAGCTGATTCTCGGTGGCGGCGGGCACCAGGATATCGCACGGCAGCGCCAGCAATTCGTCGTTGGTAATCTGTTCGGCCTCACTGAAGCCGACCACGGTGCGGAACTCCTTCACGTACTGCAACAGCTTGGGGATATTGAGGCCGGCTGGGTTGTAGATACCGCCTTCAATGTCGCTGACGGCTACTACCTTACAACCCATCTGATGAGCGGTCAGCGCTGTAATCGAGCCGACGTTGCCGAAACCCTGCACCACTACCTCGGCGCCGGCCAACTGCCAGCCAAACGTCTTGAAGGCTTCTGCAACCGTAAACATCACACCGCGCCCGGTTGCTTCGAGACGGCCAGCCGAGCCACCGATGTTCACCGGCTTTCCGGTCACCACTGCCGGCACCGAGTAGCCGTGATGCATCGAGTAGGTGTCCATAATCCAAGCCATGATTTGCGGATTCGTGCCCATATCCGGCGCAGGAACATCGCGGTCAGGGCCGAGCAACATGGCAATTTCGGTAGCATACCGGCGGGTGAGGCCCTCTAGCTCATGCAGCGAAAGCTGGCGCGGATCACAAATGACGCCGCCTTTTGCACCGCCATAGGGAATATTGACAACAGCGCATTTCCAGGTCATCCACATTGCCAACGCACGCACCTCATCCAGGTCAACGTGTGGGCTATACCGGATGCCGCCTTTCGAGGGGCCGCGCGCCGTGTTGTGATGCACGCGGTAACCGGTGAATATGCGCACCGACCCGTCATCCATTTTGACCGGGAACGTCACGGTCAGCTCGCGCTTACAACGCTTGAGCATTTCGATAATGCCGGCCTTCAAGTTCAGAAAGGGTATAGCGCAATCAAACTGGCGCAGCGCCATTTGATACGGGTTCTCGACAGGCTGCGAAGCACGAGAAGGTGTCTTGCCTTCAGAAGAGATAGCAGAGGACACTGCCGCTTCCGACTGTGGCAAGTTTTGGATCGTCATGGATCTTCCTCCAGAGATTGAACTGAGCAGATAGCTTCGACTCAGTCTGCGCATCTCGGCGCAGATGCTACCTGCATTGTCCATTGTATGTCTGTCAGCCGTTTCGACAATTGACGACACCCTGGCACACCGACCTGGCCGGTGGTCTGAGATAGATTAGAGATAACCGGCAACACACGCCGGCAGCACGGCGCCAACAGCGCAAGGCTGTGGTGCAATCACTTGACGGCGCGTTCTCGCGCCGCTCAGGTCAGCAACACCACGATCAGAAAGACGGCAAAGGCAGCCGGCGTCACAAAGATCAAGCCGTAGATCGGCTTTTCGTAGCGCAGATGCATGTAATACAGAGCAACAAGGCTGGCTTTGACAAACGAAAGCGCCAACAGCACCGGAACAACTGACTGGTGTGGAATACCCGGCACAATAGCAAGAGCCACTTCGATGACTGTGGCGATCGTCAAGACGGCAAACACGATGAGCGGGTTCGTATAACGATGAGCCGGCACATGTTGGGCCGGCGCAACAGGTTTCACATCTTGCATATCCACATTACCCCACAACACACGATCAGCGCGCCAGAGGGCATCAGATCAAGTAAACGATGGTGAAGATCAAAATCCAGACCAAATCCACGAAATGCCAGTACAAGCCAAACATTTCGACGGTGGTGTAGTTTTCGGACGTGTAAGCGCCCTGGCGCGCGCGCGCAATCAGCATTGCCGCCCAGACCACCCCCACGAGCACGTGCAAGCCGTGCAAGCCGGTCAGCACAAAGAAAGCCGTGCCGAACGGATCGCCAAAGCCGTGACCCAGATCGACTATGAAATGCTTGTATTCAATGGCCTGGCCGCCAAGAAACAAGGCGCCCAGCGCAGCACTGATCCCCAAGAAGAGCGCTAGCCGGTCGCGCTGATTGCGCATGCGAATGGCATCGATACCTAGTACAACGGTCAAGCTGCTTGCCAAGAGCGCAAAGGTGTTCACGCTGGCAAGTAGGATGCTCCCCAGTTCATGTTCAGGCCAAGTTGCAGCGTAGCCTTTAACAACCAAAAAGCCGCCGATCAATCCGCAGAAGATCAGCAACTCTGAAGCGAGGAAAAGCCAGAACCCCAGCCGGCGATTAACTTGGGCTTCGCGCTCTGCCTTTCCCACACTCAATGCAGGTTCATTTGTTCCGACCAACACAGATGCCCTTTCCATCGCGCTGTATTTTAACAGCCATTTCATGTAGACTTCGACAACTGGTCGGCCATCTTCAGCAGCTTGAATCTCTCGCGTGAAGCGGGTAGGAATGGCTGTGAACAGGCAGCCGCTAAAACTGTGTTCAGAGGAGCCAATCAAATAACATGCGAGAAGTCACCGTCGCGGTCATTCAAATGGACACCAAACTCGGCGAGCCGGAAGCGAATCTGGCCAAGATGTCCGAGTTTGTGCGCAAGGTCACCAACGAGCAGAAGGTTGATCTAATCCTATTTCCTGAGTTGGCCACCACCGGCTATGAGTGCGGTGTGAAGTTCACACAGCTTACCCAACGCGTACCGGGGCCGGCGGTCAACGTGATGGCGCAGCGGGCCAACGAAACGGCGACCCACATTGCGTTTGGCATCGCCACCAAAGAGCGCGTCGAAAGCATTCTCTTCAACTCAGCCGTGCTGGTCGGCCCAGAGGGGGATGTGGTACATCACTATCGGAAATTGCATCTGCGAGGGGAGGAACAAATGCTGTTTCGGCCGGGCTTTCGCTTGGAGCCGGCAGAAACGCCGGCAGGACTGATCGGCTTGCAAATCGGATGGGACATCGCCTTCCCAGAAGGTGTGCGCAGTTTGTGTTTGGACGGAGCAGAGGTGATCTTGGTCAGCGCAGCCTGGGAAGCGGCGCGAGCAGCGGAATGGCGCACGTTTATTTCGGCCCGCGCGGCTGAAAATGCGTGCTTTGTGTGCGCCGCGAATCGCATTGGCGAGGAGCCGGCCACAACGTTTTGCGGGGAGAGCATGATCGTTGGCCCACGCGGCCAAGTGATCGTCGATCTGGACGAGTCCACCGAAGGCTACATCGTCGCCAAGCTGAATTTGGATGAGAATCGGCGCATCCGCGAGGAAACGCAAATCTTTCAGACTCGGCAGCCACTGAGTTATCGCAGCATCGTGCGGAAATATTGAGTGAGCGGACAAGTGCGCCTATCCGCCGTGTAGACCAACGAAACGCAGAGACTCAGCCAATGCCGCGCGCGCGGGCCGGCTGTTGGTCGCCAGGACGGCGCGCCGGCGCAAACCGCGTTCGTCTTCAAACTCGATACGCAGCGCCGGCAACGCACCATATCGCGTAGCAACCACCGTCTCATCAACGGACAGAAGGCGACGGCAAATCACCGCCCATTCTGCGTGAGAGTCTGCAGAACTGAAAGTCGCCTCGGCGCGCGTAGCGGAAAATACAGCCGGCGCTTGGCGTAGAAACACAGCTCGAAATGGCCGCCCCAAATCGCCGAACCACAGCAACGACGGCGCATCGGGTGCAGGGGCCGGTTTGATGAACGGGAGACCGAAGGCGTAGTCTGCACGACGCGCATACCACGCCACCCCTAATGCCCCCAACGCTAATGCCAAAACAAACAAGCTCAGTTGTGCCAAACGATTCATCAAGGCAAGATTAGGCGGGTCTCCGACCTCCAGGTAGTAGGTCGGCTGCTGGCCGGTGCCGGGGACGATACGTCCAACCAGTGTTACCGTTGCGCCTCCCTGCGGCAGGGGCGGCAGGTTTTGATCGAGCACGAACAAAGGGTCATAAGCGCCTTCACCTAGCATAGGGATATACCGGCCACCTCGCAAGGGAACTCCAAGCGCCGTCAGCTCGGTCTGATAGGCTGCTTCGGGCAACAGCGTGCCGGTGACGCGAACGTAGCGGCCGATGCTGGCGCTGGTCACATCACGAACGGCCATGGTGTAGATGGTGGTGTCTTCACTTTGGATCGGCCGAGCTAATGCGAGGCCAACCAGCGTCAGCACTACCACAATCGCCAGCGCAACTTTGACCACGCGGCTGTGTTGCACAGCATATATCCCGTGCGCCAGGGCATCGAGCGCCCGCACCAGGCGGTGCGATAGCGGGATGAACACGCGAGTTGACGGCCGGCCTATCATTCGTTCGTCGCACCAGCTTACCACCACCCACGCCGCCGGATGTAGAAAATCATCCCTGCCGGGATGGCAATCATCGCTGCCACGGTAAGCACAAATAGCACAAGCGGTTCGATTTGGTGAACCACCTCGGTAGCGCCACCGAAGAAGTTCATCCCGAAGAAGCCGGTGATGAAGCTCAGCGGCATGAACAGGGTTGTGACAATCGTAAGCGCTTTCATCACCTGATTGGTGCGATTGGCTGTGACCGAGAGGTAGGTTTCAAGCGAGCCGGAAGTCAGATCGCGCAGTGATTCGTTCAGATCGGCCATCCGCACATAGTGATCGTACACATCTCGGAAATACACGCGTTCTTTGGGGTCAATGACTGGATAATCATCGCGGGCCAGCTTGTTCAGCACTTCGCGTTGGGGGCTGAGCACACGCCGCAGATGCGAGACAGCCCGGCGAATGCGCAAGGCTCGATTGAGCATCGGGCCAGAGGGTCGCTCGAACAACTCCTCCTGCACTTCATCCATCGCATCTTCGATGGCGTCCATGCACGGCATATAGTCGGCGGCAATAGCGTCACAGATTTCATACAGCAAAAAGTCCGGTCCGCGCCGGCTATGGCGTTCATCGCGCAGCGCATTCTGCCAGGCGCGGTCAATGGCCGGCGTTGGCTTAACGTGGTAGGTCACGAGGGACTCTCTGGAGAGGAAGATGTCCACCTCTTGCGTATCCACCTCTTCTAGCGTCGGCTCCCAAGCCACAGCGTGCAACACGATATACAAGTGCGCTCCCCAATCGTCGATCTTGGGGACGTGACTTTCGATCAAGGCGTCATCGACGGCCAGCGGATGAAAGGCAAACACTTGGCGCAAGACACGCTCAGCCTGGGAGGGGTAGGCTTGCCCCCGCTCGGTATGATGAGCTAATTGTTTGGCGTCTGCATCGGACGGGAAGAGATCAACCCACACCATCCGCATACCGTTGCTTTGTTTGGCTGCGGCCAGCAATGCCGGCAGCTCGTCGATGGCATTTGTAGTTCGCACGATGCCGTCGCCATCGCGATACAAGATGCGCACCACGCATCCATCACTGGGAGTTGTCTGCATGAGATTCAGCCTCAATGAAGTGTGTTGGGTTACGGTGAGCTGGGACGGACGTAGCGAGCACTTCCGATAGCAACCAGAGAGCCACAGCGCTCACTCCAACGCCGGCAAGCTGCGAGACGCGCAAGCCGGCCAACAGTGCGCCGTCAGCGCGAAAGCCATCGACCGCCACGCGCGCCATCGCATACGCGGCCAGAGCGCCGAGCGCGACCGCTCCGGCCGGCAATGGGCGGCGCACGCTCACGACGGCGCTGCCGGCGATGATCACCAGGGCCGCGATCTCATATAAGGGCACAGGGTGGCGAACAACGCCCCACAACGCGACCCCCCAAGGCAAGGTTGTCGGCAGACCAAGGCTATCGCCATTCAGAAAATCTGCTGCGGCCATGCCAATCGCCCCCAACAGCACACCGGGCGCCAGCACGTCAAGCACCTCAGCGCGCGCCATGCCTTTGCGCCAGAGCATCCAACCGGCTACAGCCAATCCAACCGGCCAGCCCGTCCAGGGCCACAGAGCGGTCAAGCTCGGCATCAGCGCCGAGAGCGGTTCTGAGGCGTAAGCAGACCAGTGCGCGACGACATAGCCGAAGCGGGCGGCCAACAAGCCGGCCAGGGCGCCGTAGAAGCCAGCATCGTGGATGGCCGCGCCATCCACATCTCGCCAGCGCGCCAGGCGGGCAGCAAACGATAGGCCGGCCACAAAGCCGATCAGCGCGGCCAAAGGGCCAGCCTGAACGGAAAACCCAAACACTTGAATGATGGGAGCCATGGGATGAATGGGCACTAGCGTAACGCAGACACCTTACTTTCAATCAGTGCCTTCGTCAACGGGCCGCCGTACACGATATCGCGGATCACGCCCGCGCGATCGATAAAGAATGTAGTCGGCAGGGCGCGCACGCGATAGAGCCGATTCACCTCGCCTTGCACGTCAAGGGCGATCGGGAAGTCGAGCGCCTGTTCACGCATAAAGCGGTCAACACGTTCAACGCTCTCTTGCTGATTCACGCCGACCACCACCACATCTGGGATGCTGTGCTGGACGTGGTGCAGGGCCGGCATTTCAACGCGACACGGCGGACACCAGGTGGCCCAGAAGTTGAGCACCACAATCCGGCCACGCAAGTCTGACAATCGGATGAGCTGCGCATCTCTCAGGGCAGGCAGAGTGAAATCCGGCGCCGGCACGCCGACGCGAGGAGCGGGGGCATCCGCTACGCCGACTTGGTGAGCCTCAGGCCGGCTGATCCATGTCCATAGCCCGCCCAGCACAACGGCGGCCAGAGCCAGCCGACGCAGCCACTGCACAGCCATCAAAACACTACCACTACCGACGGTTCGTTGCTCTGAGCGGGCCGCGTCCAACGTTGGGTGTACGGCGCAACCGGGGTCGTCCAGCGGAAGAACCACTTGGCATGTTCCGGCAACAAGTTGACACAGCCATGACTGCGTGGGCGGCCGTAGTCATTATGCCAGTACGTGCCGTGAATGGCAATGCCGCTCTGCGTGAAGTAGGTACACCAGCCGATGCCGGGCAAGTCGTAATAGCCACTGCCTGAGCCGCCGGTCATGTGGCGAGAAGGCGTTTTGCGCAGGATGCGGTGCTCACCCGGCGTGGTGCGCGTGCCGGCTGCGCCGGTGGCCGCGCGCGCTTCATACACCAGTTCATTGCGTTCGAAGGCGCGAATCATCTGCTGAGACAGATCAACTTCAATGCGCTTCTCAGTAGGCAGCACATCGGGCGAGATCGGCTCGAACTCGGCGGGGTCGATGATGCGCATGTTTTCAGCGCGCACGAAGAAACCATTGCCCAGATTTTCATCATGAATCTGATACCAGGGATTGCCCTCAGCGTCTGTTGTGCGCGCAATCACTTGAAAGACGCAACCGTAGTAGTAGCGATAGCGCAAGCGCGCGTTCGGGTCGGGCTGGGCGCGCGCTTCGGCAATCGGCACGGTGATCTCACCCCAGCAGAGGCTGCCTTCGGGAAGATCAACCGGCGCATTCAAGATATGCTCGCACGGCTGCAAAAAGCCGGAGTGGGCATATCCATCGGGCATCTGGTACCAAACCGGGTTATACGTGGTGGGGCCGTCGCCAATCGTCTGGCCCAACAGAGGAACCACTTCGTTCCACGCCAAGCGGCGAACTTCACGCGCTTTAACAGCGGGCACGTCGCGCACAATGATGCCGGCCTGAATGGCCCGGCCAAACGGCCTAGGGGGCGGCATGATCTGGCCGAGATACGTTTTGTGTGCGCCTGAACCGGAGACATCTTGATCGGCAGAAGCAGAGCGGGCCGGCAATATGGCCAGTGCAGACCCGGCCAGCAGCGCCTGCACACCCAACTTCAACACAGCCCGTCGTGTTCGGTTCCCTCCAGCCATCTGCAACGCTCCTCGATAGGTTTGAGACAAAACACCTTAGACGACAAATAGTGTACCCGCAAACTGCAACGACCATCGCGCTTGTCAATCAGGCGATTGACAAGCGGCCACTCCCCATTACACTTGCCGCCGCACATTTCAACATGGAGCGACTCGTCATGCAAATTGCAATTGTGGGTGGAACGGGCAAGGAAGGATCGGGACTGGCGCTGCGCTGGGCAAACGCCGGCCACGAGATCATTATCGGTTCGCGCGACGCAGAGAAGGCAGCGCGTGTAGCGGAAGAACTGAATTTGGCGCTGGGGAACGGCGCAGCGCGCGTGCGCGGGGCAACGAATTTGGACGCCGCGCAGGCTGGGGAAGTTGTTGTGCTCACCGTACCCTACTCTGCCCATGCCGACACGTTGCGCAGCGTGCAGCCGGCGCTATCCGGCAAGGTGCTGATCGACGTGACGGTGCCCGTGAATCCGGCCGACATCACGCGCGTCTCTGTGCCGGCAGGCGGGTCGGCCACAGTCGAAGCGCAGCGGCTGCTCGGCCCCGACGTGAAGGTGGTGGCAGCCTTCCAGAACATCTCGTTTACGCACTTGAAGAAGCTTGACACAGCCATCGACTGCGATGTGCTGGTGTGCGGCGATGACGCCCAGGCCAAGCAGATTGCCTTGCAACTCGTTCAAGACGCCGGCATGAGAGGCTTTGACGCCGGGCCAGCAGATAATGCCATCGTGGTCGAAGGGTTGACCAGCGTGCTGCTGGCCATCAACAAGCGCCACAAAATTAAAGGCGCCGGAATTCGCATCACCGGCGTTTAGGCGCTTTCACACCTGAGGTGCGGCAATTTTTAAGGATTTAAGGTTGGCGATCCCCAATTTGGCGTCACGCACCGATGATTGAGATTTTCCCGGTCGAGGGATTGCCGATTATCCAAGCCGGCGATGACCTGGCGGAGCTGCTCAGTTCAGCGCTGCGGGCGCTTGCGCCGCGCAGTGGCGACATAGTAGTTGTCACATCGAAGATCGTCTCCAAAGCAGAAGGGCGCTTCGTCAACCTGCGCGACATTCAGCCCTCGCCCCGCGCGCAGGAACTGGCCGACCAGACGGGCAAGGACCCGCGTCTGGTCGAGCTGATCTTGCGCGAATCAGACAGTGTGTCGCGCGCCGCACCGGGTGTGCTTATCACCCGTCATCGGCTGGGGTTCACCTCGGCCAACGCCGCAATTGATCATTCCAACGTGGGCGCAGACCCGGACCTGGTTCTATTGATGCCGGCCGATCCAGACGCCAGCGCACGCGCTTTGTGCGCCAGATTGAGCCACGCCTTTGGCATCCATCTGCCGGTGGTGATCGCCGACAGCCACGGACGCCCGCATCGGCTGGGCACAATCGGCGTGGCCGTCGGCGTGGCCGGCATGCCTGGCATCGAAGACTGGCGCGGACGCAGGGACCTGTTCGGGTATGCCCTGCAACATACGGAGATCGGTCTAGCCGATATGGTGGCTTCGGCGGCGACGTTGTTGATGGGACAGGCAGCAGAGCGCGTGCCGGCTGCGCTGGTGCGGGGTGTTGTCTTCAGCCGGCGCGACGGGAGCGCCGCTGAGATCATCCGCCCTGCCCATCTCGATTTATATCGATGAGGGCTGCTACACACGCTGCCCATAAGCGATTTCCATGCAGACGCTTGAAGCCATCTACGCGCGACAGATGATTCGGCGCTACACCGATCGACCGGTGAGCGATGAGATCATTCGGCGGCTGCTTGAGGCCGGCGCGCGCGCGCCATCGCCTCACAATCGACAACCCTGGCGGTTTGCCGTGATACGCAACACGTGGCGCGCGCGGCTGGCAGATGCAATGGGGAAGCGGCTGCGGGCTGACCTGACCCACGACGGAGTTGCGCCAACACAAATCGAACAGGATGTGGCGCGTTCATACCAACGCCTGACCTCTGCGCCGGTCTTGATCTTGGTCTGCCTGAGTATGGCGGACATGGACGTATACCCCGACGGGCGACGCAACCAAGCCGAACGATGGATGGCCGGCCAGGCCGTTGCAGCAGCGATTCAAAACATGTTGTTGGCGGCAACCGAGCTTGGGTTGGGCGCCTGTTGGATGTGCGCGCCGCTTTTCTGCCCAGACACCGTGATCGAGACACTGGGCCTGCCAACAGACTGGGAGCCGCAAGGTTTGATTACGCTTGGCTATCCCGACCCAGAAGCGCCGGCCAAACGCCGCGCGCGCAAGGCGATTGACACAATCACGTTGTGGAGAAGGTGATTCACAGCGCGCGCATCAGAATCTCACGCATCTCTGCGCGGGTCAAAGGAATCGGATTGGCCTTCATGCTGGTGGCCACGGCTGCTCTGTCGGCAACTTCATCAACATGGATCGGCTCCATGCCGTAGGCGCTGAGGGGTGGAATGTCCAAGGCTTGGGCTAACTCTTGAACCCACTGCACCGCATCGTCAGCCGTAGCACGGGGGTCGCCGGTAAGCATCGCGGCGATTTCATCATAGCGCTTCAAAGCCGGGCTGTCGGGTTGTCGCTCGCGCAGAGCGCGCACATTCAGAGCCACGACTGGCGGCAAGAGAGCAGCACACACCGCGCCGTGCGGCGCATGGAACAGCCCACCAACCGGACCGGAAAAGCCGTGCACCGCGCCCAGGCCGGCATTGGCAAGCGCTAGACCACCGAGCAAACTGGCCAGCGCCATATCTTCGCGCGCTGCCAGATCACTGCCCTGCTCAAAGGCGCGCCGTAACGAGCGCGCTGCACGTGGCACTCCCTCACGGCAGAAGGCGTCGGTCAGCGGATTGGCGCGGTTACACACAAACGGCTCGATCAGTTGCGTCAGCGCATCCATGCCGGTGCTCGCGGTCACAGCCGGCGGCGCCGACAGCGTCATCTCAGGATCGACCACAGCCACTTTGGGCAACAGATACGGGCTGCGCAGGCTCACCTTGACGCGATGGGCCGGCGAGGCGATCACGGCATTGCGCGTGACCTCGGCGCCGGTGCCGGCAGTGGTTGGCACGGCAATACACGGTGCAGAGGGATAGAGAATCGTTTTGCCTTTGCCGATGACCTCTAAGTAATCGAGCAGCTCGCCTGGGTTATTGACTATGGCAGCGACTGCTTTGGCGGTATCGAGCGCACTTCCACCGCCGAAGCCGATGACGATGTCGCAGTTCTCGGCGCGCGCGCGCAATACACCGGCCACGATCACATCGACCGTCGGTTCATCGCATACAGTAAAGATCTCATAAGACAGGCCGGCCTCGGCCAGCGACTGCAACAACGGCGTCGCGCGTTCGGACGTACAGCCGTTTACGACCAACGCGCACCTGCCCAGCGCTGCAGCCATCTCACCGACTTGTCGAACGGCGCCAACACCAAACACGATGCGCGCGGCAGTAGCAAATTCAAAGTTCACCATGCGAAATTGAGGGTTGTGACAACTAATGAGTTCGATCCTGATAACGTGACTTGACCTCCGACAGAGGAAGCACGGGCGTCATAGAGCGGATCGATCCGCTAACAACACCGTTGAAACGAAAGCAGCCGCTTCACCAGCCGGCATCATCAGGAAAGATATTACCGAACTTCACGCTGTGACGCGGTTCGGCCATCATGTCGGCGACGGCATCGCGCCAGGCAGCATAGTGGGCCGTCTCTTTGTGTTTGGCCGGCGCGTCCGCCGTTCGATAGACCTCTACCAAGATAAAGCGGGTTGGATCATCGCTTTGCTGCAAGACATCGAAACGAGCAATGCCCGGCTCTTGGACGCTGTTGCGGGCGTTCTCGATTGTTGCCTGCTTGAACGCCTCGATGCACTCCGGTTTAACGTGTACGTGCACATGCACCACAATCACAGTCTCATCTCCTTGCTGCCGAATACGGCGCCGCCATGGTCGGCAGTCTGTCACAGCTTATATCCGATCTTGCGCAAGAACTCTTTTCGCCAGGTTACGTCGGCCTCACTCTCCAGCCCTTTCGGCGCAAAACCATCCACCACACCCAGCACACCGCGCCCTTGCTCTGTCTCGACCACAATGATCTCGGTCGGATTGGCCGTTGCACAAAAGATACGGCATACTTCGGGCGTGGCTTTGACGGCATTCAAGACATTGATGGGGTAGAAGCCTTCGGCGAGGAAGATGATGAAGGTATGGCCGGCAGCAATACGCTGTGCATTGCGACAGGCCAGCTCAATCATAGCGGGGTCGGTGCCGGTGAAGCGAATCAAACATTTGCCAGACGCTTCACAGAAAGCCAGTCCGAAACGAATACCCGGGACGGCGTTCACCATCGCTTCGTGCAAGTCCTCGACGGTTTTGATGAAATGACTTTGGCCCAAGATGAAATTGACTGCTTCGGGTTTATCGACTTTGACAGTTGTCAGTTGCATCGCCGTTTCCTCATCGAGAAGTGGAATGGGGCGTTTGAGCCAAGTGAGAGACAGAAGAATGCTTCAGCCGCCGATCAGCACTTCGATGCCTAACGCGCTCAGCACAAGCTGAATCGGCGTGATAACGGTGGCAGTGGCCGAGCCGGCAAATAACAAGCCGACCACATTACCTTGCAAATCCAGAACAACCGAACCGGAGTCGCCCGGCGCGCTCATCGCGCCGGCCAGCAGTTGCTCGGTGAAAATGGCCGAACGACCGTTGAAGTCAACGCGAATGGATACGTCGATCTGCTCGACCACGCCGCTTGTCAGACCGGTAGTGCGCCCGGACTTGCGAATTTGTGTGCCGAGTGTAGCCGCCCCCACGCCGGACGGCGCGCCGATGCCCAAGATATCCGCGCTGGCGAGGCCGTCATCGTCCAAAACGGCAATCGCGCAATCGACTTTGTTGTTGCCGGGCTGATTGACCGGCGCAGCCTGCGAACGACCGCCACCCACGAGACGCGCGACAGCGGCCGCGCAACCGCGCGGCGGAGCAGGAGGCGTCTCACCCTCAAAAGCGATCGGCACGAACTCGGCCAAGGTTGCAATGCGATCGGCGGATGTGCCGCCGTCTAACCGGCCCGGCTGCATCACAACGCTGCCCAGCGGGGCTTGATTGCTGCGCGCGATCACATGATTGTTGGATAGGATAAAGCGGCGCCCAGCCCGTTGAACCAAACAGCCAAATGTGCCGGCAGAAAGCTCGTCGGCGAGGCCAATCGACACACCGGGCTGGGCCGGCCTCATGCGCTGCACTTGCTCGCCCAAAGCAACGAAGTGGCCGGCTTCGACCACGTCGGTGCGCACACCGTTTACCATCGGCGGCACACGATCTTCTTCGGATAACTCATTTAGCGGCAGTTTGCGCTCTACCGAAACGACCACAGCCAGCTCGGTGCGGCCTTGACGATCGGGATTTTTGAAGCCAACCCCGATGGCGTTGACGTTGGCTTTGCGCATCATCATGTTGAGCGTGGCATCTTTCGCGGCGCGCACACTGGCAATGCGCTGGGCGTCAAAGGGCAGTTCGCTTGCATCTGGCATATCTAAAGTTTACCCCCATCTGCTTGAACACTTTCAAG
Source organism: Thermoflexales bacterium (assembly GCA_025056895.1). GTDB lineage: Bacteria > Chloroflexota > Anaerolineae > J036 > Brachytrichaceae > Roseilinea. Next base: position 32,500 of record JANWVJ010000009.1, read on the forward strand.
AACACGAGTGTATCTTTCTACAGAGCAATTTGCCTGCGTGGGCCACCTGGCGAGCGGAAATCGCGGGCTGTATGAAGCGAAGCCGGCCTGCGCAAGCTTTGCGGGTGATGCGCCCGACTTCATCCGTCATGCAACAGCCGGCGCTGACTCCGCAAGAAGTGCACTGGAGAACACAGAATCTATATAATCCGGCGCATGACAGCCAAATCCCGCACCCACTTGCGACCGACTTCGCCCTGTCTGCTGCCGGAGCCACGATGGATCGAGCTGGCCGGTGGAACAGTGCAGCTTGAGGCTGATAAGTTGATCGTCATCAGCAGCTCGCGTCCGGCCCAGTTGCTGTTTGAGGCCCAGGAAGCTCAACGCGCACTCAGTGAATACGCCGACGTGACCTGGCACATTTACGGGTCGGATTGCGTTCCCGAAGACCGCGTCGGCTTGTCGCTGCGGCTCGACCCGGCCCAGAGCCATGCGCAGGGCTACGCGTTGGAAATCAACACGCTCGGCATCCACATCTCCGCGCCAGACGCCGACGGTGTGTTTTACGGCGTGATGACACTGACGCAATTGCTGCGCCAATATGGAGCCGCCTTGCCCCGCCTGCGCATCGAAGATTACCCAGACTTCCCGGCGCGCGGCGTGATGCTCGACATCAGCCGAGACAAAGTGCCGACGATGAAGACGTTGTTCGAGCTGGTCGATCTGTTGGCCGGCCTCAAGATCAACCAGTTTCAGCTCTACACCGAGCACACATTCGCCTATCAACGTCATCCGCTCGTGTGGGCCAACGCCTCGCCGATGACCGGCGAAGAGATTTTGCAACTCGACGCCTATTGTCGCAGCCGGCACATCGAGCTGGTGCCCAACCAAAACTCATTTGGCCACATGACGCGCTGGCTGATCCACGACGCCTATCGTCCGCTGGCCGAAGCGCCGAACGGTTGCGATACGCGCTGGGGGCACTTTGACCAACCGTTCACCCTCTGCCCCGGCGATCCGGGCAGCTTGAAATTGATCGGCGAGCTGTACGAAGAACTGTTGCCTCATTTCACCAGCCGGCTGTTCAACGTAGGATGCGATGAGACGGTCGATCTGGGACAGGGCCGCAGCAAAGCAGAATGTGAAGCGCGCGGCACGGGTGTTGTGTATTTGGAGTTCCTGTTGAAGATTTACAACGAGGTGCGCCGGCATGGCCGCACAATGCAGTTCTGGGGCGACATCATCATGGAACACCCTGAGCTGGTGCCGCAACTGCCCAAAGACGTGATCGCCCTGGAATGGGGCTATGAACACGATCATCCTTTCGAGGCGCACGGGGCGCGCTTCGCAGAATCGGGCGTGCCGTTCTATGTCTGTCCGGGCACGTCTTCATGGAACAGCATCGGCGGGCGAACGGATAACGCGCTAGGCAATCTGTTGAACGCAGCGCAGAATGGCTTGAAGCACGGGGCAATCGGCTACTTAAACACCGACTGGGGCGACAACGGCCACCATCAACCGCTGCCGGTGAGTTACCTGGGCTATGCATACGGGGCAGCCGTGTCGTGGTGCGCGGCATCGAATCGGGATACCGACATCACGCGCGCAGTGAGTATGCACCTCCTTTTTGATCGCAGCGGGCGCGCCGGCCGGCTGGCTTACGACATCGGCAACATCTACCGTGTCTTTGAGCAGCGATTCTTCAACTGCACCCCCTATGGCTTCGCCATCGTCACCCCGCTCGCGCGCGTGCGTGAGCGGCTCCAGAGTGCGCCGGTGGCCGGCGCAGAGATCGCGCGCGCATTGAGGGAAGTGGGGCGGCTGGAACGCGAACTCGATAAGCTGGAGCTGAGTGAAGCGCCGGACGGCAAACAGATTGCGCGCGAGTGGCGATTTGTGTTGCGGTTGATTCGCCACGGCCTCAACCGGCTGGCGTATGCCTCAGACAGCCTAACCAAAACGCGGCCTTCGACCGCCGACATGCGTCGAGATATGCGCGAGTTGATCGCCGAACACAAGCGCGTGTGGCTGAGCCGCAACCGACCGGGCGGGTTGCGCGACAGCGCAGCGGTGCTTGAACGGGCCATGAGGGAGTATCGCTGAGGCCAAGCCCAGCGTATTGCGTCGTGCATATCCGGCCATGCTCAACGAGAACGGCATTTTGGCGATGCTCGATCAGGGCCTCACCATCAACTGGGATGATGGTCCAACGCTGCACAAGATCACGGCGCAGGCGCGCTATCACACCAGCACATCGGCCACCTCTCAACTGATGCGGGTGCGCGCCGGCCGGCCCTACAGCGATGAACCGTTGACCTTCAAGCAGGCTGACGAGTCGCTCCAGGCGGTCTGGACGTGGCAGGAACACCGCGGCGGCTGGTGCGCTCAGTTGGTCGTCACGAATGTTTCGGACGCCGATGTGTACATAGACACGTTGGAAGTCATGCGCATCGACAGCAGCTATGGAGGCGTATTCAATCTGGGAGCGCCACCCGGCCTATGGCGATGCATGAAAGAGAATCTGCCGAAAGACAAGGGAATCGCCTGGGAAGCTTGGGCAGAGAGCACCGCCAGCGCCGGCGGATTTGTGCGCACGCAATCGTTCATCGTGCAACCTACGGTGTCTAATCGATCGCGACCGCCGGCTGTGATAATCGCCGTGAACCCGGCCACCGCACCGTTACCAACCGAAATCCACCTGGAATGCAGCGGCGAGCGATTTGAGCGGCTGAGTGTGCGCACTCGGGCGGATGGGACGCTGATAGCAAGCGGAGCGATGCTCGCCTCGGCAGAAATCTGGATTGCCGCAGGCGACGATGCAGCAGAGTTACTTGAATGGGCACAAGGAAACGAAAGGTGATGGAGCAGCCTGCTCAAGCACAGCCAACCGATTCGCAGGCTGAACTGAAGCGCAAGGCGCGACGCATTCACAATCTGCTGCTCAAGCAATACGGCGCGCCGGCATGGCACCGACTGGACGGCGTCAGTGAACTGGTGAGCACAATCTTGTCGCAGAACACCAACGACGGCAACCGTGATCTGGCCTACGCGCGATTGCGGGCGCGCTTCAAGACGTGGGAGGCGGTGCGTGACGCAGAGCCGGCTGAAGTGATCGAGGCCATTCGGCCGGCCGGCCTGGCTAATCAGAAAGGTCCGCGCATCCAAGCTGCGCTGCGGCGCATCAGCGAGGCGCGCGGGGAATTGAACATTGATTTCTTGCGCGATCTGCCGCCGCAAGAAGCGCGCGCGTGGCTGACCGGCATCAAGGGCGTAGGGCCGAAGACGGCTGCGATTGTGTTGTTGTTCTGCTACGACATGCCGCTGTTTCCGGTGGACACGCACGTTCACCGTGTGGCCGGCCGGCTAGGGCTGATCGGGCCAAAAGTGACGGCCGAGCACGCCCACACGGTCATGGAGCAGTTGTGCCCGCCGGGTCAGCACGGCGCATTTCATCTGAACCTGATCCGGCACGGGCGGGAACTCTGTCATGCGCGCCGGCCGGAATGCGAACGCTGCCCGTTGCAGGGTGAGTGCGACGACTATGCGCGGCGACGGGGCGGGGAGAACCCAGGGAGCCTATCGAAGCGATAACGCATGTCGCGTGAACGGGGGTGTTTTGCTTCGGTTCGTCGTATTAGGCCAGCCTTGCCAGAAAGATTCCAAAGCTTCTATCATCAGGCAACAGACAGCCATTATACAGAAACCATGTCTCTTGCTTCCACGCAGCGGCGTGACGTAGCGTTCCGAAAAGCGTTGCCAGACAAAATCGGCAATCGCTTCCCGATCTTTACGTGCTTCAAAATCACGATAGTTCGCTACCGTAACCGAACTGGAAAGGAGAGTATCTTCCGACATAGTGACTATGGGGGTGCTAACGGCTGGCGCATCAGCCGACACGCTCCGCTCGCTTCGCTCGCTCCGCGTGCGGCTGATGCGCGGGTTAGGCCGCGCTAGATAGAAATTCTCTCTACATTTAATCTCTTTTCAGCTATTTGCGTGTACTCTTCTAAGATGTCGCATATAATCGCAAAACGTCCGTGCTTTCGGGCGGCTTCTCCAGTAGTTCCTGATCCGCTCATTGGATCAAAGACTAAATCACCTTCTTCGGTAGCCATCAAAATCAGCGGCTCGAATACCGATATGGGCTTTTGTGCTGGGTGTCCCGTCTGTTCTTTCCTTCCGACAAAACCTACAAGAAGTGGGGCCTCGATTACACTTGTTGGCCCAGGCATATACCTTAGCTTCCCCTGGGCTTGCTTCGCCTTCTGCGCCTCATTCAGGAAGTGTTCTGGATATAGCCTTGCGCCTGGCCGTGCGAGATGAAGACAAGCGTTTTGACTTGATCTCCACCCGCGAATGACCGAAGGATTGTTCTTATAGTACCACGTTAGCCAGGCAACTAGGCTTAGGGGTTCTGGTAATTTATCCACGAAATATGCCACAATCTCAGGAAAACCCCACAGAAATATGTGGTCCGAGATCGAAGCGCAGATGTTCAATATAGCGATTACTTCTTCCCTGTAGTTATACTTCACGCCACCATAACCCTTGTTATACCAGGGATCGAGTATTGTGGCCTTTGGCATAATACCTAGAGCCTTTATTAGATTTATGCTGTCGAAGATGTCCATCGGGGAAAGGATGACTACCCCTTGTTGTTGCAATGACAACTCTATTCGCAACCTTGTTTCAGCGTTATAGGTATCCGCTATCTTCGACTGCACCATCAACTCATCAGGCCCTTTCATTCTACCTTGTTCCTCACAATTGTCCCAGCATCGTTTATGCTATATCCGAAGTGCTCTAGAAGAAACAGAAACGCCGTCCATTTTTCATCCCTGGTAGCTGCCTGGACTATCGCAAAGACATTTAGTTTCCCTGTGGTGTTATCCCAGTAGTTTTTCTTTACAACTTGATGTCTTCCGCACAACGCTTGCCACTTATCTGGATCAGTAGGATCGCTATCTGGATTGACAGAATGAGGTGATTTGTGGTCGGGGGTAAGCTTAACACGTCCTCCGCCAATGGGGTCTATGTCTCCTTCTTTCAATCCACAGATTTCTCTCCCTTCGTTCCATTCGCAGGAATAGTCTGCTCGCCGCAAAACTGCCGCCCACGTTTCAGATGTTGGTCGTACGCGTTTGCCTGCTTTGGGGCGTTTGTTCGTGTGCGGCATTAGGATACGGCCTGCGCTTCACCTGCGCCGCGAAGCGCAGCGGAGCGGCGTCAGGTGCAAGCGCTTGTTAGCCCGCCACTTCTTTTTTTATGCAGGTAAGACTTCATTCAGCGCTTTCACTTCTTGCTTGATACACGGTCCCAAACTTGCTTGCGCCACTTCCAAATCGTAACGAACCTGCAAACGCAGCCAGACGGATGCGCTTGTGCCAAAATAACGTGCCAGGCGCATAGCGGTATCGACGGTAATCGAACGCTCACCGCGAATAATCTGGCTAATTCGAATCGGAGATACACCAATATCTTTTGCCAGCCTATATTGGCTTATGCCTAATGGCTTCATGAAGTCTTCTAATAGAATTTCACCAGGATGAATAGGGGACAGTCGAGTATCCATAAATCAACTCTCTTCACGAATGGTAATCCACAATTTCAACGTTTCGAGCCTTATTCACAACCCACTCAAAGCAAATCCGCCATTGGTCGTTGATGCGAATGCTATATTGACCGGCACGATCGCCTTTTAACTTTTCCAGTCGATTCCCAGGGACAGATTGAATATCCTGTAAATTTTCGGCTTTATCCAGGTAAAGCAACTTACGACGCGCCGTACGCTGAATATCTACAGGCAACTTCTTT